>JANPFX010000157.1:0-8906 GCA_031423635.1 Acidimicrobiia bacterium | reverse complement strand
CTCCCCCGCGCACCCGCCGCCTCGGGGTCACTGAGTCGAGTTTCATCACCTGTCGGGGCAGCCGGATCGGGCCGATCGGGCACCTCGGAGCCGGCCATCGCCCTACTGCTCGGTGTCGAGCGCCGCGGAGTCATCATGGTTACTCCGAACGTGGGTGATGCGAACCCGGCCGATCCGACGGCCCTTGACCCGCTCAGCGCGGAGAAGATGATGCTCGTAGCTCACGGTCTCTCCCTCATGGGGCACGTGGCCGAGCCGGTTGAAGAGCAGACCGCCGACGGAGTCCCAGTCCTCCGACGGCCACTCGACGCCGAGCAACTCGTTGAGCTCGTCGATGAGCATCGTCGCGGTGACGATGTGGTCGCCGTTCGGAAGCTTGAGGACCTGCGCCTCTTCCACGTCGTACTCGTCGACGATCTCGCCGACGAGCTCTTCGATGAGGTCCTCTAGAGTGACGAGACCGGCGGTGCCGCCGTATTCGTCGAGGACGAGACACATGTGGAACTTCTGGTTCTGCATCTCGCGCATCAGCTCGCTCACCCGTTTGGACTCCGGGCAGAAGCGGGCAGGGCGAACGATCGACACGACTGGAGCGTCCGGTTTGCCGTCACGCAGCGCCCGCATCAGGTCCTTCGCATAGACGACTCCAGCGATGTCGTCCTTCGATTCGCGGATCACCGGTATGCGTGAGTACCCAGCGCTGATGGCGACGTCCATCACGTCTTCGATCGACTTGTCGGCCGACACCGTGATCATGTCGGTGCGCGGCTTCATGACCTCGCGCACGATGGTGTCACCGAACTCGACGATCGAGTGGATCATCTCCCGCTCGCCGTGCTCGATCACGTCGTCGTCGAGGGCGGCGTCGGCGAAGGCGAGGAGCTCGTGCTCCGTGGTGATCGGCGCGTCGTTGATGCGCCCGGGGAGAAGGATGTTGCCGATCCCGACCAGGCCCCTGGTGAGGAGACGAACAGGCGGAAAGCCGGTGAGGCGCAGCACGAACGGGGCGACCGCAAGGGAGACCTTGTCGGTGTTCTTCAGCGCATAGTTCTTGGGGCCGAGCTCGCTGAAAATGAAGATGATGGCGAGTTCGAGCACGATCGCCACGATGACGCCCCAGGCACCGAACACCGGCTCGACGAGCAGACCGACCATGGTCGACATCGTGAGGTGGGAGAACAGCACGATCAGCAGCAATGGGCTGATGAACTTCTCGGGGGCCTCCACGATGCGAACGACGGCCTTTGCGCCGCGTCGGCCGTCTTCGGCGAGGCTCGACGCCCGGATCTTCGTCATCCTCGTCAACGCCGTCTCCGCGGATGCGAGCAGCCCCGAGAACACCACGAGGAACAAGACGAACAGGATCTGGACGACCTGGCCGGTGCCGAACGATGCCGAGCCCTCAGAGGAACTGGCGGCGGCGAGCCAGCCGATCATGACTGCACCGGGCTGGACGATCGATGGAACTGGTTGAGGAGTTCCTGTTCGCGGGCTTCCATCAGCTCAGCTTCTGCATCGTCCATGTGATCCATGCCGAGCAGGTGGAGGATGCCGTGCACCACGAGCAACGCGATCTCATCGTCGAGGGTGCCGTGGTGATGGTCCGAGGCGTGTTCGGGAGCGTTCGTGGCGGCGTAGGACGGGCAGACAACGACGTCGCCGAGCAGGAGCGGAAGCTCCTCGTCGTCTTCGTCGTCACCTCGGGCCGGGAGGGGCATCCCCACGGGTGCCGCTATCGCGAGCGGCGGGATGTGGCGGGGCGAGGCTTCTTCGTCGATCGGGAAAGAGAGCACATCGGTCGGCCCGGTCTTGCCCATGAACTGGAGGTTGAGTTCGGCGATCGACGGTTCGTCGACGAACAGCAGCGACATCTCGACGCCCTCGTTGTTGCGGTCGACACCCTCAGCGGCGAGAACCTGCACGGCAAGCCGCAGCCAACGATCCGTGTCGATCGGGTGGTCGACCTGTTCGTCGGCGACAAACACTTCGATGTTCATTGCTGCCTGTCCGGGATGAGGAAACGGCGACGGTCACTGCGTTGATGAGAGCCGTTCATGGTTGGTGCTCCAAGCGGAGGGTTCGACGTCGACCGGCGCTTCTGGATCGTTCGATCATGACGAGGCTTTCGTCGCGGGACACTCCGTACATGCATTCGTCGCCGATCAGAACCCTTTGGTCGATCATGACGAGGCTTTCGCACGCGCGCTTTGCAGTTCGTCGTTGCGCTCGTAGGCGTCCACGATGTCGGCGACGATCCGATGGCGCACAACGTCGGACTTCGTTAAGTACACGAACGAAAGACCTTCGATGGTGCCGAGGATCTTCTCGAGACCAGCCAATCCGGATCGCTCGCCGCGAAGGTCGACCTGCGTGACGTCGCCGGTGATCACGACCTTCGAACCGAACCCGATTCGGGTGAGGAACATCTTCATCTGCTCGGGCGTGGTGTTCTGGGCCTCGTCGAGGATGATGAAGCTGTTGTTGAGCGTGCGGCCCCGCATGAAGGCCAACGGGGCGACCTCGATGACGCTCTTCTCGATGAGCTTTGCTGCGCCTTCAGGGTCGAGCATGTCGTAGAGCGCGTCGTAGAGCGGACGGAGGTAGGGGTCGATCTTCGCCATGAGATCGCCGGGCAGGAAGCCGAGCTTCTCCCCCGCCTCCACCGCCGGTCTGGTCAAGATGATGCGGGTGACCTGCTTGGTGACGAGAGCATGCACTGCGAGAGCAACCGCGAGATAGCTCTTGCCGGAACCGGCCGGTCCGATGCCGACCGTGATGATGTTCTCGTTGATGGCATCGACGTAGCGCTTCTGGCCGCTCGTCTTCGCCTTGATCGACTTCCCCTTGGAGGAACGCATCGCTTCGGTCGACAGGACCTTGCTGGGGCGCTCATCGGCGCGGACCATGTCGATGCTGCGGCCGAGGCCGGCATCGTCGAGGGTGATGCCCGCTTCGAGCAACACGATGAGCTCTTCGAAGAGCTTCGTGGCCTGATCGGCGGACGGACCGTCGAGAGTGATCTCGTTGCCGCGCACATGGATACGGGTGTCGGGGAACGATGCCTCGATGCGGCGGAGGTGCTCGTCACGCGAACCGGCCAGGCGGGCCATGAGGTGGTTGTTCGGAACGAAGACCTTGCGGGTGCCGGCGCTGCGCGTTCCGGTGGTGTTGGTTGTGGTCATGGTGTGGAAGGGGCGCCGCATCGCGCCCGGCGAGATCGATCGGACATGGATGTCATGCCCGGAAGGGGGGCCACCCCATCGGACGACCGCCAATCACGTGCATGTGGAGGTGAGGGACGCTGTTGCCCGAGTCGTCACCGACGTTGAACACCAACCGGTAGCCGGAGGCGTCGATGCCGTCGACGCGGGCGACCTCCTCGGCGGTGGTGAACATGTCGGCCAGGTCCGCGGCATGGTCGGCGGTGATCACGCCGGCATGTTCGACGTGGCGCTTCGGAACCACCAGCACATGGGTTGGTGCCGTTGGTGCGAGATCGCGGAACGCCAGGGAGAGGTCAGTTTCCGCCACTTTCGTCGCCGCGATTTCACCGGTCACAATCCGGCAGAACAAACAATCCATGGCCACACCAGGGTACTCGTTGTGGTTCCACGTCTCGGTGAAACCGATTCGGGACCGCCGACGAGGCCGTAGCGGGCCGTTTACGGCCGCGCTGCGGTCAACGTAACCGTTGGCATTCCCTACGCTCGGAGACAGGTCCACCGCCGCCCGCGTTCCACTGACAGGTCCCCGATGCCCGAAGGCCATACGATTCACCGCCTTGCCCGGGACCACACCCGTGATTTCGCCAAGCAACGGGTCACGGTGACCTCGCCGCAGGGGCGCATGGCCGACGGCGCGGCGATCGTCGACGGCCAGATCCTGCGGGCCATCGATCCGTACGGCAAGCACCTCTTCTACCGCTTCGCCCCGATCGGCTCCCGTCCCCGTAGAGCGTCCGGCGCGGATCCGCGGGTAACCACCATCCATGTGCACCTCGGCCTGTTCGGCAAGTTCAAGCGCACTGCTGCGCCGGGTGACACGCCCCGCGATTCCGTCCGTATGCGCATCGTCGGGGACAAATGGGCGGTCGATCTGACCGGCCCGACGGACTGCCGGATCATCGAGCCCGATGAGGAAGCGCTGATCCGCGCCCGTCTCGGGCCCGACCCGATCCGCGACGACGCCGACCCGGAGCTCGCCTGGGCGCGGATCGTCAAACGCAAGTCCACGATCGGCGAGGCGCTCATGGACCAGAGAGTCATCGCGGGCGTGGGCAACGTCTACCGGGCCGAGTCACTGTTCGTGCACGGCATCCACCCCAATCGGGCGGCCAATGCCGTCAACCGGTGGGAGTTCGACGCGTTGTGGTCGACGATCGTGCGGATGCTGCGCCAAGGGGTGGAGGACGCCCGGATCATCACGGTGGGCGACGACGAGTTGGGGATGGAGGGCATTCCACGGCGTCGGATCCGCAGCAAGGAAGCGGTCTACGTCTACAAGAAGGACCTCTGTCGCCGCTGCGGCACGCCCATCCAGCGGTGGGACCTCTCCGGCCGTTGGGCCTACGCCTGCCCCACCTGCCAACCCGGCTGACCTCGAGGGCGCGACGCCTGGGTCGGCTCAACTTCCCGGGTCGGCTCACATTCACTGGGTCGGGATCTTGTGGGTTTTCGGGCGCGAGCCGACCCAGCGCGTCTGAGCCGACCCAGGACGGTCACGACTGCACGATCGTCCGGAGTGATCGGGTCGGCGGAGGCATGATTGTTTGTGAACGGGGGCGCACAACTGAACGGTCGTTCACCACACTCGGTGACCATGGCGGCGTCGAAGGACGGTACGGCAGGTCTCGCCCGGTCGGTGACCCGGGCCGCTCGGGCCGCGTCGGACGATCAACCGCTGCAGTCCCTCCTCGACGACGACCGGGCCGACGCCTCGGCGGAGCTGCGCAGCGCGCTGTTCTGGCGGGAGCGGGTCGACCAGGAATCGATGACGCTCCGTGGCGCGCTGCGTGCCGCCGCCGAATCCGGCGCATCGGCGCGTTGCGTCATGTCGAGCGGATCGGTTCGCCACGGGGTGATCGGTGCCGTCGGCCTCGACGTCGTCGAGGTGCAGGCCCGAAGTGGCCAACGCGTGCTGCTCGCACTGGACAGGCTCCGCTCCGTCCGAATCCCCGGCACCCGCCTTCTCGCCTCCGACGCCGACGCGTCGGCCTCGACGCTTCGCTCGTGCCTCGTTGCGCTCGCCGAAGAGCGAGCCGATGTGCGACTCGTACTTGACGGAGGACCGGAGGAGCAAGGCACGCTCGTGACGTGCGGTGTCGACGTCGTGGTGCTGCGGACGTTCGAGCGCGACCTCGTGTACGTGCCGCTCAGCGCCGTCGGCCAAGTCGTGGTGCTGGCCCGATGAGCCGCTCCGGCCGGCTGCGGTCAGTAGCCGTCAGCCCCGGCGCCCTTGGCTTCGGGGTAGAGGTGGTCGAGCGTGCCGGGGGCGATCCGCGACGCCTCGATGAACGCGTCGATCTCGTGCTCTCGCAGCCGAATGACCCGGCCGAACTTGTACGCCGGCACCAGCCCTTCGTCGACGAACTTGTACAGGGTGCGGAGGGAGACGCCGAGGCGTTCCGCCGCTTGATTGGAACTCAACCACTTCGGTTCCTGGGCCATCTCCTCAGCGTACACAGGCGTTTTGAATAACTTGTATGTAATTTCAAGTGATGTCTTGTCTTTTCGGTAACGACAATGTAGACCCGTGCCATGGTGGATGTTTCCCTACGGAACGGCGATGGGCAGTCGAGGTCCGCGTCGACCCGCCGGACGGCCGGACGCCGCCACCGCTTCGGTGGCGGGCCCGGTGCCCTCCCCAACGCGCGGGCGATCGTGGGGGCGCTGCTCTGCGTGAGTGCGGCGTTGGTGGCCTGGTACGCCGCGGCCGGGCGCGCCGACGACCCGGTGCGGCCCCTGGTCGTCGCCTCACGGGACATCTCCGCCGGAATGCTCGTGTCCGCCGAGGATCTACGCGTCGACGACGTGGTGATCACGGCCGAGTTCCGCGTCCGGACGTTCGGCGATCCGAGCGCCGTGGTCGGACGTGTCGCTCTCGGACCGATTGCCTCGGGTGACCCGATCCTGCAGAGCGCGACCGATGCCGGCGACACCCTTGCGCCGATGCGTCAGTTCTCCCTGAGCCTTCCGGTGGCCGCGGCGGTCGGTGGTTCGTTACGCAGCGGCGACACCGTCGATGTGCTGGCCACCGTCGAGCGCGACGGAACCGACGTCACCGAGACCCTTGCCCGCAGCATCCTGGTGTCCCGGGTGACCGGCAGTGACGCCAACGTCATGAGCCCGACCGGTGACCGCCTCATCACGTTCTCGGTCCCCGCTGAGCTCGACGTCGAATTGCTCGTGAACGCCGCGACGACCGGCAAAGTGCACCTCGTCCGCACGACGGGAACGCCGAGCGCGACGTCTGATCGTTCGAACGAAGCCGGGCAGGCGGGCGAGGAAGGTCCGAGCTGATGACCGGCCGCTACGTGCTCGTCGCCCTGGCCCGGCCGCGGGCGCCGTGGCTCGACCGGGTGGTACAGCTGGCGAACAGCGGCGCCATGGCGGCCGAGGTCCATCAGTGTGTCGGCCTCGTCGATCTCCTTTCCCAGGTCGGAGCCAGCCGTCGGGTGTCGGCGGTCCTGCTCGACGGCGGCGCTCACGGCGTCGACCGCGACCTCGTCCATGGCCTTCGCGCGTCGTCGATCGCAGTGCTCGTGATCGCCGATCCGCAGGCTTCCCACGACTGGACCATGCTCGGTGCCGACGCCGTCGTGGCACGTGATTTCGCGCCGCACGAGATGCTTGATGCCCTCATCCGATTCGCTCATCCAGTTCATCAGGCCGACTTCGCCGACTACGAAGCGGCAGGGGTTCCGACAGTGGGGTCGTCGCCCTGGGACGGGGCGCTGGTCGCCGTGATCGGTCCCGGAGGGACAGGTGTTTCGACCGTTGCGATCGCTGCCGCTCAGGGACTTGGGCGGGTCGGCCGGGGACCCGATCACTCCACTGCGCTGATCGACCTGCGACGGTGCGCAGAACAGGCGATGCTCCACGACGTCGATCCGACCTCGCCCGGTCTGCTCGAGCTTGTCGACCTCTGCCGTCTCGGCAGCCCTGACGACGACGCCGTGCGCGCCCAGTTCTCCGGAATCACCAACGGCGGCTATGACCTTCTGCCCGGACTTCGCCGCAGCCGTCTGTGGACCCACTTGCGGCCGGCGTCGTCCCAGCAGGCGCTGAACGCGGTCGTGCGGACCTACGCGCATGTGGTTGCCGACCTCGATGGCGAGGTCGAGGGCGAAAGCGACCACGGGTCGATCGATGTGGAAGAACGACACCAGCTCACGCGCCTCGCCCTGCGGCATGCGGCGGTCGTGCTCGTCGTCGGGCACTCGTCCATGAAGGGGATGCATTCGGTCGCCCGGCTGATACGCGACGTTGTCGAGTTCGGTGTCCACCCGAACGCGGTGCAGCCGGTGTTCAACCATGCCGCCAACGGTTCACGGGCGCGTGCCGGATACGCCGCGGCCCTCGCCGAGTTGACCACGGGTCTCGGATTGGTCGCGTCGCCGGTGTTCCTTCCGACCCGTGACATCGACGACCGGCTTCGAGCGCTGGTGCCATTCCCGAACGCGATCGTTGCTCCGATCCATGGTGCGATCGACGCCCATTTCCGGCTCGCCGATCGGCCCGGCGCGTCGTCCAATGCCTCCGGTTTACCGAACGATGCCCAGCGCGTTGATCGCGGGTTTCTCGGGCGATGGAAGACGGCGTCATGAGCATCACCGACTACTCGCCCGCGCCCGAAGTCGAAGCGAGTACACGGACCTCCGACGAGTTGTTCCACCGCCCGCCACTGCTCGCCATCGAGGAGCGTGTACGGGAGCGCTCCAAGGCCGAGCGACTCGACATGTCGCAACCGGGCGCGCTCGGTCGTCTGCGGTCCCTCATCGTCGAAGAGGCCACCACGTGGCGCATGCTCCACGAGCGCGGCGTCGTCGGGTTCGACGTCGCCGACATCGACGCGCTCACGACGAGAGCGCTGCGCAACATCGCCGGCTACGGCCCCCTCGAGGAACTCCTGGGTGACGACACGGTCTTCGAGATCATGGTGAACGGACCGTACGCGATCTTCGTCAAACGCCATGACGGAACAGCCGGCTTCCATCACGAGGTCTTCCACGACGACGACCACGTGCTTCGGACGGTGACGAAACTCCTCGACGACAACGCGTCGGGATCGCACCGAAAACTCGACCCGTCCGAAGGGCTGCAGGACGCCCAGCTCGAAAACGGTGCGCGGCTGCACCTCGTCCACGGCGACATCGCGAGAGATGGGCATCTGCTCCTCAACATCCGAAAGCACCGAGGTCTCGCGTTTCGCACTCTCGACGAACTCGTCCGTCGACGCATGTTCGACCACTCCTCGGCCGACCTCATCAAGGCGTTCGTCGCTGCGCGAGCGACGGTCATCGTGTCAGGAGCTCCCGGGTCGGGGAAGACGACGCTGCTCTCGTGCTGCCTCGCCGAGCTCGACCCGACGCTCCGGGTCGTCACGGCGGAGGAGGTCTTCGAGATAGACGTTCCTCTGCCGAACGTAGCGGCAATGCAGACACGGCCGCCGCGTGTCGACCGTGGTGAAGTGGATCTTCGACGGCTCGTCGCCGGGTTCCTACGCATGGCTCCCGACATCGCCGTTGTCGGGGAAGTACGCGACCGCGAGGCGTTGGCCTTTCTCCTCACCCTGTCGTCGGGTGTCAAGGGATACACCACGCTCCACGCAGGATCAGCCCGACAGGCGTTGAGCAGACTGCGGTTCGTCGCCCAACTCGCCGACGTCGGAAGCGAGATCCCACTCAG
>JANPFX010000156.1:0-5049 GCA_031423635.1 Acidimicrobiia bacterium | reverse complement strand
CGGAGCGATCGGTGTCGTCACCCTGCGAAACCCGGTGCACGCCGCGCTCTCGCTGGTGCTCACGCTGTTCGGAGTTGCCGTGCTCTTCGTGGCGCAGGCTGCCCACTTCCTCGCCGTCGTGCAGGTCATCGTCTACGCCGGTGCCGTCGTAGTGCTGTTCCTGTTCGTGATCATGCTGCTCGGCGTTGACCGCGACGAGGCCAACATCGGCGTCGAACCTCTGCGGGCGCAGAGACCGGCGGCGGCCGTGATCGGCGTCGCCGCGGTCGGCCTGCTCCTCGCGCTCTCGCGGGTCAACTTCACCACCGGTGCCCCGTCCACCGCGGGTGCAGCGGATGGCCCGGGGACCAATGTCGAAAAGATCGCCGATTCGGTGTTCACCCGCTACGTCTACGCATTCGAGATCACCTCGGTCCTCTTGGTGATCGCTGTCGTCGGTGCCGTGCTCCTGGCCCGCAAGCCCAAGCCACTCACCGACGAGGTGGCGGCATGACCCAGGCCCAGGGAGCGGTGCTCGTCGAAAGGGCCAGTTCCGGGCCCGGCGGACAATGGTTCCTCGCCGTGGCCGCGGTGCTGTTCACCATCGGCATGGTCGGTCTGCTGCTGCGTCGCAACGTCATCGTGATGTTCATGTGCGTCGAACTCATGCTGAACGCGGTGAACCTCACCTTTGTCACCTTCGCGAAGATGCTCAACGACATCGGTGGTCAGGTCGTCGTGTTCTTCATCCTGGTCGTGGCGGCAGCCGAAGTGGTCGTCGGCCTCGGCATCATCGTGTCCATCTTCCGCCGCCGAAAGATCGGCACCACGGCGGACAACGCCGTGCTTCTGAAGGGCTGACGACCAAGTGCTCTCTCTCGTCTGGCTCATCCCGGCTCTGCCGCTCTTCGGCGCCGCAGTTCTCCTGCTGTTCGGCAAGCGGATCGGCGAGCCGCTCGCCGGTTGGTTCGGAACGGCGATGGTGGCCGGTTCGTTCCTGATCTCGTTGGGCGTGTTCGCGGATCTCGCCTCCAAGACCGCCGAGGAGCGGGCCTACACCAAGGTCCTGTGGTCGTGGCTCCCCTCGCTCGGCGTCGATGTCGCGCTGCTGGCCAACCCGCTGTCGATGACGATGGTCCTTTTCGTCACCGGCATCGCTGCCCTGATCCACGTGTTCGCCCTCGGCTACATGCACGGTGATCCGCGGTTCTCGCGGTTCTTCACCTACCTGAACCTGTTCGTCTTCTCGATGCTGATGCTCATCATGGGCGACAACTTCGTGCTGATGTTCCTCGGCTGGGAAGGCGTGGGCACGTGTTCGTACCTGCTCATCAGCTTCTGGTTCGAGCGCCCGTCGGCCGCCACCGCCGGCAAGAAAGCCTTCGTTGTCAACCGCGTGGGCGACTTCGGTCTGATGATCGCCATGTTCCTGATCTTCAACGAGACCGGTTCACTCCAGTACCACGCCGTGTTCCGCTCGATCGAGGAGAACGGCATCGCCTCATCCACAGCCACGGCGATCTGCCTGCTGTTGTTCCTCGGCGCGTGCGGTAAGTCGGCTCAGCTTCCGCTCTACGTGTGGCTTCCCGACGCGATGGAGGGCCCGACGCCGGTATCGGCCCTGATCCACGCCGCAACCATGGTCACCGCCGGGGTGTACCTGATGGTTCGAGTCCACCCGCTGCTCGAACTCGCCCCGGGGGTGATGACGACCATCGCGTGGGTCGGTGCGCTCACCGCATTGTTCGCGGCGACCATCGCCACCGCCCAGGACGACATCAAGCGCGTCCTCGCCTATTCGACGATCAGTCAACTCGGCTACATGTTCCTGGCCGTGGGAGTCGGCGGCAATGTCGCGGCCATCTTTCACATGGTCACCCATGCGTTCTTCAAGGCACTGATGTTCCTCGCCGCAGGATCGGTGATCCACGGCATGCACGGCGTCGTGGTCGACGAGCAGAACATGAAGTGGATGGGCAACATCAAGAAGTGGATGCCGATCACCACGGGAACGTTCCTGATGGGCTGGCTCGCCATCTCCGGGTTCCCGCCGTTCTCGGGCTTCTGGTCGAAGGACGAGATCCTCCTCGATGCGTACAAGGAGAACAAGGCCCTCTGGGTCATCGGACTGGTCACCGCGCTGCTCACCGCGTACTACATGACCCGCCAGATCATCCTCGTGTTCTTCGGCACGGAACGGTTCGCAACCGACTCGCACGCCGATGCCCACGACTCCGCTCACGGGCATCGGCATACACCGCACGAGTCGCCGGTGCTGATGCTTTTTCCGCTCGGTGTGCTCGCCGTGCTCGCCGTTGTCGGTGGCGCCATCAACCAGCCGTTCGGCGGCAAGAACCTGGCCATGAGGCTCGAGCACTGGCTCGACGAGTCCTTCATCCCCGGAACCGAGATCCATGCCTTCGTGGGTTCGCACGGGTCGGTGGCGAGCGGCACCAAGCTCACCCTCGCCGTGATCGCCACCCTCTGCGGGCTCGCCGGCATTGCACTCGGAGCCTCACAGTGGCTCACGCGAACGAGTCCCGAATCGCAAGCCAAACTCGAGATCTCGCTTCTCAAGCGCGCATATGGTGTCGACGCGATCTACTCCAAGATCTTCGAAGTGCCCGGGCGCAAGCTGAGTGAGTTCCTGGCCTTCGTCGTCGATCGGCGGGGTATCGACGGAGTGGTGAACGGCATGGCCACGCTGGTGCGCGGTGGAGGAACCCAGTTGCGCAAGTTGCAGAACGGCTATGTGCGGACCTACGCACTGAGCATTGCCGGTGGGTTGGTCGCGCTTCTGGTGTGGGCCATTGTTCGGACGGGGTTCTGATGTTGTCAACGGTGCTTGCTGCGAGTGAGGGGTCCGCTGCGGTGGCGTTCCCGCTCCTCACCATGCTGGTGGTGTTCCCGCTGATCGGTGCCCTTGTGGTGATGTTCATTCCGAACACGCGGGTGCACGAGCTCGTACTGCCCCTCGGTCTGCTCTTCAGCGGCGGAACCGCCGGTCTTGCCGGCTGGATGATGTTCGCGTTCGACAAGAAGGAGGCCGGCTTTCAGTTCGTCTCGAAGCACGAGTGGATCTCGTCGTTCGGCTCGTCGTGGCATCTCGGCGTCGACGGCATCTCGCTGTGGCTGGTCGTTCTGACCGGGTTCCTGTTCCCGCTGGCATTGCTCGGCCCGGACGAGCGACACAACCGCAAGGCCTACACCGCGTGGATCCTGCTGCTCGAGGCGGGCGTCATGGGCGTGTTCCTGTCGCTCGACCTCTTCTTGTTCTTCGTGATGTTCGAAGTCGTGCTCGTGCCGATGTATTTCCTCATCGGCGGGTGGGGTCACGGCAACCGGTCCTACGCCGCGACCAAGTTCTTCTTGTACACGATGGTCGGGTCCGGGCTCATGCTCGTCGCCATGGTGACCCTGGCGTTCCTCGCCCGCAAGAACATCGGCGAGCTCACGTTCGACGTGACCAAACTGGCCGAGGCCGGTCTGTCGCGGGACACGTCGCGTTGGTTGTTCCTCGCATTCGCGGCGGCGTTCGCCATCAAGGTCCCGATCTTTCCGCTGCACACGTGGCTGCCCGATGCCCACACCGAAGCCCCGACCGCGGGCTCGGTGATCCTGGCCGGCGTGATGCTGAAGATGGGCACCTACGGACTGATCCGTTTCGGCATCTACCTGTTCCCCGAAGCCTCCACGTGGTTCGGCCCGGTCATGCTCACCCTCGGCGTGATCGGGATACTCTACGGCGCGCTCACGGCAGCGGTGCAGAAGGACCTCAAGCGTCTGGTGGCGTACTCGTCAGTGGCCCACCTCGGCTTCATCGTGCTCGGTACTTACGCGCTCACCAACCAGTCGCTCTCGGGTTCGGTGCTCCAGATGATCAACCACGGTGTGTCGACCGGAGCGTTGTTCCTTCTCGTCGGATGGATCTACGAGCGTCGTCATACCCGTCTGATCTCTGATCTCAAAGGTATCCAGAAGGTCGCCCCGGTCCTGGCCGGCGCCTTCACGATCGTCATGCTCTCGTCGATCGGTGTTCCCGGCCTCAACGGATTCGTCGGTGAATTCATGATCCTCGTCGGCACGTTCGTCGATCACCGGTGGTGGGCGGTTGTTGCGGCAAGCGGCGTCATCCTTGCTGCCATCTATCTCCTGTGGGCCTACCAGCGGACGTTCCACGGTGAGCCCGACGAGGCGAACGCCTCGCAGATCCATGACCTCACGCTTCGCGAGCGCATCGTCATCGTTCCCTTCCTCGCCGTCATCGTGCTCATGGGCGTGTACCCGAAGCCCTTCCTCGATCGGATCGATCCGTCCGTGAAAGCACTCATCACCCACGTCGAGACGAAGACCGGCGAGCGCGAACCCGGACCCGCGAAGAACCGGGGCGCGATCGCGGCCGGCTCGGCCGAGTCCGAAGGACACAGCGACGGTGACTCCGCCACCCACTCGGAGGACTCGACGACCGAGGGGGAGGGGCAGTGATGATGAACGTTCTCGCCCAGGCCGCCGCGGAAACGACGGACGTCGCCCAGGGAGCGATCTCGGCCACGCTCGACACGCCGAAGATCGACTGGATCGCCGTCGGCCCGGCCACGGTGCTGATCGCCGGGGCCCTGCTTCTCATCGTTGTTGCATCGCTGGCGAAGCACACCAAGTGGGCCCGAGGATTCGCCACGTGGTTCACCATCGGCACGGCGATCACCGCCGGCGGGTTCACCTTCCCGTTGTGGGACCGGGTGAACCACGGCCGCTCGTCTTCGGCCCTGGCCAACGCACTGCACGTCGACGGTTTCAGCGTGTTCTTCGCCATGCTCACTGTCTGCGCAGTGGCGCTCGCCGCGTTGGTGCTCGACGGCTACCTCCGCCGGGAAGAGCTCGAAGGACCGGAAGTCTTCGTGCTCATGCTGCTGTCGGCCTCGGGCGGCATCATCATGGCCTCGGCAAACGATCTGATCGTGCTGTTCCTCGGGCTCGAGATCTTGTCGATCGCTCTCTACGTCCTCGCCGGTTCGCATCTCCGTCGCGCGGAGTCACAGGAAGCGGCACTGAAGTACTTCGTCCTCGGCG
>JANPFX010000155.1:0-10100 GCA_031423635.1 Acidimicrobiia bacterium | reverse complement strand
GTGCTGGTGAACGACTTCGGTGCGATCAACATCGATGCCGATCTGATCAGTTCGTCCGACGAGGACACCATCACTCTCGCCAACGGGTGCATCTGCTGCAGCCTCGTCGACGGCCTCGGCGTCGCACTGAACGGGGTTCGGGCGATGGATCCCCGTCCGGATCGGCTGGTCATCGAGGCAAGCGGTGTGGCCGACCCCGCGTCCATCGCGGCGTACACCCACGATGGTGGGCTGCGACTCGATGGTGTCGTCACCGTGATCGACGCCGAAACGATACGTGCACGTACGAAGGATCGTTACGTCGGTGACATCGTCCTGCGACAGATCACGGGCGCCGACCTCCTCCTCGTCACCAAGACCGACCTGATCGACGAGGAGAGCCTGGGCGGACTGCGGGCCTGGCTCGCCGGCATCGCCGGGAACCGTCCCGTGATCGAGGCGCGACACGGTGCGGCGCCCCTAACTGTGCTCATCGGTTCCGGCTCCTCGGAGGCTCCGGCGAACGGCGGCGAGTTGGCGGGCGGAGCAATGGCCGACGACGTGTTCGAGACGTGGAGCTTCACGTCAGACCTCGCGCTGGATGGAGACGCGCTCCGAGAGGTGGTTACCTCGTGGCCGGACGGGATAGTTCGGGCCAAGGGCATCGTCCGTGTGAGGCGCGCCTCGGATGAGCCGGACGCTCGAGTGCTCGTGCAACGCGTGGGCGCCCGCACGACCTTCACCGACGAGGGACTGTGGACGTCGGGTCCGTCGCAGCTCGTGGCCATCGCCCTCCGCGGCACGATCAACCCGGACGAGCTCGACGCCCCGATGGTGCGAGCTATCGTCTCGGAGAGCATCGGAGGCCGGCGACGGCCGGACCGCAGGCGGTAGCGGTGATTCGGCGATCCGCTCGCGGGGTCGACATCCCAGACCCCGCAATCTCGCATCCCGCATGCCCTATGCCTTGCCAGGAACGGGCGAATTTCAGGCCATCTGGGATGTCGCTGTAGCCACTGTTGGATGCGCGACTCGCTCGTCCACGAAGAACTGCCGTGCCGGGTCGTCCTGACGGGTGCGCCCGCCGGTCTTCACGTCGACAACCTCAGCGCCGTCCGCGGCGTATTGCACGATGTAGGCCTTGCGCGTCGCGTCGGTGAGGTTCGGGCCGGTGCGGTGCGGGGTGAGTGAGGAGAACACCACGACGCTGCCGACGGGAGCTTCCACGGCAACGGCGCCGGTCGAGTCACCCAGGCATTGGAAGCCGACGGACGTGGTCCAATGAGCCAGGGTGCCGTGCCGGTGGAGGCCCGGCATCACCCATGGGCACCCGTTGTCGATCGTGGCGTCGGTGAGCGGGACCCAGCACGTGAGGTACTGCTGGGGCTCGACGAAGGCATACCCGTTGTCCTGATGCCAAGGGAACTCCCGGTGCGGCTCGGGCTTCTTGTAGACGGCCTGGTCCCAGTAGAGCCGCGCGTCGGGACCGATGAGGTCGTGACACACTCCGGCGAGCGCCGGGTGCTGGGCGAACGCTCGAGCGGCCTCCGAACGGAGCACGAGGTGGATGGTGAAGGTGATCTCGTCGGCTGTGGCAATGGACATCGACGCGTTCGGTTGTGTGCGCAGGAACTCCGTGGTGCGTGACTCCCATTCGTCGATGTCGTCGCGGAGTGCGGCGATCTCGGCGGCGGAGAACGCGTCGAGGACGAGGACGTATCCCTGCTCGTCGAACTGAAGCACTTCGTCGGTTGTAAGGCGCCGCAGTCCGTCGTGAGGACGGTCGATCCAGTGGAAGTCCGTGTTGGCCGGGTGCAGCGAGATCACGCGGCGACATCCTTCGGCTTGCCGGCAAGGTAGATCTTGTGGTCGACGAAGGTGCCGTCGACGTAGAACCCCCAGCCGCGACCGTGGGGTTTGCCGGCCCAGAACAGCGTCCACACCGGACGTCCGTCGTGGAGGGCGTCGATGCGGTGAACGTCGTCGCCGGCGATGCGGTTCAAACGCCCGGGCCGGAGTTCACGGGTCGATTCGCCGTGGATGCCCCGTCGTTCGGTGTAGCCACCCTTGAGGATCAGGCTGAGCGACTGGGAGAACGGATGGTTGTGCGGGTCGGCGTCGCCGTCGGGGAGCTGGATGGCGTGGAGAAAGATCGACCCGAGCGGCGTGTCGAACCGCCACCGCTTCAGGTAGGTGCGCTCCGGGTGCGAATGGTCGGGGATGAACTGTCGGCGGGCGAACGACCAACGCCATTCGCCATCAACCTGGTTGGGACGTCGTGCCACCCCGCGATCGTATCGACCGCACGCCGTCGTCACCCAGGTACGTCAGCCGGCGACATCGACCTTCGCGATGATCTGCGTGGGGGTAACGCGCACGACCATCTCCGGCGGGACGGCGTTGCGCTTCCCGTAGGCCTCGGCGTTCTCCTCTCCCATGTAGCGACCCCCGATCCGCTTCCCCCAGTACAGCAGTTCCGTTGCGTCCGTCGACGTGCTGGCGGTTCCGGCGATGGTGACGAAGCTGAACGGGGGCCGCTGGTCGTCCCAGCACAGGCTCACCCGCGGGTCGCGCAGGATGGCCTTGCCTTTGATGGTGTCGGCCGACGTCATGAAGATGATGTCGTCGCCGTCGATGTCGACCCAGACCGGAGCCACATGTGCGCTGCCGTCCTTGCGAACGATCGCCAGCTTGGCGGTCCGCGCAGGAAGCGCAGTGACGAACTCCTTCCACCAGCCAGCGGGTGCGCTTTCGTAGCCCATGTCGCCATCTCCTCGCTCGAAACACCGACGATCGGTGCCCCTCGAACTCTCCCACGGCATGGCGGCCCTCAAGGGCGGTTGTTCCCGAACTGCACGAGCGCGACGCCGCAAATGGCGATGATGCCGCCAACGAGGACACTCCACGACAGTCGTTCGTGGAGCAGGAGGGCTCCGAAGCACACGCCGAGCACCGTCGACAGATAGGCCACGGCACTGGCCTGCATCCCTGTCCCGCGCGAGACGAGTTCGGAGAAGCACACGAACGACAATGCGAGCCCGAACAATGATAAGTACACGAACGAAACCACGAAGGTCTTCGGAAAGCTCATGTTGGAACGGTCGTCGGGGATGGCGATGACAACGACCAGAGCACACGAGATCAAGAGCTGCATCGCCACGGCCATCAACCGGTCCACGCCCGGCAGCGGGAATCGTTTGTACATGACTGATCCGATTGCAGAGGTCACCGCAGCGAGCACGCCGTAGAGAATTCCGATTCCGCGAACCTGCCCGTCGATCGCGCGCCAGGCAACGATCACCGCCCCGATCATGCCGATACCGAGCCCGAGGGCGATGCGAGATGTGACGCGCTCTCCGAGCACGACTGTCGCCATCACCGCCACGAACAGTGGCATGGTGTTCGACAGAATTGACACGAGCCCGGCCGGAATGTTGCGGGCAGCGAGGAACAAGAAGACCGTCGAGAGCCCGGTCATCGGCACGGCAATCGCGGTGATCTGCAGCCACTGCGAGCGGGTTTCCGGCCAGGCAGCTCCTCGCCGTCGGGCGAGCATGGTCAGGACGAGGCCGCCGATCAACGCGCGTGCCGCAGCAACGGTGATGGGTGGAACGGTCCGGCCGGCGACCCGCATCGCGACGGTGTTGAGCGCCCAGAACGACGCCACGGCCACGAAGAGCACCGCCGTCGGGACGAGTGCAAGTGCACTCGGGCGGGGTGCGACGATCAGCTTCGTGTCGGGAACCCCGTCACGAACGCCGTCCACCGGTGCACTTTCGTAGGTCATGCGCTGTTCCTCGCTCGAAATCACCGACGGACGGCGACCCGAACTCTCCCACGGCGAAGCGGTCGTCGACGACCCGGCGGTGGCTGAGCGAGAATCGAAGCGATGGCACCCACCACCCCCCACCCCGTAGATCCGACCTCGCCCGATGCGGTCCTCCAGTTCATCGGGAAGGGCACCGACCTCATCGTGCCGATCGCCAACGGCGAGCCGGTCTCCGTGCTCGACGCGATCGAGACAGCGGCCGGATCCCTCGATGGCGTGAAGGTGCACCAGATGCATGCGCTCCATGACCGTCCGAGCCTGCACGGCGCCTACGGCGACAAGCTCCGCCACATCTCCTACTTCCTGTCGCACATCACCCGGCCGTGCTTTCTCGCCGGGGAGATCGATCTCGTGCCGAACAACTTCAGTGAGGTTCCCGACCTCATGAAGCTCCGCTCGAAGGACCCCATCGTGATCGCCGCAGCGTCGATGCCGGATCGGCACGGGTACTTCTCGCTCGGTACATCGGCTGACTACGTGTCGAGCTTCATCGGGCGCTCGCCCTTCTTCCTCGAGGCGAATCCGCAGATGCCGCGCACCTTCGGACGTAACCAGCTCCACGTCAGCCAGATCCTCGGATGGTGCGTGCGTGACGCGCCGCTGGTTGAGGTGCAGCCCCTTGTCCCCAGTGCTGTCGAGCAGAGCATCGCGGCCTACATCGCCGAGCGCGTAGGCGATGGGGCCGTGATCCAGGCCGGCATCGGCTCCATCCCGAATTCCGTGTTGTCCCTCCTGAAGGACCGGAACAACCTCGGCATCCACACTGAGTTGATCTCCGACGGCTTCGTCGATCTGATCGAGTGCGGCGCTGCCACGGGCTCGAACAAGCGCAACAACCGGACTAAGGCGGTGGGCGCCTTCGCGCTCGGCACGCGTCGGCTCTACGACTTCATCGCCGACAATCCGGCCGTGGAGCTCTGGCCGGTGCGCTACGTGAACAGTCCGCCGATCGTCGCCACTGAGCCGAAGTTCGTGTCGATCAACGCGACCATCGAGGTCGACCTGCTCGGTCAGTGTGCGTCGGAGACGATCGGCGGCAGGTACTGGTCGTCGTCGGGCGGGCAGGCCGACTTCGCCCGGGGTGCGATGTACTCCGACGGCGGGCAGGGCTTCATCGTCCTCACATCGACGGTCAAGGACGGCACCGTCAGCCGTATCGTGCCCCAACTCGGGCAGGGCCAGGTCGTCACCACCTTGAAGAACACCGTCGACAAGGTGGCAACGGAGTTCGGCATCGCCGAGCTACGCGGTCGCACGATCCGGGAGCGCGCCAATGCGCTCATCGCCATCGCCCACCCCGACCACCGCGACCGCCTCCGCCACGACGCCGCGGCGCTCGGGTTCGTATAGGGAGCGGGTTACCCGCAGAATGGCCACTGGAACCGCGTAGCGACACCCTGAGCGCTCAAGTGCAAGCCCCAAGAATCCGAAGAAGTGGATGGGTATGTATCGGATGCTCAAGCAACGAATCGTCGGAACGCCGCTAGAACCCATGGCTCGCGCCCTGGCGAGGTTCGTGCGTCGCCCCACGGCGAACGACGCAGTAGCCGAGCTGAACCGACGCTATGACGCGCAAGCGGAGACCGTCATGCAGCGTGTGCTCGATTCGACATCGAACTGTGTCGACGTCGGATGTCACAAAGGGTCGATACTCGAGCTGATGCGCAGGTTTGCGCCCAAGGGTGAGATCCATGCCTTCGAGCCTCTGCCGCACCTCTTCGCGGGGTTGCGTGAGAAGTACGGCAGTGTGGAAGGCATCCATCTTCATGAGGCGGCTCTCAGCGATGCGCCGGGGACAACGGTGTTCAACCATGTTGTCGCGGCACCTGCGCTCAGTGGCTTGCGCACTCGCGACTACGGAGCCATTTCTGGGCCGATCGAGAAGATCGACGTCGAGCTCCTACGACTCGACGACGTGGTTCCGAACGGATACGACGTCCGACTCATCAAGATCGACGTCGAAGGCGCGGAGTTGCAGGTCCTTCGCGGTTCGGTGGCAACGCTCGCACGCTGCCGGCCGTACGTGATCTTCGAGCACGGTCTCGGTGGCGCCGACCACTACGGCACGAGACCGGAGACGGTTCACGACCTGCTGACGGCCGCAGGCCTTCACATCGCGTTGATGGGCGACTGGCTTGAAGCGCCGGACGCTGCGGGAATGTCGCGGGAGGCGTTCATAGAGCAGTTCGACCGCGGCCTGAACTTCTACTTCATGGCGTATCCGTAGTCGCCCCCGAGCCCTTCGTACGTTCTCTGCCCCGGTCGAAAGGTCTCCCACGTCGGACTGATCGTCGACAAGGTCGCGTTCGCGGTGACGCTCGATGCTCTGCGCAATCCCGGCCCGGTCAAGGTCGGTCGCATCGCCGGCGACGTGTGCGATTCCACCTAGGTGAATGGGATGAACCCCCGCCGACGAGGGGGTAAGAAGGCCGTTGCTGCGCTGGCCAACGGACTGGTCGCGTCCGAGCGGCGTTGCGGCCCCCGGCCGTGTGAGGCTTCCGCGTTCGCGTCTTGGACGCCGCCGCGCCCTTCGGCTACTCGGCGACCAACAAGCGCTCGGAGGCGCGGCGCGCCCACACCGCGTAGAGGGGATCGAAACGGGCACCGGGGTTGCGCCGTTCGACGACGGGGTCGGTGAAGCCCCCGGCCACGCGGAAATAGGCGGCCACGATGTGGCATCGACCGGTGTCATCAGTCGAGAGCCACCCGCGTATCGCCTTGGTCGGGAAGCACCGATTCGAGAACGTGCACACGAACACGCCACCGGGACGAAGCACTCTCGACACCTCGGAGAAGACGTCGAGCGGTTTGGTCAGGTAGTCGACGGAGACACAGCACGTGACGGCGTCGAACGATTCGTCCCCGAACGGGAGCACCGGCTCTACGTTGAGGTCGCGCACGACCCACGACGACGCCATCTCGTTCGCCGCCAGTTCCGTGGCGTTCATCCCCATCGCCACGAGGTGGGCCGGGGCGGTGCGGAAGTGCGAAACCCACGATGAACAGATGTCGAGCACATCGCCGGTCAACTCGAGTTCCTCGTAGAGCGCGCCAACGGCGGCGATCGCACCGTCGTCGATGTGGGTCACCAGCCGATCGGAGGCATAGAACCGGTCGTCCGGGGATTCGTCGGAGCGATCGAAGAACCATGGCGGGAAGGAATCAGTGAGTCGTGAAGCAGCCACCGGGCAAAGGGTAGGGCACCGTTGTCGTATTGCGTGAGCGGCGTCGCTCAGTTCCTCGGCCTTTGGCGGAGAGTGCATGTATAACGCATGCATGCCGAACGTTCAGATTCGCGAAGTCCCCGACGAGATCCATGGAGCGCTCGTTCACCGAGCTGAACAAGCCGGCCAGTCCCTGCAGCAGTACCTTTCCGCACAATTGGCAGCCATCGTCGCAACCCCAACGATCGATGAGATGATCGAGCGAATCGAGAGTCGCCCCAAAGGTCGCCTGACCCGCGCAACTGCAATCGCCGCGCTCCAGGACGAGCGTGCTCGTCGTTGATGCCTCCGTTGTTGCCCCGGCGGTCGCCGACAGTGGGCCCGATGGCGACCTTTGCCGGGAACGACTCGCGGGTGAAGTGCTCGCGGCGCCGGACCTTCTCCGGATCGAGGTGCTCTCGGTCATCCGGCGTCATCTCAACTCCGGCGAACTCTCAACACGGCAAGCATCGAACGCAATTGCTGACCTTATGAGTCTGCCGATTGTGGTGTATCCGACTGCGCCGTTGCTCAGGCGGTGTTGGGAGTTCCGCGGGAACCTGACGGCCTACGACGCGTGCTATGTCTCGCTCGCCGAGGCCATCGATGCCACCGTGCTCACGGCAGACGCACGCCTCGCCAAAGCGCCCGGTAGTCGTTGCCGTTTCGACGTGATCTGATCCGGCTCCGATGGAACCGGCGGCACGAATGGGTCGGCCAGTCCTTGGATCGCTGACGGGTCAGTCGAAGTAGTGGGCGCGGAGTTGATGTTTCTTGAGCTTGCCGCTCGCCTCGCGCGGGAGCTTGTCCATGACGTCGATCGATTTCGGCACCTTGAACGACGCGAGCTGGGCTCTCGCATAGGCAATGAGCTCGTGCACATCGAGTTCTGCGCCCTCGACTGCTTCGACGACCGCCTTCACCTGCTGTCCGAACTCGGGGTGCGGAACTCCGAACACGGCGACGTCGGCGATGTCCGGGTGCTGGCTCAGCACCGCCTCGATCTCGGCCGGGTAGATGTTGGTGCCGCCGGAGATGATCAGGTCGACACGACGATCGGCCAGGAACAGGTAGCCGTCTTCGTCGAGCCAGCCGAGATCGCCGACGGTGAAGCGTCCGTCGGGACGGACCATCGCCGCGGTCTTCGCCGGGTCGCCGAAGTAGGACGGTGTGCCGTCGACCCGTTTCGCGTAGATCGTGCCGATCTGCCCGGGCGGGAGGTCGTGGCCGTCCTCATCGAGCACAGATAGCTCGAGCACGTCGGTGGCGTGTCCGACCGTGCCGGGTTTGGCCAGCCATTCCTCGGACGTAGCGATTACCGGCCCCACACCCTCGGACGATCCGTAGAGCTCGACGATGACCGGGCCGAACCATTCGATCATCGCTCGCTTGGCCCACTCGGGACACGGCGCCGCGGTGTGGAGCACCCACCGCAGTGACGACACGTCGTAGCGGTTGCGGATGACCGGATCGAGCTTGAGCAGGCGGATGAACTGGGTCGGCACCATCGGGGTGCCGACGACGCGATGCTCCTGGATGAGCGCAAGCGTCTGCTCAGGATCCGATCGTTCGACGATGAGCAGCGGGTTGCCGCGGGCCATCGCTGACATCAGCACGCCGCCACCCAGCGCGTGGTAGATCGGGGTCGCCAGCATCATCTGGGCGCGCTCGGGCATGTGGACCAACGTGCCCCAGCGCGATGCGGCGGCGGCGATGTGGCTTGCGCTCACGGCCGCCCCGGCCCGTACGACGCCCTTCGATCGGCCGGTGGTGCCGCCGGTGTACTGCAGCGGCGCGCCCATGTTGCATTCCGCCGGCGGTGTGGCGGTCTGGGCGGCGAGCCAGGCCTCGTACTCCGCGCCGAACACGATGACCCGCGTGATTCCGGCAGCCCGGGCGGCCTGGCGACCCACGGTCTCGAGGTCCGGTGCGACGATCAGCAGTTTGGAGCCGGAGTCGATGAGCAACTCGGTGAGCTCCCCGGCGATGAGGTGCCAGTTGAGTGGCACGTAGCGGCAGCCGGCCCGTGCGCTTCCCAGAGCGGCTTCGGCCCATTCGAGCCGGTTGCGGGCAAGGATCCCCCAGGCATCGCGCTCGTGGAGATGCTCGTGTCGCAGACCGTGGGCGAAACGGCGGGCGCGCTCTTCGAGCTCCGACCAGGTGAGGACGCGGCCGTCGGCCCGGACGGCCTCACCGAGGGGATGGTCGGCCGTTGCCGGTAGGACGTTCAGGGTCTGGAGCTTGGTGGCCACGTCGGTGTTCCGTTCTCTCGAAGGCGAGCGGCTGCCTTTCCATGACCCTCGCAGAACCGTCCGCTCTTGGCAAACGGGCGCAGCTCGGTGGGGCGCAGCAACTGTCCGGCTCGCACGGCGTCTCGTAGGCTCGCCGACCGTGCTGGATGTCCACTGGTTCCTTCCGACGGGCGGTGACTCGCGCGACGTGCTGCCGTCGGGACCGTCACCCCATCGCCGCGCGCCCGACTTCGGCTATCTCGCCCAGGTCGCGATCGCGTGCGATGAACTCGGCTTCGGAGCGGTGCTCACGCCGTGTGGCACCGGGTGCGAAGACGCATGGCTGGCCACGGCGGCACTGCTACCGCTGACGAAGCGGCTGAAGTTCCTCGTTGCCTTCCGTCCGGCGCTCCTCTCGCCCACGCTCGCGGCCCAGATGGCGTCGACCTATCAGCGGATGTCCGGTGGTCGTCTGAAGATCAACATCGTGACCGGCGCCGAGCAGGCCGAGCTCGCCCGCTTCGGGGTGTGGGAGGACAAGGAGACGCGTTATGAACGGACGGCCGAGTTCGTCCGGGTGGTGCGTGGCGCGTGGACCGGCGAGCCATTCACGTTCGAGGGCTCGCACTACAACGTCAGCGGAGCGACCACCCGCGAGGTGCCTGCCCCCATCCCCGAGATCTACTTCGGCGGTGCGTCCGACGCCGCCGAGCGCGTGGCGGCCGAAGGTGTCGACGTTTACCTCGCCTGGGGCGAGCCTCCGGCGATGGTGAGTGAGCGCCTGGATCGCATGCGGTCGCTCGCCGCGGCGGCGGGACGGACACTGCGCTTCGGCATCCGCTTCCACGTGATCAGCCG
>JANPFX010000154.1:0-1688 GCA_031423635.1 Acidimicrobiia bacterium | reverse complement strand
TGCCTGACTGGATCAAGAGCTTGGAGCGTCCGGCCACGCCGGCGGTGATGCCGACCTTTGGGCCTCTCGCTGGTATTCGCGCAGTGGGGACTGGTGTGTTGATCGCTCAGCCGTACATCGGCACGAAGCTGGCCGAGTTCGGTGCTGAGGTGATCCATATCGAACGCGCCGGTGGGGACACGTTCCGCACGACCGCGCCGTTCATCACGCGCGGGCCCCGACCGCACGGCGCGGACGAGGCGGAGGTCGCCAAGAACAAACTCTCGATGGGCCTCGACCTCAAACAGGCCAAGGGCGTCGAGTTGCTCATGGCATTGTGGAAGATCTCGGACGTCTGGATGGAATCCTCGGCTCCGGGCACCCTCGAACGCAACGGGATCTGCAACGAGTTGGCCTTGGCCGTCAATCCCCGCCTTGTCATCGTGCGGGTCTCCACCTACGGACAGTTCGGCCAGCCCGAATACCTCGGCCGTCCCGGCTACGACGCCTTGGCCCAAGCCTACGGCGGAATGATGAACATCACCGGCGATCCATCCGGTCCACCCCAGCGAGCCAAGACCTTCACGGGTGACTACATCACTGCGCTGACGGGTTGGGCTGCGACGATGATGGCGTTGTGGGAGGTCAACAAGACAGGGCGCGGCCAAGTCGTCGATCTCGCCCAGTACGAGGCCGTCGCCCAGACCAACGGCAACACCTTGCCCCTCTACACCGCTGAAGGCGTCTCCTACCGCCATAGCGGCAACAAAGCGCCCGGCTTCCAGCCCTACGACACGTTCGCGTGCAGTGACGGCTGGGTGTTCATCGGTGTCCTCGGCCCGGTGATGTTCCCCCGAGTGACCAAGCTTCTCGGACTCGATCCGCACAAGTTCAGCTTCGATGCCTGTACTCGCGACGCCGCCGCCGTGAACTCCGAGCAGGGCCTGGAGTTCGACAGGCTGCTTCGCGAGTACTGCGCGACCCGCAAAGCGCTCGAGGTGGAGACCGTGCTCAACAACGCCCAGATCGGTTGCTCACGAGTGTTCGGGGTCCAGGACCAGTACGAGGACGCCCACTACCGGGCGCGTGAAATGACGGTACCCGTTCTCGACCGTCAATCGGGCGTCCCCGTCCACGTCTACGGCGTCGTCCCCAAACTCTCCCTCACACCTGGACAGATCTGGCGAGGGGCACCAGCCATCGGCGAGGACACCACCCACATACTCACGACCATGCTCCGGCTCTCCGACGAACACATCGCTGCGCTCTACAACGAACAAGTCGTGCACCGAACCGAACCCTTCACCACCGCCCAGGTCGAACCAGCCCACCCCTGAGCATCCGATCGCCGCCACGTGACCACATTCATCCAATCCTGAAATCGCCACGGGTCAGTACAGCGAGTTCTTCGGCGGCTATGCCGCCAACGTCTCGATGGTGCACAGCCCGTCACGTCCGACGCCCGTGGACCTCCGAGATTGCGACCCCCAACAGCACCGGGGGGCTCAACAAGCGCACCGACACAACGCTGGACCTGCCGACCGTCAGCAAAGTTGTCGCGGGAGACCCGAGGCGTTGGCCTTTCTCCTCACCCTGTCGTCGGGTGTCAAGGGATACACCACGCTCCACGCAGGATCAGCCCGACAGGCGTTGAGCAGACTGCGGTTCGTCGCCCAACTCGCCGACGTCGGAAGCGAGATCCCACTCAG
>JANPFX010000153.1:0-13233 GCA_031423635.1 Acidimicrobiia bacterium | reverse complement strand
AACATGAGGAGTCCATGAGGTTCATCCGCGAAGAGAATGTTGGCTCGGTCGCTCCGGGAGCGACCGAGGCTTCATTCTCGGCCCTCAAGGTCTCGACGGTACCGAGCGGTCGAACGAAATGAGCCCCTGAGCTGGCATTATACCAGTCAGGGGCTGTGAGGCGGCGCCCAGAATTGAACTGGGGTACACGGCTTTGCAGGCCGTTGCATGACCACTCTGCCACGCCGCCTTGACGTTGCGGCATCCGACGCTAGTGCGTCGCCAGAGCAAGGAAACGTCGATTGCGGTTCGACCTCGCCGATCCGACAGCTCCGCTGGTGCACGCCGACGTCGAAGCGTCTACCGTCACAGGCGATGCGACGAATCCAGCGGTCATGAGCCATCTCGTCATCGACGTCGGGACCTCGAACATGCGCAGCCTGCTCGTGCACCCCGACGGTTCGACCGGCCACGAGAACCGGGCGCCGATTCCCGCGGTGAACCCGTTCTTGGGGGCAGTCGAGTTCGACCCGACCGAGTTGGCGGCAACGGTGATCGGCCTCGCCAACGCCACGCTCCGCTCGGGTGGCCCGGTGACGAGCGTCGGCATCACCACGCAACGTGCGAGCACCGTCGTGTGGGACCGGGCAACCGGCGTCCCCGTGGCGAACGGCATCGGCTGGCAGGACCTCCGCACCGCCGGCATGTGCCTCATGGCCGGAGCAGTCGGGAAGTCGATTGCCCCCAACCAGAGCGCTACGAAAGCGCAGTTCCTCTTCGACTCCTTCGATGCCGACCGCAAACGCGATCTCTGCTTCGGCACCGTCGATTCTTGGATCATTTGGACGCTTACCAATGGCCGTGAACACGTGATCGAAGCGAGCAACGCAGCCGTCACCGGGCTGATCGACCTCGACGAGCGGGGCAACGTCGTGTGGGACGACGCGAACATCGCGTTCTTCTGCCTGCCCGAGTCATGCCTGCCCCGTATCGTGCCAAGTGCGGGGCCGATCGCCAGAGCGACCGCGCTCGATGGGGCCCCGATGATCACGGGTGTCGTCGGTGATCAGCAGAGCTCACTGATCGGCCAGAGCTGCGTCCGTCCCGGGTTGGCAAAGATCACCTTCGGGACGGGCGCGATGTTCGACATGCTCCTCGGCTCGACCCGTCCCGCCGAGCTGGCCCGCAGCATCGGCGGCACGTTCCCGATCGTCGCGTGGTCCGACGCCAACGGCACCACCTTCGGACTGGAGGCCATCGACCTCTCCGCCGGCTCCTGCGTGTCGTGGCTGTGCGAGGACCTCAACATCCTCTCGTCGCCGGCCGCCTCCGAAGCCATCGCCCAGCAGTGTGAGCACACCGACGGTGTGGTGTTCGTCCCGGCCCTGCTCGGGCTCGGCACGCCGGAGTGGGACTACGGCGCACGCGGCACGCTGGTCGGCCTCACCCGCGGCACCGGCCGTCCGGAGATCGTGCGGGCCGTTCTCGAAGGTGTCGCCAACCGCGGCGCGGATCTCCTCGAGGCTGCCGAGTCGGACTCGCACCGCCATGTCGCATCGCTTCGTGTCGACGGCGGGATGAGCGCCAACAGCGTCTTCGTGCAAGCGCTCGCCGACGCGACCACGCTGCCCGTGGAGGTATCACCCGTGCTCGAGGCGACCGCCCTCGGGGCCGGGTACCTCGCAGGTGTGGGCACGGGCACGTGGAGCTGGGCCGACATCGCGTCGATGTGGGCACCGACACGGGTCGTGGAGCCATCCGCCCGGGCGCGGGGCTTCCGGTCCCAGTGGCACGATGCACTGCGCAGGAGCCGCGAGTGGCATCCTGATCTGAGCGCCTTGAAGTTCTGAGCCTGTCTCGACTTCGTCGCGCGTCGACCCCAGGAAGGACCCATGCCGTCCGTACGCACCACCATCTTCGAGCCGGAGCGACACGTAGAGGTGATCCATCGCACCGACGTGCTCGTCATCGGGTCGGGCCCGGGTGGCTTGGCGGCGGCTCTCGCTGCAGCCCGCAGCGGCGTCGACGTCACGCTCGTCGAGCGCTTCGGGTGCTTCGGTGGCAACATCACCGCCGTAGGCGTCGAGGGCTTCGCCTGGTATCGACACGAAAAGACCGTCGAAGCCGGCGGGATCGGTTGGGAGTTCGAGGAACGGGCGAAGGCCATGGGTGCCGCCGTCCCCGAGAGCCAATCGCTCTCCCACGAGATCGACGCCGAAGGCTTCAAACTTGTTGCTGATCGTTTGGTCGACGAAGCCGGAATCCATCCGATGCTGCACCGACAGGTCGTCGCCCCGGTCATGGACGGCGACCGGATCATCGGGGTGATCACGGAATCCAAGGCCGGCCGCGAAGCGATCCTCGGAACGATCGTGATCGACGCCACCGGCGATGCCGACATCGCCTACCGGGCGGGCGCACCGACCGTGAAGACCCCCGTCGAGCACATGCAGGCGGCCTCGGTGATGTTCCATCTCGCCGGCGTCGACAAGCGTGCGTTCCTCGAAGGAGTCCGCGCCGACCCCCAGACGTACGGCGACTGGTCCACCGGCGAGTGGGAGATCGAGACCTCCGGCAAGGAGGACAAGATGTTCTCCCCGTTCCTCGGCAAGCCTTTCGCCCAAGCGATCACCGACGGCGTCATCCCCCCGGAGCTCACGACCATCGGCGGAACATGGGGCGCCATGCACGACAGCGGCGAACTCACCTACATGAACCTCGTCCACCTCGCGGGGTGCGACGGCACCGATCCGGACAGCATGACGCGATTCGAAATCGACGGACGCCGTCAGGCCATGCACGCCATCGAGGCACTGCGTCGCTACACGCCGGGGTGTTCCAATGCGCGCTTACGGAACTTCGGGATGACGATCGGGATCCGCGACACCCGCAAGATCAATGCCGCCTACAACATGACCGAGCACGACGTGCGCAACGAAGCGCGCTTCGGCGACTCCATCGGCATCTACCCCGAGTTCATCGACGGCTACGGCGTCCTCGTCCTGCCGACGACCGGCCGGTACATGCATGTGCCGTATCGGTCGATGCTCCCGAAGGCAGTGAGAGGACTCCTCGTCACCGGTCGGGCCATCGGCGGCGACCGAATCGCCCATGCCGCCACCCGGAACATGGCGTGTTGTGCGGTCGCCGGCCAGGGAGCCGGAATCGCTGCTGCACGGGCCGTACTCGAAGGAAATGATCTCGACACGATCGCCATGTCGGGCGTGCACGCCGAGCTCGGCCGCCAAGGCGTTCGTTTCCGCTGACCGATGGCGCTCACCAGGGCCTCCCGCGCAACCTTCACGGACGGCCAACGCACGGACACGCGGTTCGTTCATCCTCCCGAAACAATCGACACACAATCACGAAACGGTGATCGGGCAACCTGATCCTCGCACGGGCGCCATCGCCGAACCACGCCCGTCCTGAGGTTCTTCTCCATGCTCGCTGCCATCGACGCCGGAAGCACCGCCTGGGTGCTGGTTTCGGCTGCTCTCGTCCTGTTCATGACGCCTGGACTGGCGTTCTTCTACGGCGGCATGGTCCGGGCGCGTCATGTGCTCGGCATGCTCATGCAGAACTTCTTCGCCATGGGGATCATCAGCGTCATCTGGGTGCTGGTCGGGTTCTCGCTGGCCTTCGGTGACGGAGGTCGGTTCATCGGCAACCTCGACTTCCTCGGCCTCGCCGATATCGCCAAGGGCCTCCCCGGCTACACCGGCGACTTCGCCCTGGTCATCCCGCCCCTCCTGTTCGTCGCCTACCAGATGATGTTCGCCATCATCACGCCGGCCCTCATCACCGGCGCCACCGCCGACCGGTTGAAGTTCGGCGCCTACGCCCTGTTCATCTCGCTGTGGCTCGTCATCGTCTATGCCCCGATCGCCCACTGGGTCTTCAGCCCGACCGGCTGGCTGTTCAAGCGCGGTGCCCTCGACTTCGCCGGCGGCGCCGTCGTCCACATCAACGCCGGTATCGCCGCCCTCGTGCTGGTCAAGGTCATCGGCAACCGCCGCGGACATGGTCGAGAGCCAATGCCGCCGCACTCACTGCCGCTCACGCTTCTCGGCACCGGCATCTTGTGGTTCGGCTGGTTCGGCTTCAACGCCGGGTCTGCCCTCGGAGCCAACGATCTGGCCGCCCAGGCCTTCATGAACACCCACATCGCCGCCGCAGCCGCGATGTGCACGTGGCTTGTCGCCGAACGGATCAAGGGAGGACATGCGACCACCCTCGGCGCTGCGTCAGGCGCGGTTGCCGGGCTCGTGGCGATCACCCCGTGTGCCGGTTTCGTCAACACCATGAGCGCCATGGCCATCGGTGCCATCGCCGGCATCGTCTGCTTCCTCGGGCTCAAGCTGAAGTCGATCCTGAAGCTCGACGACGCCCTCGACGTGATCGGTGTCCATCTCATCGGAGGACTCGTCGGTTCGCTGCTTCTCGGTTTCTTCGCCACCAAGAGCGTCAACGCCCTGGGTGCCGATGGGCTGTTCAACGGGGGCGGAGCGAAGCTGCTCGTGAACCAGTTGATCGCGTCGGGTGCCACGCTTGCGTGGTCGGGCACGTTCTCGTTCATCATCGCCATGGCGATCCACAAGACCATCGGCCTCCGCGTCTCGGAAGAGGCCGAGGCCGAAGGACTCGACCTTGCCGAACATCAGGAGACCGCATACTCGTTCTCCGGAAGGATCTGACCCATGAAGCTCGTCTCCGCCACCGTCAAACCGTTCAAACTCGACGACGTGAAGGCCGCGCTCCAAGCCGTCGGCGTCCACGGCATGACCGTCACCGAAGTGCAGGGATTCGGACGTCAGCGCGGCCACACCGAGGTGTACCGGGGTCAGGAATACACCATCGACTTCGTTCCGAAGATCCGCATCGAGGTCCTCTCCACCGACGACGAAGTCGAACCGATCATCGAAGCCATCATCAACGCCGCCCGTACCGACAAGATCGGCGACGGCAAGATCTGGGTCACCGCCCTGGAGAACGTCGTCCGCATCCGAACGGGCGAACGCGGAACCGACGCGATCTGACATGGGCAACGAGACCGGTACCGCCGCCCGGCTGTCGGTCATCAACGCTACGTCTACCACCCCGTCGTCCCAGCGAGCATCGTTGGCCGAGCTCGCCGAGTCGACACTCGGCGCCCTCGCCGACGAGCACCTGCCCTCAGGCTGGGCGCTCGCCACGCTCGCCGGAACGGCAAAGCGCGAGCTCTGCCCGTTCTCCGACATCGATGTCGTTCTCCTTCATCCGGACGGCGCAGCCGAGGCACTCGTCGCGGCCGTGGCATCGGCGTGCTGGTACCCGCTGTGGGATGCCGGCTGGAAGCTCAGTCCGCTTACCCATTCACCGAAGACGCTTCAGGCATCGGTACGACGTGACCTGGAGACGGCCACGTCGTTGCTCTCCATTCGCCACATCAGCGGCGAACCGGCAGTAACCGATCAGGCCCGCACACGGAGTCTGCGCTCGTGGAAGGACAACGGCGAGAAGTGGGTCGGGGTACTCGCGGCGTCGGTCGCAGAACGACACCGGCGTCACGGCGAAGTCGCCTTCCTCCTCGAGCCCGAGTTGAAGGAGGGCATCGGCGGTCTGCGGGACATCCATGCGCTCGACTGGATGATCGAGGCCGGGATCGATGGACTCGAGACGTTCCTCGAGATGCCACGATCCACCCTTGATCAGCACTTCCGAACGCTGCTCGACGTGCGGACGGCCCTGCATGCGGCCACCCGTCGACCGGGAGACCGTCTCCTTCTCCAGGATCAACTGGCCACCGCGCAACGCTTCGGCATCTCCGACGACGACCTCATGCAGCGAGTTTCCGCCGCGGGTCGAGAGGTGCAGTGGGTCGCCGAGCGCTTCTGGGAACGATGGGCGACTCGCGGTCGGCGCGGCGGCAAGCCGAAGCGGTTCATGCTCGGGGCCCACGTGGAGATGATCGGCGATCGTGTCCGGGATCGCACCGGCACGAAGCTCGACGCCGTGTCACTGCTCCGACTGGGAGCGATCGCCGCACACTCCGACGCCACGATCGACTCGGAGACCTTGGAGCGCCTCGTCGCCGACGTCGAGCCGCTGAGCGGCTCGTGGCCCGACGACGCACGTCAGCACTTCGTCAGCCTTCTCGGCGCCGGGCAGAGTGCGATCCGGGTGCTCGAGGCATTGGATCGGTTCCGGCTGCTCGAACGGGTGCTTCCCGAGTGGTCGGCGGTGCGCTGCAAGCCGCAGAGGAACGCGTACCACCGCTACACCGTCGACCGCCATCTCTGTGAGGCCGCGGTGCAGGCTGCCGCGCTGGTCCGACGGGTCCATCGCCCGGATCTCCTGCTCGTCGGGGCGTTGCTCCACGACATCGGCAAGGGCTTCCCCGGTGATCACACCGTCGTCGGGATGGGACTCGTCGGCGACATCGGCGCTCGGATGGGCTACTCCCCCGACGACGTGGAGGTCCTGGTCTCGATGGTCGAGCACCACCTCACCGTTCCGGAAACCGCCACCCGACGGGATCTGTCCGACCCGTCGACGATCGCGATGATGGCGCGTGCCGTGGGCCGCATCGAGGTCCTCGAACTCCTCGCCGCCCTTACCGAAGCCGACAGCCGGGCAACGGGGCCATCGGCGTGGAGCGAGTGGAAAGGGGGTCTGATCCAACAGCTCGTCCGCAACACGCGCGCCCACATGCTGGGCGAGTCGCCGCCACCTTCGCTCGATGCCTTCCCTGCGGCCGAACACCACCTGCTCCTCGACGAGGTCAGGGCGGACGGCGCGTTGCGTTTCGTTCCCGGCGCGACAAACTGCGTGGTGGCGGCGTCCGACCGGACGGGTCTTCTCGCCACCGTGGCCGGAGCGTTGGCTGCGCATGGCGTGGAGGTGCTTTCGGCAAAGGGCTGGAGCTCCGACGACGGGGTCGCGGTCGAGGAGTTCCGCATCGAACGACGCCTCGGCGGTGATCCGCCATGGGCACGGATCGAAGCCGATCTACGAGGCGCACTCGCCGGCGAGATCGACCTCCACGAGCGCCTCACCGAGCGGGCCCGGGTTTACGCCGGCGCGGCGAGAAGGGTGAGCGCCGCGCCCGCAGCCCCCGCCGATGTCCTCATCGACCAGCACGCGAGCGCGAGCGCGACGTTGATCGAAGTGCGCGCTCCCGACAGCGTCGGAGCGCTGCACCGCGTGGCAACGACGATCGCATCGCTCGGCCTCGACATCCGGGCGGCCCTCGTGCAGACGCTCGGCCACGAGGTCGTGGACGTCTTCTACGTCCTCGACCGCAACGGTCACCAGCTCAGCGACGAAGCCGGACGCGATGTTCGCAACGCCGTCCTCGCGTCACTCGCCTAGCCGAGAGATGGTGCGTTCAGTCGCTCTGGGAGCGGGCGACTGAACGCACCAACTCCGGGATGTCCATCAGTTCGACCAGGCGCCGCCGCCACTCCACGCCGCACTTGTCGGCCTGCACGCTCACGAGCGTGGTCTGGTCGAGCGGCAGGACACCACCCAGCATCTCCAACATGCGCTTGTCCTCGGCCCCGATCGCCAGATCGAAGCGGATGATCTCGTCGGCCGGCGCGGCGAAGTCGTCGTTGCGCCAGACGACGAAGGTGAAGTACGACGTGGCGTCGTCGATCGGAGTGGAGAGCAGCAACAGGATGTGCTCGAGACCGTTGGCGTAGCGGATCGTCGACCGGACATCGAAGGGCAGATGGAAACCCGAGCTCATCGCCCGCTCGACCACGGACTCGACCTGTCCGCTGGCGAGCGATCCGAGGGCGTCGTTGTTCGCGGTGATCTCGTAGGCATAGCCGAACCATCCGCTGTCGAGTTCGACGAGATCGAGCTTGGGCACGCGGGTGTCCTGGGACCGACCGAACGTGCCGACGTGCACGAACGGGAAGTGCGTGATGTCCAGGAAGTTGTCGGTCATCCGCGTGGCCGAGGTCTGCCACACCTCGACCGGGGTGTTGATGCGTCGGAACGCCGGATCGTCATCGTGGGGGATCACGGGAACCTCCGTTGCCGGCTGACCGAGGCACACCCACACGAGGCCGTACCGCTCCTCGCAGGCGTACGTCGCGAGATGGGCACGTGGCGGCGGCGGAACACCCTCGGATGCCGACGGGACGTTGACACAACGGCCATCGTCGGCGAACTCCCACCCGTGATACGGGCACACCAGGCACCCGTTGTCGACACTGCCCATCGACAATGGCGCCTCACGATGCGGACACCGGTCGGGCGCCGCCACCACACCACCGGCACTTCGATACAGGACAACCGGAGTGGCGAGCAGCGTCACACCGTGGGGTGCCGTTCTGACGTCGATGCTGCGGGCCACTGCGTACCACGCGTTGCGCAGAGCGGGGTTGTCGCACAGCACAGTTGTGGTCAGCACCGAGGACTTCGTGGGGAGCATGGTGTGGCAGCCTTTCGCCATGGGTTCAGTGCGAGTGATGGGTGATGCGTCGGCGGCGGCTGACGCAACGATGCAGCAGGTCGTGCTGGTTCGCGGTGACGTCGTCACGATGAACGCAACTCGGACGGTACTGCGTGACGGGGCGGTCGCCGTGAGCGGGCAGGTCATCACCCATGTCGATTCGTTCGACGAGCTCCGACCGATGTTCCCCGACGCCGCAGTCATCGGCGCTGCCGACACCATCGTGACACCCGGCTACATCAACGCCCATCAACACTTCACCGGTGACCGACTCGTGCAGTCGTGCATCCCCGACGCCATCGACTCGCAGGACGCGATCTACAACTGGGCGGTCCCGGTGCACACCGGACACAGCGCCGATGACGACGAGCTCTCGGCCACGCTCGCAGCCGTCGCTGCGGTGACCAACGGCATCACGTGCACCGTCGAGGCCGGCACGGTTGCCCACCCCGAACGGGTCGCGGCCGGCCTTCATCGGGTGGGACTGCGGGCCACCATCGGGCGCTGGGGATGGGACACCGAAGGACTCCCCTTCTCCGCCCCGACCGACGAGGTGCTCGACCAGCAACGGGAGCTGGTGGAGAAGTATCCGCCGGGCGGCATCGTCGAGGCGTGGGTCACGCTGGTCGGCCATGACCTGATGAGCGACGCCCTCGTCGCCGGTGCGAGTGAGCTCGCGCGCAGTCTGAACACCGGGATGACCTTCCACATGTCGCCCCATGGCGGCGATCCCGTCACCTACCTCGCCCGCACCGGGTTTCGGCCCCTCGTCCATCTCGACCGCCTCGGTGTGCTCGGTGACCACGTGCTCATCGGTCACGCCGTTCATCTCGACGACAGCGAGGTCGAGCTCGTGCTCGCCACCCGAACGGCCGTGGCCTCGTGCCCGTGGGCCTACCTCCGACTGGCGCAGGGTTTCATCGGCGCCTCTCGACACGACGAGCTGTTCCGCCGGGGCGGCCGCGTCGCGCTTGGTTGCGATGGCGAGAACGCCGGCGATGCCGTCGACATCTTGAAGTCGGCCTCGCTGTTCGTCGGCATCGCCCGTGATCGGGCGGTCGACCCCTTCTCGTTCACGAGCGACGACGCCATGGCGCTGGCGACGGTGCGCGGGGCCGAGGCGATCGGCAAAGGGAACCTCATCGGCTCGATCGAGGTCGGAAAGCAAGCCGACATCGTCGTGCACTCCACGAGAGGAGCCCAGTTCACGCCCCGGGGCAACGATCCGGTGCGCCAGATCATCTGGGCGTCCGACGGCCGATCTGTCAACGACGTTCTCATCGCCGGACGACAGGTGGTCCGCGACGGGCGCTGCGTCACGGTCGACATCGACGACCTCCGGTCGGCGGCACGCGAGCGACGCGACGCACTGCTCGCCTCCCGCACCGCGCTCTGACGCAACCGACAGCGGTCATGTGAACCGTTGATGACGGCTCGGTTCCTTGGTCAGACCATCAGTCCATGGTTGGTAGTGTCCTGCCATGAAACCCAACACGCTGATCTTCGTGGACTTCCCGTCCGACGACGTCGAGGCCTGCGCCAAGTTCTACGGCGATGTGTTCGGCTGGCTGGTCGAAGGACGACCGACGGGCGTGTTCCACCGAGGTGTGCCCGGCGGGTTCTTCCCCCTGGAGGATGGTTCCGACTCCCCCGTCGGGAACCTGCACGTCGGCTTCTACGACGTGGCGAACGCCCGGCCACATCCCGAATCCGCCGGCGTGGAGCCCCGCCACCTGAGTCAGAGCGGCCGCAGCCCCCGGGTGTGGATCCTGGTCAGTGATGACGACACCGAGGACGCCATCCTCGCCCGGGCCGAAGCGCACGGAGCGACCGTGCTGTGGCGGCATCATTACTGGAAGGAGTTCAACGGATTCAACGGCGCGTTCCGCGATCCGTGGGGCACGGAGATCATCCTGTGGACCAAGGGCGGGTCGGATCCGGTTCTCCCGGAGGGATACACCGGTGAGTGAGGTCACGCAGGACGCCACGCCCGAGCGCCTCCGTCCCACCGGTGTCCGGTGGACCCACATCGCGCTTCCCGCCACGAACATCGACGCCACCATCGAGTGGTACGAGAAGTTCACGCCGCTGCGGCTCCTCGACCGCCGTGAGGACGCCGACGGCCAGGGCGCGTGGCTCGGCCATCCGGACCAGGGCGACAAGCCCTTCATCCTCGTGCTCGTCAGCTTCACGCGAGATCAGCACAAGGGTCGCCAGCCGATCATGGCCCCGTTCGCCCACATCGGCATCGAGATGCCGACGAAGGCGGAGGTCGACGCCATCGCCGAGCTCGGGCGCGCCACCGACTGCCTGGTCTGGGAGCCGCAGTGGATGCCGCCGCCGATCGGCTACATCTGCGCGCTCACCGACCCCGACGGGAACATGATCGAGTTCTCCTTCGATCAAGGCGTGTACGAGAAGGCCCAGGAGGTCTGGGGGCTGTGACCCCGAGCGAGGTGTGCCTGGGATATCTGGCGGCGTTTGCCACCGCCGATCCTGAGCGCGTCGTCGCGTTCGTCACTGATGACTTCGTCAACGAGCACACCGCCGCGCTCGGCAGCGGATGCACGGGTCGCGCCGAATACGCGGCGCGGGTGCCGGGCTTTCTCTCCTCTATGCCGGGGCTCCGCTACGAGGTCGAAGACGTCGTCGCCGACGGCGATCGGGTCGCTGTGGCGTACACGCTTCGCACGACCGTGAACGACCGGCCGATCAGCGTCCGCGGGGTCATGCGCTTTCGGGTGGAGGGGAACCTCGTCGCCCGTCGGACCGACTACTGGGACAGCCTGGTGTTCAAACAGCAGGCCGGCATCCCGTGATCGACGGCGTCCCGCCTTCCGTTGGTCTGTTGGTCAGACCACGTGGTAACACCGTGTTCACGATCCGGAATCGAAGAATGGACGGGGGCGGCGTAGGTTTCGGTGATGGCAGCCGGCCCTGGAACAGACGCGGTCTCGGAGGCACCCGTGTCGGGTGACTCGCTGACGACCGTTCCCCGAGCACCACGCGCATCCGCGGCGAATGGCGCGGCCGTGTCGATCTCGGGTGTCGCCAAGTCGTTCCGAACGCGTAGCCGCACCACCCACGCGCTCACGAGCGTCGATCTCCACATCGGCAAGGGCGAGTTCGTCTCGCTGCTCGGTCCGTCCGGGTGCGGCAAGAGCACGCTGCTGCGCATCGTCGGAGGGCTGATCGATCCCGACCAGGGGTCCGTGACGATCGAGGGGGCGAGCCCCCACGCCGCCCGCAGCAAGAAGCAGTTCGGACTCATCCCTCAGGCACCGGCACTGGTGCCCTGGCGCACTGTCGAACAGAACATCGTCTTCCTCAGCACGCTGAACCACCGGGCCGGCCAGACCACGCTGCCGCCGGACCAGATCGACGACCTGATCGCCGCCGTCGGGCTCACCGACTTCCGCCGCGCCTACCCGCACGAGCTGTCGGGCGGCATGCAGCAACGCGTCGCGCTCGTGCGCGGCTTCGCGCTCGGCGCACCCGTCCTGCTCATGGACGAACCGTTCGCCGCGCTCGACGAGATCACGCGGGCAGGAGCGCGGTACCTCCTGCTGGATCTGTGGTCGCGCACCGGAGCGACGGTCATCTTCGTCACCCACTCCATCCCCGAAGCGGTCATCCTGTCCGACCGGGTGGTGGTGATGGCCGCCCGCCCCGGACGAGTGGCGGCGGTCGAGGAGATCACGCTGGCAAGACCGCGAAACCCCGAGATGGAGGACGAGCCGGCGTTCCACGATCACGTGAAGCGCTTGCGTTCGGATCTCCGGGATCATCACGTATGAGCGCCGTCGTCACGGCCGAACCTGTCGTCGACGCGCCGCCCGACGAAGCGCGCCAATGGTCGCTCCGGGGATTCGCACCGGTCGTCGGCATGGCAACCTTCCTCGGGCTGTGGCAGGTCTCGACGTGGGTGTTCAACGTCAAGCGCTTCGTGCTCCCGGGCCCGTGGTCGATCGTCGTGCACATGGTCGACAACCCGGGCTACTACTTCACCAACGCCCGCACGACGATCTGGGAGGCCTTCCTCGGCTTCATGCTGGCATTCGTGCTCGCCATGGCGGCCGCTGCGCTGATGGCCCGCAGCCGTTTCCTCGAACGGGCCGGGCTTCCGATCAGCGTGCTGATCCAGGTCACGCCGATCATTGCCTATGCGCCCGCGATCGTGATCTGGCTCGGACCGGGACTCCGTTCGATCCTCACCGTCACCGCGCTCGTGTGCTTCGTCCCGTTCCTGCTGAACGGCATCGCCGGGTTGCGATCCGTCGATCCGCTGCTGATCGAGTTGGCACGCTCCGTCGACACCAGCGAGATGGAAGTGCTCCGACGTCTACGCATTCCGTCGGCGCTCCCCTACCTGCTCTCGGCGGCCAAGATCAACGTGGGCCTGGCGCTCATCGGCGCCGTCCTCGGCGAGTTCTTCGCGCTCACCTCGAAGGGCCTCGGCTATTCCGTAAAGGTCGCCCAGGCCCGCAATCTCGTCGACCAGCTGTGGGGCTCGATCTTCTCCCTCGCGATCATCGGCTCGCTCGCCACACTCCTCATCACCGGACTCGAACGCGTCATGCTTCGGGGACACGCTTCACAACGCACCTGACCACCCGTATCACCGCTGACCACCCACCACCCAAGGAGCTTCACGTGAAATCAAGAATCGTCCTATCCGTACGGGCGGGCAGAATGTTGCTGCTCGCCTCGTGCAGCAGCGACTCCGCCGACACCACCGCCGCCCCGGCCGAGACCGAAGCCGCCGCAACCGAAGCATCCGCGGCCGAGACCACGGCAGCTGCGGCGGAGAC
>JANPFX010000152.1:0-7140 GCA_031423635.1 Acidimicrobiia bacterium | reverse complement strand
CACGGTGATCTCACCGGCCGCGGCCTTGTGGACACCACCCTTGACCGGAGCCTCCAACACGGCCACGCCGAGGGCCGCTCCGAGCGCAGCGAGGCGAAGCGTCTCGCTGCGGTCGTTCGTCGACATGTCGATCCAGGTTCCGCCAGCGCCGCCGAATCCCTCGAACACCCCTCGCGGTCCGCTCACGACGGTGCTCACCACCGCGGGGGACGGAAGGCAGGTGAACACGACTTCTGACATGCGGGCGACGTCCGCGGCACTGGCGGCCCAGGTCGCGCCGGCCTCGATGAGTCCTTCACCGAGGGCCTGGTCGAGGTCGTTGATGGTCACGTGGTGCCCGGCCCGGAGCAGGCTCGCCGCGAGGTGTCGGCCCAGGTTGCCGAGGCCGATGAATCCGACAGTGGTCATCCGGACATGCTGCCGGGAAAACCCGTTCCTGAACAGTGGCCGATTCGAAGCCCCTGGCATAACCTGGTGTCATGGTGAGCGGTGCGTGAGCTGATCCGGCGCGTGGGGCGCCTGCAGCGCCTCGCCGTGTTCGAGGCGGCCGCCCGGTTGGGGAGCTTCACGGCGGCGGCCCGGGAGCTGGGGATGACCCAGCCTGCCGTGACCCGCCAGATTCGTTCGCTCGAGTCGGCCGTGAACGCCGCACTCTTCCACCGCACGTCGAACCGCAGCGGGTTGACCGATGCTGGGCGAACCCTCCTGATGGAGGTCTCACGGGCGTTCTCGGGCATCGAGGGTGCGCTGGCCGGGCTCGGACAGCGGGCCGAGGTGTTCGTCCTTGCCTGCAATCCCGGCTTCGCCCAGCAGTGGCTGGTTCCGCGCCTCGACCGCGTGCAGGAAGCGCTCGGTGGCAGGGAACTGCGCCTGTGGCTCTTCGACCGTGAAGCCGATCTTGCCGGCGGCTCGTTCCACGCGGCGATCCAAGTGGGTGACGGGTCGTTTCCCACGGTCGACGGCGAACTTCTGTTTCCCGAGTCGGTGTTCCCGGTCGCCGCGCCGGCCCTCGCCGGCGCTCGCTCGCTCGGGGTCTCGTCGCTCCCGTATCGCCTACTCGACGTGCCGCTCCTCCATATGGACGACGGCGACCGGCCGTGGATGTCGTGGGCGGAGTGGTTCGGCCGATTCGGGCTGGTCGTGCCGCATCAACCGGGCCGGGTGCTGTTCAACAACTACCCGGTGGTCCTCCAGCAGGCCGTGGCCGGCCGCGGGGTCGCACTGGGGTGGCGCCATCTCGTCGACGATCTCCTGGCTGACGGCGTGCTCGAACAGGTCGGGCCCGAAGTCACGTCGGCCGAGGGGTACTACCTCACCTGGCCGACCGGCACCAAGGCGCCGACGACCGAAGCGCTCAGTGCGTGGCTGAAGAGTCAGCTGGCCTAGCCGTCGGCACGGCTCGCACGGAGGTCAGTCGAAGAGGTCCGGCTGCTCACGGGAGATGCGGGCGAACAGCGGTTGGAAGCTGAACCAGCCGGCCATGTGGGTGCCGACCTGGCCCATCGTCTTGCGGGCCATCTCGTCGGGGATGGAGATCGGAGTGCCGGCTGCTTCGGCGAGCAACTGGGCTTGGCACGAGCGCTCCATGGTGATGAACCACCACACCGCCTCCTCCACGCTCTGGCCGACGGTGAGCAGGCCGTGATTGCGCAGGATGACGGCCTTGCCCTCGCCGAGGGTGTAGCCGATGCGCTTGCCCTCCTCGGTGTCGAGCACGACACCGGTGTAGTCGTCGAAGAGTGCGTGGTCCGAATAGAACGCGCAGGCGTCCTGGGTGAGCGGGGCCAGCAGCTTGCCGGGGCTCGAGAACGCCTTGCCGTAGAGCGAATGCGAGTGCGCGGCGCCGACGACGTCGGTGCGGGCGGCGTGGACCTCGGAGTGGATGGCGAAGGCCGCCTGATTGAGGGGGTGGCTGCCCTCGATGATCTTCCCGTCGTGACGTACGAGCATCAGGTCGCTCACCCGGATGTGGCCGAAGTGCATTCCGAACGGATTGACCCAGAAGTGATCGGTCAGCTCGGGGTCGCGGGCGGTGATGTGTCCGGCGACGCCTTCGTCGAAACCGAACTTGGAGAACAGGCGGAAACCGGCGGCGAGCATCTGCTTGCGGTGCAACCGCTCCTCGGCCACGGTTCGGTTGCCCGGCAGCTTGAGCGCGGCGCCGGTGGCAAGAGCTTCGATCGGGGTGGCGTTCTCGGTGGTCATGGCCGTTCCTCCTGCTGCGTCGTTTGGTGACTTCGAGCGTACCGGCTGCAGTGCGCCGACGACCATCTCCGGTGCCGTCGTCATGCGGAGGTTGTGCTGCGGGCACGGAGGATCGCGTCGCTCAGCGCCGGCCAGACCACCAGGCTCCAGGGGCCGAACTCGCGATCGGTGAGGCAGACGGCGGCGAGTGGACCGCCCACGGCGTCGACGTCGACCCAGAGGAACGTCCCGCTACCGCCGAAGTGGCCGAAGGTGCCGGGGGAGTTCGAGAGTCCGGTCCAATGCGGGGCTTTGTGGCCGCGGACCTCGACGCCGAGTCCCCACGGGCAGGGGTCGTACGAACCCAGACCGGGGACGATGCCGGCCAGGTCCGGCCACTGTACCGCGGTGTACTGGACGAACGTGGGGTCGGAGATGAGGGTCGGGCGTAGGAGTTCGTCGAGGAATCGTCCGAGGTCGCGGACGTTGGACCAGACGTCCTTGGCCGGCGAGCCGCGCAGTTCGGTGTTCGCCATCCCCAGCGGGGCGAACACGGCCTCGGCGACGTAGCGGGCAACAGGCATGCCGGCGGCCTCGGACAGGGCCGCACCGAGGAGGTCGAACCCGGTGTTGGAATACATGCGCCGCTTCCCAGGCGCGGTCAGCGGCTTCGGGCCATCGAAGTTGTAGCCCCCGGCGTGGGCGAGCAGGTGGCGGATCGTCAGTTCCGGATTGACCGGGTGTCCGTCGACAACGCCGAGTGGTGCGTCGAGCGAGAGGGTTCCCTCCTCGACCGCGATACAGATGGCATAGCCCACCAGCGGTTTCGAGACGGACGCGATCCGCATGACCCGCTTGTCATCTCCGATGGAGCCGAGTCGGCCCGACGAATCGTGGACGGCACACGACACGAATCCGACGTCCCAGGACGCAGTCGTCCCGAGCGCGTCGTCGAGCGCAGGGGTTGTGGTCACGTTGGCCTGCGTTCGGGTCGTCGTCTCTTCGGCTGGGCGGTCGGCGGTCAGGAGCGGAGGTCGATGCGCAGCGTGAGCACACCGTCGACGAGCTCGGCCCGGGCGTCGCCGATCATGGCGAAGTCCTGGAAATCGAGCTGCATGCGGTCCTTGAACCTCTGGCGCTCGACCCCTTCCACGGGGGGCATCGGCCGGCTGCGCACCGCTCGGGCGCGTTCGCGGAATCGTTCGGTGAAGGCGTCGAGGTCGAGAGCGTCTGCCATGGGGCAGACGCTATGCGCCTTCCGCGCAGCAGAACACCTCCGAGCGACGTTTGGAGGTGTTCTGCCCCCATATATGGGGGCAACCTCTCTCCCAATGTGCCTCCACGGGCTACCCGGGTGGTGACGGTGGGCACGTTTTCGACAAGCGAAGCTGAGTTCCTGCTCAAACGAGTACGATGTACTGCCGATACGACCAAGACCGTTAGCGCACACTGCAGGAGAGAATCGTGAAAAAGGGCCGTCACCGTCGCTTCGAAGAGGCGAGAGCCATGAAGCGCGTGTCCCTGCTGCCAGTGACCGAGCCGTGCATCGAGTGCGGCGCCGGTGCGGAAGACAAGTGTGCGTCCTGGTGTCTGGCCCGGGTCCTCGACGACGACGAAGACGTCTACGACGAATTCGACGACGACAACGACGACAACGAGGATGACGAGATCGACACGCCGCAGCAGGCCACCGCTCACTGAATCCGCTGGTGCGCCGGTTTCGGCGTCGACGCTCACCTCCATGGCCGCCACGGCGGCCCTCGATGACGTGACCTTCGCGGTCTCGGAGTCGAGCGCTGCACGGCAAACGCTGGCGCGGCGACTATCGCCTCACCTCTGTTCCAACCACTCCAAGGCCCCCGAATGACCATGACCGACACCCCTTCGACCAGCGCGCCCATGCGAAGCCCCAAGACTGCGCACCTCCGCAACCTGGCCATCGTGGCTCACGTCGACCACGGCAAGACGACCTTGGTCGATGCCATGTTGCGCCAGACCGGCGCGATGAGCTCACGTGACTCCACCGACCGGGTCATGGACTCGAACGATCAGGAACGTGAGCGCGGCATCACGATCTTCGCCAAGCAGGCGTCCGTCCGCTGGACGTCGCCGACCGGTGAGCAGTACAAGCTCAACATCGTCGACACACCTGGTCACGCCGACTTCGGCGGCGAGGTGGAGCGAGGTCTGCACATCGTCGATGGCGTGCTCCTGCTTGTCGATGCTGCCGAAGGTCCGCTGCCCCAGACCCGCTACGTCCTCTCGAAGGCCCTCGACAAGCACCTGCCGGTGGTCGTCGTGGTGAACAAGGTCGACCGCAGTGATGCCCGGGCGGACGAGGTCCTCGATGAGATCTATCAGCTGTTCATGGATCTTGACGCCAAGGATCACCACATCGACTTCCCGGTCGTGTCGTGCATCGCCCGCGAGGGGCAGTCGATAGCCGGTGTCGGCGTTCCGGCCGAGTCCGATGACCTGACGGCGCTGTTCGAGGCGATCGTCGCCACGATCCCGTCGCCCACCGGCGACCCGGACGGTCCGCTCCAGGCGATTGTGAACAACCTCGACGCCTCGGACTACCTCGGTCGTCTCGCCATCGGACGGGTCCAGCAAGGCACCTTCCGCCGAGGCGAGCTCACGGCGCTGTTCGGGGCGGAGCCGGCGGCCGGCTACGCCGGCGGCATCCTCGTCAAGAAACTCTCGGGCCTGCTCGCCTTCGACGGCCTCAAGCGGGTCGAGGTCGAGGAGCTCGGTTGCGGCGAGCTCTTCGTCGTCTCCGGCTTCCCCGAAGTCGAGATCGGCGACACCTTCGGTACGCCAGGGGTTTCGGAGCCGCTCCCACGCCTAGAGGTTGATGAGCCGGTACTCGCGATGACCTTCGGCGTCAGCACCGCACCGACGGCAGGAAAGGCCGGCAAGTACGTCACGTCGCGCCATATCCGTGATCGCCTCACGAAAGAGGTGCTCGGCAACGTGTCGATCCGCCTCCGTGACACCGAGTCCCCCGACATCATCGAAGTTGCCGGCCGAGGCGAATTGCAGCTTGCTGTGCTGATCGAGCAGATGCGCCGGGAGGGTTTCGAGCTGCAGGTGAGCCGTCCCGAGGTCATCACCAAGATGATCGACGACAAGAAGCATGAGCCGTTCGAAGAGGTGACCGTCGACGTTCCCGACGAATACGTCGGCGGGGTGACGCAGTCGTTCGCTCCCCGCAAGGGCCAGCTCGTCGACATGGCGCCGGGCGACACCGGCCGTACGATCATGCGCTTCGATGCGCCGTCACGCGGACTGCTCGGATTGCGCTCAGAGCTGATCACCAACTCCCGTGGCACCGCGCTGATCCATCAGCGCCACGCCGGTTTCGTTCCGTGGGTGGGCGACCTGCCGTCACGTCTCGGTGGGGCGATGATCGCCGACCGTGCCGGCATGACCACGGGTTATGCGCTCGACAACCTCCAGTCGCGTGGTCAGTTCTTCGTCGACCCGCAGGAAGAGGTCTACGAGGGCATGGTCGTCGGCGAGAACGCCCGCAACGAAGAGATGGTCATCAACGTCGTTCGTGAGAAGCAGAAGACCAACATCCGGACCCACGCCCACGACGACGCGGTGAAACTGCCGCCGAAGCGTGAGATGACCCTGGAAACGGCGATCGAGTTCATCACCGACGACGAACTCGTCGAAGTGACCCCGGTCGCCATCCGCGTCCGCAAGAAGTACCTGAAGGAAGAAGACCGCCGCCGCGTCAAGCGGTAGTCCGCTGTTCGTTGGGAGAGAGGTTGCCCCCATTCCGTTCGGCGCTGCGCTGCTCGCTTCGCTCGACCGCTCGCAACGTGGGTGACCCGTTCACACTGGGAGAGAGGTTGCCCCCATATATGGGGGCAGAACACCTCCAAACAGCGCTGGGAGGTGTTCTGCCGCAAACGTGGCGCGAAACCCTCACATCGTCCTCACGCCGATCGACCGATTGATCCACAACGCTGCAGGGGTGACGTTCATGGGTATTCGAAACCGATCGCTTGTCGCCCTCGCTGCGGCGACTCTCGTTCTCGGCACAACCGCGCTCCCGTCGGGGGCGCATGTGCGTGCGGCCGTGGGCACTCGGACGGTGGCGGCCCCGGTCAAGGCCCAGGCCGGGTCGACCGCCACGGCCAAAGCGAAGTCGAGCCGCACCCCCGTCAAAGTCGTCACCAAGAAGACGACGCGGAAGAAGACGGTCACGACGGAGAAGTCGACCCGGCGATCGATCGGCGTGAACGTCACGGTCGCGCCGACCATCGCCGCGCCGGCCGTGGTGACCACGCCGCCGGTCACGACGACCACGTCGCTCTCCAACCCACTGCCCGTGGATACGGCGACGCCGATTGTCGTGACGGTCGACACCGTGATTCCCACGACAACCACGATCAAGGCACCCCCGACCACGTTGCCGCCGGCGCCGTTCCCCGCTCCCGCCAACCCGCCGCTGCGGGCGACCGCCTCCTCGGGCGAGCCGTACCGTGGCCTCGGAACGTGGGTGGACCGGTTCGACTGGACGACCCAGTGGTCGAAGAAGCCGATCCCACCGGTCAACGTGACGACCGTCGATCAGATGTTCAACGCCGGTGTGCAGACCATCTACCTCCAGGCCGCCCACTGGTCGACGACGCCCGATGTCCTCGAGCCCGAGAAGCTGCAGCCGATCCTCGATCGCGCTCACCAACTCGGCATGTACGTCGTGGTCTGGTACCTCCCGGCGTTCCAGGACGTCAACACCGACCTGCGCAAGGTCGTCGCCCTGGCGAACCTCGACGTCGACGGCATCTCGATCGACATCGAGGAGCGCGACATCGTCAAGGACACTCCGGAACGAACTCGCCGACTCATTCAGCTCACCCAGGCGTTGCGCGGGTTGCTCCCGAATCGATTCATCAGCAACAACATCATCGAGCCGACGTCGCTTGACGGCGTGCCGGGTAT
>JANPFX010000151.1:0-20846 GCA_031423635.1 Acidimicrobiia bacterium | reverse complement strand
GCCAGCGCGGCTCAGATCGACCGGCCCACACCCTCCCAGTACGGAGCGCGAATCTGACGCTTGAGGAGCTTGCCGGCCTCGCTCCGCGGGAGCTCTTCGACGATGTCCCACGATCTCGGCACCTTGTAACCGGCAAGCCGTTCGCGCACGAACGAGGAAACGTCGGCGGCCAACTCGTCGGACCACGTCGTGCCGGGAACGAGCTGGAGCGCCGCCTTGACCTCCTCACCGAACTCCTCGTTCGGCACGCCGAACACGGCGGCGTCTACGACGAGAGGATGCCCGGTGAGCACGCCTTCGATCTCGGCTGGGTAGATGTTGACCCCGCCGGAGATGATCATGTCGATCTTGCGGTCGGACAGGAACAGGTAGCCCTCGTCGTCGAGGTAGCCGATGTCGCCGAGCGTGAAGAACCCTGCGATGCTGTGCGCTTCAGCGGTCTTCTCCGGCTCACCGAGGTATTCGAAGTCGGTGCCCATGGCGTTGCGAACGTGGATGACGCCAGCTCCACCCGTCGAGGCATCATCGCCCTCTTCCGCCACGATGCGAACCGTCATGTTCGACATCGGCTTGCCGACCGAACCGGGCCGGGTCAGCCACTCCTCGGCGGTGATCATCGAGACCACACCTCCCTCTGTGGCACCGTAGTACTCGGTGATCTTCGGCCCCCACCACTCGATCATCTGGCGCTTCACGTCCGGAGAGCACGGCGCTGCGCCGTGGAGAACAAAAGAGAGTGACGACCCATCGAATGCGCGCTTACGTTCCTGGTCGACCCTGAGCGAGCGCACGAACTGCGTCGGGACGAGATGCACGTTGGTGATGGCGTGACGGTCGATCAGCTCGAGCATCTCCTCGGGCACGAAGCGCTTCTGCATCACGACCGATGAACCACCGATCAGCGGAAAGAAGGAGAAGGCCCATTGCGCCGAGTGGTAGCCGGGCCCACAGAGAAGCGTGCGGCCTTTCGGCGGGAAGCCGATGTTGACCATTCCGGCGGCCATCAGCTCGTACACCTCGGGTGGGACTCCGGCAGCGAAAGCTGAGTTGGTGACACCCTTCGGCCGTCCGGTCGTGCCCGATGTGTAGAACATCACGCCGCCCATCGACTGATCGTCCGGCTCCTCCTCCGACGCCGCCGCGAGCGCGTCCTCGTAGGTGGACTCGAAGGTGAGCATCGGCACGGTGACGTCGGCGGTGTTTGCGCTGAATTCCGGGTCGCCGATGAGCAGTTTGGAGCCGGAGTTCTCCACGACATAGGCGACCTCATCGGCCGAGAAGTGCCAGTTGATCGGGACGACAAGAACACCGGTGTGAGCGACGGCGAGGAACACCTCGAACATCTCGCGCCGGTTCCCGGACAGCAACGCCACACGCTCGCCGGGCTGCAGTCCACGGTCGCGAAGCACATGGATGAGCCGGTTCACCCGCCCGTTGAGGGCACTCCACGAGGTATCGCCCCGCTCGTCGACGAGAGCCGGGAAGTCGGTGCGGTCGAGAGACGACAGGAGCAGGCGAGCCATGGACGCACGCTACCGGCGGTCGGCTTCGTTCACCCAAGTCGACCGGCCGAACACGTTGGACCGGTCGCGTATCGGCCGCGGCGCAGGTGATCAGCCGGGCTGGAGGAACTCGACCCAGTTGCCTTCGGGGTCCTCCACGATGGAGATGGTGATGCCGGGCCGGAGAGCGGTCACCGGCACGGCGACCTTGTGACCCGCCGCCTCAACTGCCGCGGTGATCTCTTCGATGTTGGACACGGTGATCGTGAAGTAGCGGTATCCGGTCGAGCCGCCGATCCCTCCGGGAGGCGAGACGGCGGGCGGCATCTTTCCGTTCTGGACCAGCTTGATCATGCTGGTTCCGCACATCAGCCGGTACATCGTTCCCCCGCCGGGCATCGGCTGCGAGCCGGCATCGGTCATGCCCACGAGGTCGCGGTAGAACGCGAGAGCCGCTTCGCCGTCCGTGACGATGATGCCGAGGTCGATGGAGTCTTTGGAGAGTGCGATGCCCATCAGGCCACCGTACCCGGGACTCTACGGAGCGGTCCAAGTGCGCAGAGGATCCGACCCTCGAGCGGCGGACACATCACTAGCGTGGACCTCGCCCCATGATCGTTCACCACGTAACCCTCCACCGGCTCCGGCTCCCGCTCGCCACCCCCTTCCGACGGGCATCGGGGACCGAGCAGCACCGCGAGGTGCTGCTCGTCGAGGCCGTCGGCGAGGAGTTCTTCGGGTGGGGCGAGTGCGTGGCAGAGGCCGAGCCGACCTACAGCCCCGAGTACGTCGAAAGTTCGGCGCACGTGATCGAGAAGTTCCTCCTCCCGCGCCTCGGCACGCAGAAGGTCCGAGCGACGGACCTCGCGTCTCGCTTCAGCCGCATCAAGGGTCATGCGATGGCCAAGGCAGGTATCGAGGCTGCGATGCTCGACGCCGAGTGCCGGAAGTTCGGCGAGTCCTTCGCCCAGCGGCTCGGAGCCACCCGCGACCGCGTGCCGGCCGGGGTCGCCGTCGGGATGCAGCCGACGGTGGGCGAGCTCGTCGACGCTGTGGGTGCCTACGTCGCCGAGGGATACCAGCGAGTGAAGTTGAAGATCGAGCCGGGAAACGATGTGGCCCCGGTCGCTGCGGTGCGGGAGGCTTTCCCGACCCTCGCCCTCCAGGTCGACGCCAACGGCTCATACACGGTCGCCGACGCCGCCCACCTTGCTCAACTCGACGCGTTCGATCTGCTGCTCATCGAACAGCCTCTCGGTGACGACGACTTCCTCGGCCATGCCGAGCTCGCCCGGCATCTCCGCACACCGATCTGCCTGGACGAATCGATCACCTCACGGCGAACGGCGGAACTCGCGCTCACGCTCGGCTCGTGCCGCGTGATCAACATCAAGGCCGGACGGGTCGGCGGCTTCATGGAAGCGGTGCGCATCCACGACCTGTGTGTGAGTCGGAACGTGCCGGTCTGGTGCGGGGGGATGTTGGAGACCGGCATCGGGCGCGCCGGGAACCTCGCCCTTGCGGCGCTCCCCGGCTTCACGCTCACCGGCGACCTCTCGGCCTCCTCGAGGTACTTCCACCGCGACGTCACCGAGGCGTTCACCCTCGACAACGGATTCCTGCGGGTACCGAGCGGCGTCGGCATAGGGGTCGTCCCGATCGCCGAACGGCTCGCCGAGTTCCGGACGAGTTCGCGGACGATCCGCACCGGCTGAGCGGCAATCCCGGCGCCGCGATGCCGCCGTCCACGGCAGACTCTCTGCAATGAACGAACCCGAACGCCGCCAACTCGATGCCGATGTGGCCGGATGCGCGTCCTCGCACCAATCGTTACTCGCCGAGCTCGACGGGCTGGTCCAGCAAGGTACCGTCTCGGTCACTCGGGCATCGCTGCTCCCCGACTGGACCGTTGGACACGTCCTCACCCACCTGGCCCGAAATGCCGATGCTCTGGCGGGGATGATCGAAGGGGCGCAGGTCGGCGAGGAACGTCTCATGTATCCCTCCCCAGAGGCCCGCAACGCCGCCATCGCCGCCGGGGCGACACGGCAGCTTGCCGACCAGGTCGACGACGTCCGGCGCTCCGTGTGGCGACTCGAGCAGGCCTGGGCCACTCTCGACGCCGCCGGTTGGGCGGGTCACGGCGCCGCGCCGTTCGGCAGGGTTCCGATCACGCAGCTTCCGTGGCGTCGCTGGCGCGAGGTCGAGGTGCATCGTCTCGATCTCGGCCTCGGCTACACGTGGGCGAACTGGCCCGCCGACTACGTCATCGCCGATCTAGGCCGTCGACGCACGCAATGGCTGGCCGATCCCCTCAACACGTTGCCCGCCGATGTCACTTCGGCATCCGACCGCCAGCAGCTGGCCTGGCTCCTCGGCCGAGCGTCCGGACTCGCGTCGACCGCACCATCGCTCTGAACCGCTCTCTGGATCCACCAACCCACCCGCAGCAACGGAGAACACTATATGATACGCGCGCTTACTTTCGGAGCCTTCATCCCCCAGGGATGGAAGGGTGAATACGTCGGTATCGCCGACCCCCGCGAGCAGTGGCAGACGACCGTCGACATCGCCGTTCTCGCCGAGGAGCTCGGCTTCGACTCGGTCTGGGTCTACGACCACTTCCACAACGTCCCCCGGCCTATCCACTCGACGGTTTTCGAATGCTGGACCGTCATGGCGGCCATCAGCCAGCGGACCTCGAGGATCCGGCTCGGGCAGATGGTCTCGTGCAACGCCTACCGCCATCCGTCCGTCGTCGCCAAGATCACCTCGACGATCGACGTGATCAGCGGCGGGCGTCTCGATCTCGGGATCGGTGCGGGATGGTACGAACACGAATTCAGGGGCTACGGCTTCCCGTTCGGATCGCCGAAGGAACGTCTCGGGATGCTGCGCGAGGGCGTCGAGATCATCAAGTCGATGTGGACGCAGGCCGACACGAGCTACGACGGCACCTACTACCAACTCAACGGCGCGCAGTGCGATCCGAAACCTCTGCAATCCCCGACACCGCCGATCTGGATCGGAGGCGGCGGTGAACAGGTGACGCTGCGCATCGTCGCCCGCCACGGCGACTGGGCGAACTTCGGCGGGGGCGCACCTCTCGAGGCCTTCGTCCACAAGAGCTCCCTCCTGGCCGAGCACTGCAAGGCCGTCGGGCGCGACTTCGACGAAATCGGCCGCTCGGTGTCGGGCGACATCTTCATCCGCGAAACCGAGGCCGAGGTACGCGCGGCAGGGACGAAGTCGCTCACCGGCCAGCCGTTGGACGAATGGGCCGCTGGACACTTCGTCGGCACCCCGGAGCAGGTCGCCGAGAGGATGCAGAGCTACATCGACGCCGGCTGCCGCGGCTTCGTTCCCTGGTGCGCGGACTACCCCGACACCGAGACGCTCCACCACTACGCCAAGGTGATGAGGCAGCTCAGATAGGCGCGGCTCACACGGGAGAGGTGCCGAACTGCGGCGGTCGCCTCTCCCGGTGGCTGGCCACGCCTTCGATCACGTCCGGTCCGCCGAAGCCGAGGAACTCGTAGGCGAGCGAGGCGTCGAAGGCCGGCCCGAACATCCGGTAGCCGTGGTTCAGCGTGTGCTTGGTCCAGCGGATGGCCTGCTGCGCGCCGGCCGCCAGTTCCTCGCCGACCTTGAGCGCCTCGGCCATCACGTCGTCGTCGTCGACGCACATCGACACCAGCCCGATCCGTTCCGCCTCCTCGCCCGACAGATCGCGACAGGTGAGCAGGTAGTACTTCGCCTTCGCCATCCCGCACAGCAACGGCCAGCAGATTGCGGCATGATCACCGGCGGCTACGCCGAGACGAGTGTGCCCGTCGATGATCCTCGTGCGGCGACCGACGACGGACACGTCGGCCATGAGGCCGGCCACGAGGCCCGCACCCACGGCGGGTCCCCACATCGCCGACACGATCGGCTTCGAGCAGTTGATGATGTTGAGGACGAGATCACGAGCTTCGCGGAGAACGCGTGAGCGGGTGCCGTAGTCGACCACCATTTCGTCGATCATGTCGAAGCTGCCACCGGAAGAGAACCCCTTTCCGGCGCCGGCGATCAGGGCCACGTGCACGTTCGCATCCCGGTCGATCTTCGTCCACACGTCGGCGAGGTGTGCGTGCTTGGCGGCATCGACGCTGTTGAGACCGGGGCCTTCAAGGGTCAGCTGCAGGATGTGTCCCGACGGACACGAGAACGTCAACGACGGGAAGGCATCGGTGTAAGCGGCAGTGTCGATCATCTCGTGGTCCTCTTCGACGGGAGCAGGTGGGTGACGTCACGCGCGACAGCACCAGCGCTGGGACTTGCCGCTCGGACGCCCGTACACTTCGCCGACCGCCCAGTTGGGCAGCTTCGACGAAGGGACATGCTGATGACGGTACCGGTTGCCAACGGCGAGGAGCGAGCGGCGGCATACGCAGCCTGTCGCGGACGAGTGCGTGCATTGCTCGGCGGGATCTCCGATGCCCAGGCCGACGTGATGGTGCCCGCCTGTCCCGAGTGGACCGTGCGGAACCTCGTGGCCCACCTGGCGGGCATCTGTCACGATCTGGCGGAACGCAATCTGCCGACGGGCGACGTGCAGGCATGGGTCGATCGGCAGATCGCCGAGCGCGCCCAACGCAGCGTGGCCTCGCTGCTCGATGAGTGGGACGAGTTCAGCCCGGCGTTCGAGGCCATGATCGTCGCCCGGCCCGACCGAACCGGCGCGTTGCTCTACGACGCGGTCGCGCATGAGCACGACGCGGCGTCCGCACTCGGAATAGTCGGTGACCGGGAATCGGACGGCATCCACCTGAGTATCGACATCATCGCAGCGATGATCGATGGTGATCTCGGCAAGGCCGGCCTTCCCGCCGTGCGCTTCACCGATGGCTTGCGTACGTGGGAAGTCGGCCAGGGTCCGGTCGAGTTCACGATGGAGGCCGACACGTATGAGCTGATGCGGGCCCTCGGCAGCCGCCGCAGCATCGGCCAGCTTCGAGCCATGACGCACACCGGAGATCTGAACCGGTTCCTTCCGGGCCTCGCCCACCTTCCGCTGCCGGTCGCCGATCTCGTCGAGTGAGGACTTCCTGGAGATTCTCTCAATTCGACTGAACAGGATTCGTCGTTCGGTCGTATCCACCTCCGACACACGTTCACTCGACCGAGTGCGGACGTGCCCCCACACAGGGACCCGGAGGTTTCCATGTCACGCTTCGCTCGCCGTTCATTCGCGACCGCACTCCTCGCCGCCGTCGCTCTCTCGCCGATAGCCATCGGCTCGGTCGCCTCTGCCGCCGACGCACCGACGCCGAAGGCCGGCTACACGATCGCCGTCAAGGAATCCAAGATGGGCCCGATCCTCACCGATGGTGCGGGCATGTCGCTCTACATGTTCACTCCGGACCGGCGCAACGTGAGCAATTGCGAGGGCCCATGCCTGGCCGCCTGGCCGCCGCTCATGTTGAAGGACGGAGAAGGCCTCGGCGATGTTGTGCTCGAGGGGAATCTGCGGCGGTCGCTGCTCGGGGTCGCAATGCGTTTCGACGGGTCTCGTCAGGTGACCTACAACGGCTCTCCGCTCTACTACTGGGCGCGTGATCGCGCCGCCGGTGACGTAACCGGGCAGTGGGTCAACGGGATCTGGTTCGTCCTCAACGCCGACGGTGTCCCCAACACGGCACGGATCTGAGGTGCGAGCGATGCCTCTATCACCTCGCCTTCCGGCGAGACGGGCGACGCGAGTGCTGCTCATCCTGGTCGCGCTCGGCACGGCGGTCGCCGTGGGTGGGATCGTGTACCTGCGCTATTTCTACGGCAACGATGCGCCGCCTCCCTTCGAGCTTTCCTCTTTCGCCGTGCTGCTCCCGTTTCGACGCTCCACGGCGCGCCGTCCGAGAAGACGATGGCGTCGATCTCGGCAGCCCCTGTGGGCCGCGTTGGCGGCGATCGCGCTGATCGCCACGGCAGGACATACGGAGAACGCGACTGCCGCCTCGAAAGCTCCCGCAGCAGGGGCGTCCTGCACCAAGGTCGGGGCGACGGCCACGGCCGGCGCGACCAAGCTGCGGTGCGCGCTCTCGGGCAAGAAGAAGCGGTGGACCGTCGTGGTGACCCAAGCGACGACCGCGCCGACGGCCACGACAAAGGAGGGTTCCCCGGCGCCCACGTCCGCCAGCACCGGTGAGACACCAGCGGCGACCGCCATTGAAGGCACGTACAAGATCGGACCCGGTTCGGCCGCCGGCTACCGCGTCCGCGAGCTGTTCGTCGGCGGCCTGGCCAAGACCGACGCCGTCGGACGATCGGAGGCAGTGACCGGCACCGTCATACTCGGACGAACCGGATCGGCGCTCCAAGTCCTATCGGTCAACGCAGCCGTGGACATGACCAAGCTCGTCAGCGACGAATCCCGGCGCGACAGCCGGATGCGTTCGACCGGCATCGAAACGGACAAGTTCCCGACAGCAATGTTCGTGTCCTCGACCGCCGTCACCCTTGATGCGGACAGCGAAGCGGCGAAACCTGTGAAGGCGACCGTTCTGGGCAAGCTCACCTTGCACGGCGTCACGAGGGACGTACAGATCCCGGTCGACGCGCAACTCCGCGCCGGCACCCTCGAGATCGTCGGTCGCCTTGCCATCAACATGAAGGACTACGGAATCGAACCTCCGGAGATCGCCGACTTCGTCAAGGCCGACGATGATGGTTCTTTCGAGTTCAAGCTGGTCCTCAAGAAAGGTTGAGACATCGCTCGTCGCCTGCGTTCGATCACGGGCCGCGCTGATGCGGCACCGGCAGGATCCGGCCCCGAGCCGCGGTCAGTCGCTGCGTCGCGACCCGATGCGCCAACCCGCGACATCGTCGATCTCCGGGTGCTCTACGACCTACACGGAAGCGAGATCTTTCGTTTCTGTCATCGGCTCGTCGGCGATCGCGGCCTCGCCGAGGAAGCCATGCAGGAAACCTTCCTCCGGGCGTGGAGGGCACAGGATCGATTCGATCCGTCCACGGGTTCGCTACGAACCTGGATGTATGCCGTGGCCCGCAACGTCTGCATTGATGCCCTCCGAGCCCGCGGACGACGGTTCGGGCTCGAGGGATCGATGGCGGACCACGATGGTCCAACGCCCGGCGACGAGGACTCGGGATTCGAGTCGATGCTCTCGTCGTGGATGCTCGAAGAAGCCCTTCGACGCATTCCCGCCAACCAGCGAGATGCGCTCGTGCTGACGTACATGCGGGACCGGCCATACGCTGAGATCGCCGACGTTCTCGGAATTCCCGAGGCGACGCTGCGCACCCGCGTGTTCTACGGCCTCAAGTCGCTCCGAAAGGTTCTCGAGGAAATGGGCTGGCATGAGTGACCACAACGAGGTGATCGGGTCCATCGAGCCACCGTGCTCGCGCACCGTCGAGCTCGGCGCGTATCTCGTCGGAGGCATGACCGATCGCGAGTCCCACGACATGCGCGTCCACATCGATACCTGCTCGTGGTGTTCCGCTGAGCTGCTCGAACTCCAGCCCGTCGCCGACCTCCTCGATTCGACCGAGCTCGCGTCGGCGATCATCGGCGAGCGTCTCGATCCAACCCCGGAGATGGCGGCCCGCCTGTTCGCCCGAGCTGCCCGGGAGGCAGCGGGCCCAACCTTCGCCGCACCCGGTTTCCGGAACGCACCGGATGTCGATGGCCCGTCGGTGCCAACGAATCGGCGCCGGATGCGCCGTCGCACCATTGCGGCGGCCGGCGCTGCGGTGTTCGCGCTCGGTGTCGGCTCGACGCTCGGAACGCAGCAGCTCGTCGCCAACGACAAGCCCGCGGAGAACGGCCCCACGAAGAACGTCGAGAAGATCGCATTCCAGCGCATCTCGCTGACGTCTCCGACCCCACCCGCAGTGCCACCGAAAGCCTGGGCGGCAATCGATCAGACACCGGCGGGAACCTACGCGTATCTCTACGTCCGTGACTTCCAGGTCGGCAAGGTCTACAAGTGGTGGTTCGTGAAGCGCGACGGGACGAAAGTTCCCCTCGGGTCCTTCCGCTACCCCGGCCACGTCGGCGGCGAGGAATGGTTGCGCTGCCCCGGCCACACCGCGTTCGACCGATCCGAGCTGATCGCCGTCGGAGCGACCGACGACAACGGTGTCGACGTGGTCCGCCAGGAGCTTCCCCCGGCCCCGAAGATCGTCGCCACGTAACACCCGTTCGACCACCGGAGCCCAGTGTCGCGCCGGGCGCAGGGCCGTCGGCCCAAATCCATCTCGCCGACTCGGGCATCGCCCCGTACGCTTGCGGCATGGCACTCACCTACACCACGACGTTGCGAACCACGCCGACTGCCGCGGCGCGGCGGGAGGAGATCCTCGCCGATCCCGGATTCGGGAAGCACTTCACCGATCACATGGTCAGTGTCATGTGGACCGCGGCGGACGGATGGCATGACGCCGAGATCCTGCCGTACGGCCCGATCCAGCTCGATCCCGCGGCGTCCGTCCTCCACTACGCCCAGGAGATCTTCGAGGGGATGAAGGCGTACCGTTACGCCGACGGCTCGGTGTGGACGTTCCGTCCACACGCGAACGCGGCGCGCTTCAACCGGTCGGCCCAGCGCCTGGCCCTCCCGACGCTTCCCGAGGACGACTTCGTCGACGCCATCGAACGCCTCGTGCAACTCGACACCGACTGGGTCCCGACTGGCGGCGAGAAGAGCCTCTATCTCCGTCCGTTCATGTTCGCCTCGGAGTCGTTCCTCGGCGTCCGCCCCTCGACCGAGGTCCGGTTCATGGTCATCGCCAGCCCGGTCGGCCCCTACTTCGCCGGCGGTGTGAAGCCCGTCCGCATCTGGCTCTCGGCGAACTACACGCGTGCTGCGGCGGGCGGAACCGGCGCGGCGAAGTGCGGGGGAAACTACGCGGCAGGTCTGGCCGCCCAGATCGAGGCAAGCGAGAACGGCTGCGATCAGGTGTGCTTCGTCGATGCGGCCGAACGAAAGTGGGTCGAGGAACTGGGCGGGATGAACCTCTACTTCGTCCATGCCGACGGCCGGCTGACCACTCCCCCGCTCGGAACGATCCTCGAAGGCGTCACCCGAGATTCGATCCTGGCGCTCGGCAAGGAACTTGGCCTGTCGCCCGAGGAGCGGGCGATCTCGATCGACGAATGGCGCGAGGGAGTGTCCAGCGGCTCGATCCGTGAAGTCTTCGCCTGTGGAACCGCCGCCGTGGTGACGCCCGTCGGTCAGCTCGTGTGGGAGGGCGGTGAAGTCGGAAACGGGACAGCCGGCGAGATCACCATGCAACTCCGCAAGTCACTGATCGATGTGCAATACGGACGCACCGCCGACACCCACGGGTGGATGCACAGGCTCGCCTGACCCTGCGGCCGGCCCCGCCCCTCGACTAGCCCCGGCCGGCTGGCCTGTAGAGCACGAGATCCGTGGTGAACTGGAACGCACGCGTGTGTGCGATTCGAGTGCGAGGAGCGTCCGATGCCAGCAGCCACCAACGAAGCGCCCTATCTCGCCGGGGTCTGGGCGAGATCGTCGGATCTCGACGTCGTGTCCGGATCGGGGTGTCGTGTCACCACGGTGTCGGGCGACTCGTACCTCGACTTCACCAGCGGCATCGCAGTCACCTCAACTGGCCATTGCCACCCGGACGTGGTCGGGGCGATCGCCCGTCAGGCCGAGCGATTCATCCACGCCCAGGTCAATTGCTACCACCACGATCTGCTCCTCCCGTTGGCCAAGCGACTGCGCGACATCACACCGGCCCCGATCGAGACCTTCTTCTTCACCAACTCCGGCGCCGAGGCGACGGAGGGCGCCGTGAAGCTGGCCAAGCACGCGACCGGACGCCAGAACATCATCGTGTTCAACGGTTCGTTCCACGGCCGCACGCATCTCACGATGGCGATGACGACGTCGAAGACGTCGTACAAGCTGAACTACTCGCCACTCCCGTCGGGGGTCTACGTCGCCCCGTTCCCCGACCTCGTGCACTCGAAGCTGAGCGAGGACGACGAGATCGATCGCTGCATCCAGGCGTTTCGCCACCTGCTCGCCACGCAGACCGCGCCCGGCGAGACCGCTGCGGCGATCCTCGAGCCAGTGCTCGGCGAGGGCGGCTACATCGCCTCACCGCCCCGCTTCCTCGAAGCCATCGTCGAAATCTGTCGCTCCCACGGCATCTTGTTCGTCGCCGACGAGGTCCAGTGTGGATTCGCCCGAACCGGCAAGATGTTCGCCGTCGATCACTACGACATCGAGCCCGACATCTTGATCATGGCCAAAGGCATCGCGTCGGGTATGCCGTTCGCGGCGATCGGCGCCCGCTCGGAGCTCATGGCGAAATGGATTCCCGGGTCGCACGGCGGCACCTACGGCGGAAATCCTGTCGCCTGCGCGGCATCGCTGGCGACGATCGAGATCCTGACGGCCGACGGCTTCCTCGACAACGTCAATGCCCGCGCCGACCAGCTCACCACGGAGTTGCAGCGCATGGCCGCCGACCATCCGGCGATCATCGACATCCGCGGCCTCGGTCTCATGGTCGGCGTCGAGTTCAGCAGCCCCCAACGGGTCGCCGCGATGATTGCCGCCGCCCGAACGAACGGCCTACTGCTGTTGAACGCCGGCACCTACGGTGGGGTCATCCGGTTCATGCCGCCGCTCGTCGTCACCGAAGCCGAGATGTCCGAGGCCATCAACGCGTTCGAGAAGGCTCTCATCGCCACGGCGTGAGGGACCGTACATGGCTTTCGGACAATCCAGCGGGCCGCAGGCCTCCGCGAAGCAGATGCAATACCTCGAAGCGCTGCTCGGCAAGGCCGGGTTCGCGACGTTCCGCGAAGCCCGACACCCGCTCGGTCTGACCCAGCGTCAGGCCGGAGGCAAGTTCTCCACGGCGGAGGCGTCGGCGCTCATCGAGCTACTCCTCGCCTCTCCGACCGCTGCGTCGCGGGGAGCCGACGACGACTCATCGGCCGAGAACGCCGACGAAGGCACCGGCGTGAGGACCACATCGGACAAGCGACGGCCAAAGTATGCGCGCCTACGAGCAGTCAAGAACCCGTCGGAAGAAGTGCAGGCGATCATCGCCAAGGGACTGACCCGCCCCGATGGCAAACCGCTCAACATCTTCGGCACGCTGGCCAACCATCCGGCCCTCCTCAAACGCTTCAATGTGCTCGGCGGATTCTTCCTGTCCAAGGGCACACTCCCCGAACGCGAACGGGAGATCGTCATTCTCCGTGTCGGATGGAACTGTCGGGCGGTGTACGAGTTCGGGCAGCACACGATCATCGGCAAGCGGGCCGGGCTCACCGACGCCGAGATCGCCGCGCTCATTCGCAAGCCCGACAGCTACGCGTGGCGGACCCCCGACGCGGTGCTCATCGCCATGGCTGACGAGCTCTGCGCCGACGACTGCGTGAGCGACAAGACCTGGCAGGACCTGGCAGCCCGCTGGGACGAAGCCCAACTCGCCGAGCTGGTCATGCTCGCCGGCTTCTACCGGATGGTGTCGGGTTTCCTCAACTCCACCGGCGTGCAGCTCGACCCCGACACCCCCGGCTGGCCGGACTGAAGGTCGAGCGTCCGCTGCTACTTGCGGCGAACGGCGGGGTGGGGAAGGAATACGGGCTTGCCCTTCTTCAGCCGCTTCGAGAGCACTTTGGCAAGCTGCTCGTAGACGGTGTTGCCGGTCAGCTCACGGAGCTCCTGCTCCATGGTCACCCACACCGGGTCCTTGTCGATGAACGCATCGTCGGACTCGGTGCACCACCAGTGGAACTCTTCGCCACCTTCGCCCCAGTCGCGACGCTTCCACTCGCGAACCGTCGTGGTGACGTGACCGTTCACGTCGACATCGTCGGACCGACGCAGCGGAAGCTGCCAACAGACCTCCGGTTTCCAATCGAGGGGACGCTCACCCGCTTCGAGCGCGGCCCGATGGAGCGCACAGCCACCGCCACCGGGAAAGTCCGGTGGGTTCAGGAACATGCACGCGCCGTCGACCACCCGGGTCAGATGCACGCCTTCGTCGTTGCGAGCCGTCGGGCGCTGACGACGCGCCGCCGACGCATGCTTCCACTGGTCGTCGCGCAGTCGGGCGACGTTCATCGCCAACTTCTGGCGGTCCTTGTCGTCGGACATGTGGGCGCCATGGGAGCAACACCCCTGACCAAGTGCAGTGGCATCCTCGGAAAGGATCCCCTTGCACCCGCGCCCGAAAATGCACGACCAGCTACTGGTCAGGAAGGTGACGTCGAACACCCAGGTTCGGGCCTCCTTCGGATCATCGAACGACAACAGCTCGTGCAGATCTTCAGGTCGGGCCATCCCACGAAGGTAGTCCGACCGTCGATCATCGATGGTCGACGCGTCAGTCGGTGAAGTACCCGCCGTCGGGGTGAAGGATCGTGCCGGTCAAGTAGCTGGCGTCATCGCTGGCGAGAAACGACACCACCGATGCGACCTCGTCCGGGCGGCCGAGGCGTCCCAGCGGAATGCGCTGAGCCAACTCAGCTTGCCGGTCCCCCGGGAGCAGCTCGATGAGCTGGGTCATGTTCGTCGCGATGTAGCCGGGACCGATTGCGTTGACGCGAATCCTCGCAGCAGCGAGCTCGCGGGCCGCCTTCTTCGTGAGCATCCAGACGCCGGCTTTCGAGACTGTGTACGCCAAGGGGCCGGCGTCGGGATGCTTCGCGGCTACCGACGCGATAGTGATGATCGACCCGCCGTTCCCGAGCTCGACCATCTTGTCGGCGCATGCCTGCATGGCCAGAAGAGTGCCGGTGAGATTCACGTCGATGACCCGCTGCCATGACTCGAGCTCCAGGTCGATGAACGTTCGCCACGGCGTTTCGATGTTCGCCAGGTTCGCACCGATCATCTTCACGTCGGCCTCGATGTCACCCGAGCGGTACTTGGCATGGCTGATGCCTGCCGCAGTGAGCAGGATGTCGAGGCGGCCGAATGCCTCGAGCGCCTTCTGCGACATCGCCTCGTTGTCCGAACGGCTCGACGCGTCGACGATGATCGAGACGGCTTCACCTCCGGCGGCGTTGACCAACGCAACGGTCTCCGAGGCCGGCCCTTCGAGCACATCGGCCACCACGATCTTGGCACCGTCGGCGGCGAGTCGAAGCGCGCTCGCCCGTCCGATCCCGTTCCCGGCCCCGGTGATGACGGCAACCCGACCCGCGAGGCGGCCGGCGGTGTGATGCGCATTCGGAGAGGACGTCACGGGTGCTCCTTGGTCGACGCAGACGACGGGTCCGAGCCAGGACCGGTCGATTTCGGTTCCGACTGTACGGGTCCGAACCTACAGTGGACCAACTGTGCCCGGTCCCACCGCATTGCGACCGTTGCGTCACCGGAACTTCCTGCTCCTGTGGGCGGCGAGTCTCGTCTCGAACATCGGCACGTGGATGGAGATCGTGGCGATCGGCTCCCTCCTGGCCCAGGACACCGCCCGTGCCCGCGACCTCGGCATCCTCGCCGCCGCCGGGTTTCTCCCAACGGCCGTGTTCGCGCCGATCGGTGGCGCGATTTCGGACCGGGTCCCACGAAAGCCGTTCCTGCTCATAACCCTTGGGTTCGATACCGCGTTGGCCATCGTCCTCGCTGCCCTGCTCGCAACCGGACGGTGGACTCCCGGGTTGCTGTGGGCGATAGTGTTCGTCGAAGGCTGTTCGAGCGCGCTGTCGCTTCCCAACCGCCAGGCGTTGATGCCCGAACTCGTTCCCCCGGAAGACCTCCCTGCCGCAGTCGGGCTCGGATCGATCGCATGGAACGGCGGTCGGGTCGTCGGGCCGTTGCTGGCCGGCGTGGTCATCGCAACGTTGAGCTCCACGTGGGCGGTAGCCATCAACGCGGCGAGCTTCGTCGTCATGTTCGTCGCAGTCTTGTTCATCAAACTGCCGGCCCGCCCAGTGGCCAGGTCGAAGGGAGGACTCTTTCGCCAACTCCGTGAAGCCGCTGGCTACGTGCGACGCAGCGCGCGTAGCCGTTTCGCCATGCTGTCGGTCGTCGCTCTCGCGATCAGCGCCGGGCCCTTCATCGGTTTGCTCCCGATCGTCGCCCACAACGTGTTCCGCGGCGGTGCCGGGACGACATCGATCTTTGTCACTGCGCAGGGCGCGGGAGCAATAGTAGGTGCGCTTATTGTTCCCCGAATGTGTGAGCAATGGGGCCGCGAACGGGCGTTGCTGATCGGTTTCGGATCGCTTGCCCCCGGCCTGCTCGCTTACTCGGTCGCCCCGTCAACCGCCGTCGCCGCGGCAGCTCTCGTGCTGATCGGCGCAGGCTACTTCTGCGTCCTCGTCTCGGGGCAGGCGCTGCTCCAACTCGACTCCCCCGTCGCGCTGCGGGCACGCGTGATGGCGCTGTTCAGCATCGCTCTGGGGCTCCCCTACGTGGTTGCGGTCACGGTGCACGGCTTCGTGGGCGATGCGTGGGGATTGCGGGAGACCCACCTGGTGATGGCCGGGATCACCACCCTGGTCGGGCTCCTCCTGTTCCGCCGGGCGCCGCTCGCGGAGGCGGCGTCGCCGTTACCGACCGGAGCGCCGTCGAAGTAGCGCCGTTGGGGAGCCAGCATGGATCGTATGTCTCCTCGAATCCTCACCGGCTCGCGCATCCTTCTCGCCGGCGCTACGGGCGTTCTGGGTTCCGGGCTTGCTCGCGCTCTCCACGCCCGAGGGGCGAAACTTGCACTCACCGGCCGACGAGCCGAACCACTTGCGGCGATCGGAGCGGAGTGCAGCGCCTTCACTTACGTCGGCGACTTGCGCGATCCGTCACACTCCCGACGGATCGCGTCCGACGCAGCGGCGCACCTCGGCGGTCTCGACGGGCTCGTCAACGCCGCCGGCGTGGTTGCCTTCGGCAACCTCGTCGACACGCCCGACGACGTCATCGAGGATCTGTTCCTCACCAACGTCCTTGCCCCACTGTGGCTGCTTCGCGCCACACTTCCCCACCTCGGAAGCGGCTCCTACGTGGTGCAGGTCAGCGGCGTCGTTGCCGAGAGCCCGCTGCCCGGCATGGCGGCCTACTGCTCATCGAAGGCGGCGCTCTTCGCAGCAGACGTCGCACTGGCCCGCGAGCTACGTCGAGTCGGGGTCAGCGTGCTCGATGCCCGCCCGCCCCACACCGAGACCGGTCTCGCCGGCCGGGCGCTCTTCGGCGCCGCGCCGAAGATGGCGACGGGGCTGGATCCGCAGGCGGTCGTCGAACGCATCGTTTCAGCCCTCGAGTCGGGCGAGGTCGATCTCCCCAGCAGTTCGTTCGCGTAGAGCGCCCGGCCGAACGGGCCCACCCGGCCCGAGCCACCCTTCTCGAGGAATTCGCGCCGGATGGGAACCAACAGGGTCAGACTGAGCGTCAGAGATACGTCTCGAACGAACGTCGGAGGACGGCCATGTCAACCCTCACCAGGCGCCAGCAGCAACCATCGACTCTACGCCGCCGTGCACGGCGGGCAGGGGCCGTTGTCGTCGCGCTCGCCGGGGCATCGTCGTTGTTCGCCCTCGCGCCCGGCTCCGAGGCGGCCCGTCGTGAAGTCCTCTACCAACAGTTCTCGTCATGCCCCCGGTTCATCGCCTACGTCCAGGCGCTCGCGCTCCCGACGGTCGGTCCCTACGGTCTGGGCTCCGGAGACTTCGTGATCCAACAGAGCCCCGGTCCGAAGAGGGCGACCACCGGCGCCGCGACGACGGCCGCTCCTGCAGCAGCGCGCGCACCCGGAGCGGCACCCGCTCCCGAAGGGGCGGTCCCGATCAGCGAACCGGCGGCCGGCGACGCGAGCGCGGCACAGGCGAACTCGTCATCGACGAACACCCAGGAGGTCGGCGTCGACGAGGGCGACCTCATCGAGAACGACGGACGCTACCTGTACACCGCCGTCGGGGGGTCAGTTCGGATTGTCGACACGAGCAACGGAACGCTCATCGCCACCATTCCCGGCGCACCCGGCGGCGAGCCGCAGCTCCTCCTCGACGGATCCCGCCTCGCCGTCATCCGGCAACTGTTCGACGTTTGGCCGGAGACCACCGTCGAACGGTGGGACGTCAGCAATCCGGCCAGCCCGAGGTTCGAGAGCCGCATCCATCTCGAGGGAACCCTGCTCGCCGCCCGGACCGTCAACAACCGGGCCCGCATCGTGCTGCAGACGCCCTTCGGCGCTCGACTCCGGATGTGGCAGCCGGCCGACGGGACCCCGGCAGCGCTTGCCGCGGCAACCAAGGCCAACCGAAACGTGGTGAAGCGCGCCAAGGCTGACGACTGGCTCCCTCGCACGTACAACACCGATCAGGGCGGTAATCCGTCGGCGCTGCGCCAGGCAGTGAACTGCGTCGAGATCGGCAAGCCGGCCGACACCAGCGGGCTCTCCCTCACGTGGGTCGCCACCATCGACCTCAACGTGGCGAACCCTCGCCTTGTCGCCAGCGGCTCCGGCGGCGTGGTCGGTGAGGGGAACATCGTCTACGCGTCGGAGCAGTCCCTGTTCGTCGCGACGACGCCCGGCAACTTCTTCGGTCGTCCGCAACCGGTGATGGCATCGCCGCAGACCGGATTCGCTCCGGGCATCATCCCGCCGCGACGCCCCACGCGAACCCTCATCCACGGGTTCGACCTCTCCGGTCGCGACGGCGCAACGTACTTCGCGTCGGGCTCCGTCGACGGACGGCTTCTCAACCAGTTCTCCATGTCGGAATTCGGCGGCGCACTACGAGTAGCAGTCACGACGGACGGCGAGGGCTTCGGGTCGCCCCAGCAGTCGGGCGTGCGCGTGCTCCAACGCAACGGTCGCTACCTCGACCAGATCGGGACGCTCAACGGGCTCGGGATCAACGAACGCATCTACGCGGTCCGCTTCCTCGGCGAACTCGGCTACATCGTGACGTTCCGCCAGGTCGATCCGCTCTACGTGATCGACCTTCGAAACCCGCGCTCCCCTCGTCGGGCCGGGGAGCTCAAGATCCCCGGATACTCGGCCTACCTCCACCCGATCGCCCCCGGACAGCTCCTCGGCATCGGGCAGGACGCCACCGACCAGGGACAGCGCCTCGGGACGGCGCTCCAGGTGTTCGACGTCTCTGATCCCAACAACCCGCGGCAAATCACCAAGCTCCGGGTCGGCGGCACGAGCGAAGCGGAGTACGACCACCGGGCCTTCCTCTGGTGGGCACCGACGCGCAACGCGGTGATCCCGCAGACCTCCTTCGATGCCGGGCGCTACTCCGCCGGGGCTCTCGTCACGAAAGTGAACCCCGATGCAATCACCGTGCAGGGACGCGTCGAGCACGAGCTACCGATCCCCCAGGGCGCGCCGCTTCCCGGACCATTGGTCCCCGCCCCCCCGATCGTCATTGCACCCCCCATCGGTCCGGCACCGACTACGGGGTTCCGTCCACCGACCGTCCAGACGGAGCAGATCCGCCGATCGGCGATCGTCAACGGACGGCTCGTCACCGTCAGTGCCAACGGCGTGAAGGTCACCGACCTCGCCACGGTGAGCCCGATCAGCTTCACCTCGTTCCTCGGCCGCTGACCCAACGATTCGGTGGGCAGACCCGTTCGTGCGTGCGGGTCAGCCGGCCGCAACTGCGCAGGCTGCGACCACGCCGGCGGCGAATCGATCCACGTCGTCTTCGGTCGTGTCCCAACTGCACACCCAGCGCACCTGATCCTGCATGGCGTCCCACGTGTAGTGCGGGCACCATGCCTGAAGGGGGCCGATCACCGCCTCGGGTAAACGGGGGAACAGCGAGTTCACCTTCGTCGAACGGTCGAGCACGACCCCGGGGATCTGCCGGACAGCGGCGTCGAGACGAGCAGCCATCGCGTTCGCGTGACTCGCCATGTGCAACCAGCGGTCGGCCTCGAACGCGGCGAGGAACTGCGCGGCAACGAATCGCATCTTCGAGGGAAGCTGGGTGGCCTGTTTGCGGAGGTACTGCGCACTGGCATGCGGCGCACGGAAGATCACGGCCTCTGCGTTCATCAGACCGTTCTTGGTGCCGCCGAACGACAGCGCATCGACGCCTACGTCGAAGGTATGCGCACGTAGGGGCACCCCGAGCGCGGCTGTGGCGTTCGCGATGCGCGCTCCGTCCATGTGGACGAGCAGACCACGCCCGTGGGCCACGTCGCAGATTGCCGCGACCTCGTCGACGGAATACAGGGTGCCGAGCTCCGTCGATTGCGTGAGGGAGACAACGGACGGCTGCACGTGGTGGGGGTTGCCGAGCAGGTGCAGTTGCGACTCGATGTGGGCCGGGGTGAGTTTCGCGTCGGCGGCCGGCAGGTCGATGAGCTTGGCGCCGGTGATGCGCTCGGGCGCGCCGGTCTCGTCCACAGCGATGTGGGCCGCCTCGGTGCAGATCACCGCGCCGTACTTGGGCAGAAGGGTCTGGAGTGCCACGACGTTCGAGCCGCTCCCGTTCCAGGTGAAGTACACGTCACTGGATGGCCCGAGGAGGTCACGGAAGGCGTCGACGGCGCGGGTCGTCCAGGCATCGTCGCCGTACGCCACAGCCGAGCCGGTGTTCGCGGCCGAGAGGACACCGAACATCTCGGGGAACACACCGGACTGGTTGTCGCTCCCGAACCAACCCTGCGGGGCGGGGAGGTGGGCAAGGCAGTCGGCGATGCGGTCGGTCACGCGTCCGACGTTACCGGCTCGCTTCTCGCAGGAACCGCGCGGCGAAATCGAGCGAGTGCGGCGGAACACCTCCCAACGCCGTTGGGAGGTGTTCTGCCGCAATGCACCGCCGCGGACTGCCGACCGGTAGCGTGGTCGCCGTGCCCCATGTGCTGATCGCCGCCGATGCCCCCTGGGTCCACGAAGAAGTCGGGTCGGCGCTGCCCGCCGACGCCACCGTGCGAAACATCATCAACGGAGCGGCGGTTCGAACAGCGGTGAGCGAGAAGACGCCCGACCTCGTCATCTTGGACTCGCAGATCTCCAACATGGGCGCCATGGCCGTCACATACGACCTCCGGAACGAAGAGTCGGGCGGACGGCTCCCCCACGTACCCGTGCTGATCCTCCTCGATCGCCCGTCGGACGTGTTTCTTGCCCAGCAGTGCAAGGCCGAGGGCTACCTGGTCAAGCCCCTCGATCCGCTCCGGGTCCGCCGGGCCACCACGGCGTTGCTCGCCGGCGGCACCTTCCTCGACAAGATGATCCAATCGGACGCATCGACGAACTACAGGGCAACACCCGACTCGACCGCACGCTGAGCCGCACCGACCCACCCGGTTTGCTCGCTGATGCACCCTCGACGGCCCGCTAGAGTGTTCGACCGCTACGGGATGTAGCGCAGCTTGGTAG
>JANPFX010000150.1:0-5115 GCA_031423635.1 Acidimicrobiia bacterium | reverse complement strand
GGAGAGAGGTTGCCCCCATATCTGGGGGTCAAACGCCTCCCAACGACGCTGGGAGGCGTTTTGCCGCAAGCGACCCGTCGGAGTCGCTCGCCCGCCGTCAAAGGCGAACGATTGTCACCCGTCGTGAGCCTCAATCGAGGGTGATCTCGACGAACCCGTCCTGGCTCGCCTTTCGGATGCGGAGCTTCTCGGGGATGACCATGAAGAACTCCATCGCATGCTTCTTCCAGCCGTACTTGCGATTGAGCAGGCCATGGACGAAGGATCCCTTCGCAACCGGTAGTTCCACGGCGCTCCCGGTCACCGCAACGACACCCGCAACCACCCTGCCCTTGACGTCGCACGGAACGACCGTGACCTTCCCCGTCGCCCGGACCCGCTTCATCTTGCCGGCATCGAGGGCGCTGTAGAGATAGATCTTGCCGCTGTCGGTGGCGAACCAGACGGCCGTCGCAACCGCCGCCCCGTTGCGTCGAAACGTCGACAGCGAGATGTACTGGGCTCGCTCGATTTCCTGCGGGATCGTTTCCATCGCACCAACGTAGGCCCCCGTATGTTCGCTCCGGGCGCGATACGCCACGCGAACGGCTTGCCCCGACGCAGCCGCGTTCAGCTTTCGAGGTCGGGCCCGACCTCCGGCCGACCGCAGGTTCGCTCTGTTTCGGACGATCGGAGGAGAGTGCCCGATCTCGGGCGCACCTCCAGGACGAATACGACGAGCGACAAGCAAGCGGTGCGGGTCATGATGAGTCAGTACAACGACGTGCGAACAACAATGCTCATCAGTCGTCGGGCGGTGCTCGACTCCGAAACGAAGGTGTGCGGGTACGAGCTTCTGCCCGCCGACCGACGCGACCTCGGCGTTCCCGATAGGGCGCATTCGTCCTTTCCCTTTGACCTCTTGCGACGTTTCGCGAATGGATCACTGGACGAGATCGTCGGATCGCGCTCGGCCCATGTGCGAGTCACCGAGGACTTTCTTCGCTCCGGCCCTTACCAGGAGTTCCCCCGCGGTCGGGTGTGCTTCGTACTCGACGCCGTGATGTTCAGCTCCCCCGGAACGGACCGTCGAGCGCTCGAAGATCTGTTCCAGACGGTGCGGCGCGATGGGTATCGGATCGGACTCTACGGGGTCACTAGCGACAGCTACGCCGCCAACAACGTGCCGAAGGTCGACGTCATCACCATCGACACGGACGCGCTCGGTGCCGAAGCCGCCGTGACATGCGCCGACGAAGCAGGTCGAGTCGGAACACATGCGTGCGCACAGAAAGTGGAGACCGCCACCCAGTTCTCCGGGCTGCGCGATCACTTCGCACTCTTCGAGGGAGGGTTCTACCAGCGCCGTTCGTCGAGCGAGGGAGGGGTCAGCACCGGACGGCTCGCCACGCTGCAGCTGCTCGCCGAGTGCGCCAACCCGGACGCCTCCCTCGAAGCATTCGAGTCCATCATCGGCCGCGACCCCTCACTGACGCTTCGGGTCATGCAGCTCGCCAATTCCGGATTCGCGTCACTGTCGAGACGCCTCAACTCCGTGCGGGAGGCCCTGATCACCGTCGGTGTGACCAACATTCGCAACCTTGCGATGATCGCGTCGCTCAATCGCATCGAGGACCAACACCCCGAGCTACTCCTCGATGCGCTCGTGCGGGCCAAGGCGTGCGAACTGCTCGCCCGGGGCGAAGGGCTCGCGCCGTCCACGGCATTCACCGCCGGACTCCTCTCCACACTCGACCTGTTCCTCGGAGTCTCGGTCGACGAGGCGACGGAGAAAGCTGGACTCAACGACGAACTCCGATCGGCCATCGTCGACCACGAGGGCCGCCTCGGTACGTTCGTGGCCGGCGCCATCGGGATGGAGCACGGCGACGTCGACCGGGCGACCTCGGATGCCATTGGCGAAGTCGCCCTCGGCGAGGCTTACGTCTCGGCCCTCCGCTGGGCCGGCGAGGTAGCGGCCAACTCGACACCTTGATCCGGCAAGACCGTTCCTGAGTGGGACAGCTAGAGCGTCAGTCGTCCAACTTCAGCGCACTGATGAACGCTCTGCTGCTGCGCGCGCTGAATCAGTCGTCGAGCTTCAGCGCACTGATGAACGCTCTGCTGCTGCGCGCTGAATCAGTCGTCGAGCTTCAGCGCACTGATGAACGCTTCTTGGGGCACTTCGACCCGCCCGATCGACTTCATCTTCTTCTTGCCTTCCTTCTGCTTTTCGAGCAGTTTGCGCTTCCGGCTGATGTCGCCGCCGTAGCACTTGGCGAGAACGTCCTTGCGACGAGCCTTGACGGTCTCGCGGGCGACGATCCGTCCGCCGATCGCCGCTTGGATCGGCACGTCGAACATCTGACGCGGGATGAGCTCGCGCAACTTGGCGCACATCTTGCGGCCGAAGTCCTCGGCCTTTGCTCGGTGGATGATCGAGGAGAACGCGTCGACCGGCTCACCGTTGAGAAGGATGTCGAGCTTGACGAGTTGCGACTCCCGATAGGAATCGGGCTCGTAGTCGAGCGAGGCGTAGCCCTTCGTGCGGCTCTTGAGGGAGTCGAAGAAGTCGACGACGACCTCAGCAAGCGGGATCCGGTAGACCATCTCGACGCGCTCGGCGGAGATGTAGTCCATCTTGACCATCTCGCCACGGCGATGCTGGCAGAGCTCCATGATCGTGCCCGTGTAGTCCGTCGGGGTGAGGATCGACGCCCGGAAGAACGGCTCCTCGATCTTCTCGATCATGTTCACGGGCGGCATCGATGACGGGGCGTCGACCTGGATCACCTCGCCGGATGTGGTGGTGACCTGATAGGCGACCGAGGGCGCGGTGGCGATCAGCGCGAGGTTGAACTCGCGTTCGAGGCGCTCGCGGACGATCTCCATGTGGAGCAGTCCGAGGTAGCCGCACCGGAACCCGAACCCGAGGGCACCCGAGGATTCCGGTTCATACGAGATCGACGCGTCGTTGAGCTTGAGCTTCTCCAGCGAGTCACGGAGAAGGGGGAAGTCGTCGCCGTCGATCGGGTAGAGACCGCAGAACACCATGGGCTTGGGCTGCTTGTAACCGTCGAGGGCTTCGGTCGCCTGCTTGCCCCAGTGGGTGACGGTCTCGCCGGATCGCGCTTCGGCAACGTCTTTGATACCGGTGATCAGGTAGCCGACCTCGCCCGGTCCGAGCGTGTCGATGGGCTTGTTCGACGGGGTGCGGACACCGATCTCCTCGGCGTCGTGGCGGCCTCGTGCGTTCATGTAGAAGAGCTGATCGCCGGTGCGTAGACGGCCGCTCTTCACCCGCACAGCGCTGACGACGCCACGGTACGAGTCGTAATACGAATCGAAGATGAGCGCCTGCAGGGGCGCCGCCGGGTCACCGCCGGGCGCAGGAATGCGCTGGCAGACGGCATCGAGGAGGGCCGGAACGCCCTCACCGGTCTTGGCGCTGATGCGCAGGATCGTGTCGGCCGGAATGCCGAGCACCTTCTCGATCTCGGCGGCGTAGCGGTCCGGGTCTGCGGCCGGGAGGTCGATCTTGTTGAGGCAGGCGACGATCTCCAGATCGCTCTCGAGGGCCAGATAGCAGTTGGCGAGGGTCTGGGCCTCGATGCCCTGGGCGGCGTCGACAACCAGCACGACGCCCTCACACGCGGCGAGCGAGCGGGAAACCTCGTAGCCGAAGTCGACGTGCCCGGGCGTGTCGATCAGGTGGATGGTGTGGTCGACGCCGTTCGACTTCTAGCCGACCCGGACGTTCTGGGCCTTGATGGTGATGCCCCGCTCACGCTCGATGTCCATGGAGTCGAGGTACTGCGCCCGCATGTCTCGCTTCTCGACGGCGCCGGTGAGCTCCAGGATGCGGTCGGAGAGCGTCGACTTGCCATGGTCGATGTGGGCAATGATCGAGATGTTGCGGATCGTGGAACGGTCCATCGGAAAGGTACGTCCTGGGTTACTCGTGAGCCGACGAGCCTACCGGTGGGGCTGGTCAACGAGGTTGCGCCGCCAGGTTCGAGATGAGGGGTCGGTGCTGCTAGCCTTTCCCGGCTGTTTGGAACGCCGGAGCTGATTCCGACGTCCGTTTCGTTTCATCCGACCGGCAACGGTCTCTCACCCTCGGGACACACTGTGGCGAACATCAAGAGCCAGAAGAAGCGCATCCTCACCAACGCGAAGCGCCAGGACCGCAACAAAGCGGTTCGAAGCGAGTTGAAGACGCGCGTCAAGACCGCCGTCCGGATTGCCAGCGAGGACCCGGCTTCCGACGCCAGCGCCGACGCCCTTCGCCTCGCCATCAAGCGGATCGACAAGGCCGCTACCAAGGGTGTCATCCACAAGAACCAGGCCGCGAACCGCAAGTCGAAGCTGATGCACCGCATCGCTGCGCTCCGGGCCGACTGAGTTCGCTCCGCTTTCTTCACCCGGGCACGTTCCCGGGGCACACACGACCTCGCCTCGGCGGGGTCGTTTCGCGTCCGGACTGCGGTTGACGGTCCCGATGCTCGAGCGGGTACCGTGCCACATGGCCCAGCTCCAGATCCCGAACTTCGGACAGCTCCTCGCCCCTTTCATCGGACAGGTTCCACCGTCGATCATGCCGCGGTTCCTCGCCCTGCTGGAGAGGGGCGCGGCCGATCGATACCGGGAATGGGCGGTGATGCTGCCAGCGCATACCGACGTTTTGCTGCAGTGCGCGGCAAGCGAGGACGAGATCGCCGACCGGGTCGAAGCGGTTTTCACCCTCGACGACGCATTGCGGGAAGAGCTCGTCGCTCCTCTTCCGCAAGCGAAGCAGACCTACTACGACGCCTTCAGCGGCATGGACGTGTGGGATCAGCTGCGGGTGCAGGCCAACGCCGAGCGACAGGGCGCGCAGGCGTGGCGCAACATCGCCGCGCGCATGGCCGACGACCGCGTCATTGCCGAACTCGCTACATGCTCGGCGCTGGAGGAGCAAAGCGCCGACCGGCTCGACGCACTCATCGCGCACGCGTCGGGCGCGCACGCCTCAGCCTGAGCGTCGGCCCGTTCCGGCTGACGGAACGCCGGTGGGCGGGACCACCACATCCCAGACGGACCAGCTCCAAATCCCACGTCGCCAGTATCTGGACCGAACGCGGCGCGAAACCGCTC
>JANPFX010000149.1:0-21436 GCA_031423635.1 Acidimicrobiia bacterium | reverse complement strand
CCGGGCGCAACGGCGTGGGTCGCTATCTCGAGGGACGCCTCATCGGGTACCGCTACTACGACACGATCGGGCGCGAACCATTGTTCGGCTTCGGTCACGGTCTTTCCTACGCGGACATCTCGATCGACAGCGTCGAGGCCGGTGACGGTGTCGTCCGGGCTAGCGTCACGAACGTCGGCGACCGGTCCGGCTTCGAGGTGATCCAGGTTTATGCGCACGATCCCGTCGGAACCGGCGATCCGGACGATTCCGTGCAACAACTCGTCGGCTTTGCCAAGGTCGAGCTTGGCGCCGGGGAGCGTCGTTCGGTCGAGATCGCCCTCGACCCCCGATGGGCCATGCACTGGGACGTGTCGACCCATTCCTGGGCGACCCGCCCAGGAACGCGGGAGCTCCGGGTTGGTCGTTCGTCGCGTCGTATCGACCACGTGCTCGCGGTAGCTGCCGCTGAGTGACGGACCGGCCGGACCGTGCGGTCAGCGGCTTCCCGAACGACGACACACCACTAGGTCGTGGATGCCTGAAGCGACGAGCGGACGCGTTGCTCGCTGATCGGGCCATCCGTGCCGAGGTGTTGGGCGAACAGGCTGACCCGCAACTCCTCGATCATCCAGCGCACCTCGAGCAGCCCGGTGGAACCAGGCCGGGCCGAACGCAGCGCATCCCGATACGACGCCTCGAGCGCCCGGGCGGTGTTCATCCTCGGCGTGTCTCGGTGCGGGTCGGACGAAAGCTTCTGCAGGCGGTGGAGCACTGCGTCGAGATAGCGGGGAAGGTGGGCGAGTCGACGCACACCGGTGCGGGTGGCGAACCCCGGGCGCATGAGACGTGCGACCTGCTCGATTGAGTCGTTGATCGATGCCGACATCGACAGGGACCGCGGCTGTGCCTGGAGCGCGTCGAAGGTCCTCTGCACCTTGGCGTACGTCGTCAGCGTCAGTCCGATTTCCCGTCCGACGGCGGCGCAGGCGGCGGCGAGGCCGGACTTCACCGAGGCGAGAAGCTCGGCGAAGTCATGCTCGCTGAACACCGGTCCGCCGTTGGCGATGAGGACATGGTCGATCACTGCGGCGGTGGCGTCGTCGAGCAGAGCTTCGATGTCGCCGTTCGGTGCGGCTGCCAGAGCGAGTCGGTCAGTGGCTTCGATCGATCGGCGGATGTCACGACGTGAAGGTGTCGCTGCCAGTTGTAGAAGTCGTCGCGTCCCGTCCCACATGGCTTCGCGTTGGGCCGCCTCGCTGACCATGACGCGAACGGAGATCCCGCCACCCTCGTTCACCAGCGACGGGTAGCCGTGGACGGTGAAACCGAGCTGCGAGGTCGTGACGCTCGGAGTGAGATCACCGAACACCCACGCTGTCGCGGCATCACATTCGAGGCCAGGCAAGGCGACAGCAAGTGCGGACCGGGAGCGTCCCATCAGCTCGGAACGCAACCGCCCGAGGTCTCGCCCCGCGGCTGCAACGGTGTCGTCGGCGTCGAGGACTTCGAAGCGCATCCTGAGGTGGGCTTCGAGCCGGGTCGGGTCGAACTCCTCGGCGGTGAGCGGCGCTCCGATGGCGTGGGCAACGTAACGAGCGAGCGAGTCGAGCAGCGATCCCGAACGAGGGTCGGCAGAAGCCAGGAATTTCTCGACATGATCGGCGATCGGGATGAGCTGCCGTCTGATGTTCTTGTTGAGTGTGCGTATCAACGCGTCGACGAGCTCGACGCGGTGCCCGGCGATGTGCCAAGAGAACTCCACCTCGTCGAGGTGAGGCACAGCAATGAGAGGGACGCTCGCGGTGACACCGTCGTCCACCGCACCGGGGTCGTGCACGTAGGTCAGCGGAGCCGGGGCGTTCGTCGATGGCCACGTATCGGGGAAGTCCTCCCACCGTACTCCGGCGGCGGCATCATCGAGCAGATGGGCGACGCTCAACGACAGGAAGTCGGGCAGAAGCGGCCGCATCCCCTTCCACCACTGATTGAACGAGGCGGTCGACGCAACCGTTTCGGGAATCCGGTCGTCGAAGAACGCGTAGGCCCGGTCGCCGTCCGCCAGCAGGTCGCGTCGTCGCGCTCGGGTCTCGAGTTCCGTGACCTGTTCTGCGGTCCGAGCGTTGGCTGCGACGAAGTCGTGATGGACCTCCCACTCGCCGTCGACCAGCGCGTTCCGGATGAAGAGTTCGCGTGCCTGAACCGGGTCGATGCGGCCGAAGAAGACCCGTCGGCCGGTCACGATCGGAAGGCCGTAGAGCGAAACACGCTCGATCGCAACGGCCGAGCCCGTCTTGGGGTCCCACGTGGGCTCGGAGTACGACCGGCTCACGAGGTGCTCGCCGGCGCGTTCGATCCATTCGGGTCGGATACGGGCGACGGTTCGCGCCCACAATCGATCGGTCTCGACGACCTCGCCGGCCATGATCCATTTCGCCGGTTTCTTGAACAGCGTCGAACCGGCGCCGACGAGGAAGCGACTGTTTCGGGTGCCGCGATAGTCACGGGTCCGCTCGTCGCGAGCGCCGACGTTGACGACGAGTCCGGTCAACAGCGCTTGATGAACGAGGTCTGCGGAGGCGGGCTGGGCCCCGAAGCGCAGTCCCAGATCGGATGCCACCTGGCGGAGCTGGCTGAAGATGTCCTGCCACTCTCGTATGCGCACATAGTTCAAGTACTCGCGCCGGCACATCTTGCGGAACTGGCTCGACGACATCTCGCGCTGGCGATCGCGTAGGTGGTTCCACAGATTGATCAGCGACATGAAGTCGGAGGAGTCGTCACGGAATCGGGCGTGCGACGCATCCGCTGCCTCGCGCTTTTCGCTCGGACGTTCGCGTGGATCTTGGATCGAAAGTGCGGCGGCGATGATGAGCACTTCTTTGACGCATCCGTTGAACTCGGCAGCAAGGACCATGCGACCGAGCTTGGGATCGAGTGGCAGTCGAGCCAGGCGACGGCCGAGCTCGGTCAGCTCACCGTTCTCCGGAGCGGTCACCGCGCCCAGCTCGAAGAGCAGGACGAGCCCGTCCTTCACCGAGCGTCGGTCGGGCGCATCGATGAAGGGGAACGTTTCGATGTCACCGAGCCCGAGGGCGAGCATCTGCAAGATGACCGACGCGAGATTCGTACGCACGATCTCGGGGTCGGTGAACGCAGCTCGGCCGAGGAAGTCCTCCTCGCTGAACAGGCGGATCGCCACGCCCGGCGCGACACGTCCGCACCGACCGGCCCGTTGGTTCGCCGACGCCTGGGAGATCGGTTCGATGGGGAGCCGCTGAACTTTCGATCGGCGGCTGTAGCGGGACACGCGAGCGGTGCCGGTGTCGACCACGAACCGGACCCCGGGGACGGTCAGGGAGGTTTCGGCCACGTTGGTGGACAGAACGACCCGGCGCGTGGTGTGGGCCTCGAACACCCGGTGCTGCTCTGCAGCTGATAGTCGGGCGTAGAGCGGAATCACTTCGAGCGGCCGTCCGTGAACCACCATCTCCCGGATCGCGTCGGCGGCATCGTGGATCTCGCGCTCACCATTGCAGAACACCAGAACGTCGCCGTCACCGTGAGCACAGAGCTCCTCCACGGCGGCGACGATGGCCTGCGGCTGATCAGGTGCCTCGTCGTCCTCGGTGCCGAACGGCCGGTACCTGACCTCGACCGGGAACGTACGACCGGTCACCTCGATGATGGGGACCGATCGGCGACGGCCCGTGGCGTCGACCCGGCTGAAGTGCTCGGCAAAACGGACCGTGTCGATGGTGGCCGAGGTGATGATCAGCTTCAGGTCGGGTCGTTTGGGAAGGAGCTGGTGGAGGAAGCCGAGGAGGAAGTCGATGTTCAGGCTGCGCTCGTGGGCCTCGTCGATGATGATCGTGTCGTAGCGACGCATAAGCCGGTCGCGGCCGATCTCGGCGAGCAGGATGCCGTCGGTCATCACCTTCAATCGGGTCAGGTCCTTCACCCGGTCGGTGAAGCGGACGGCATACCCGACGGTCTCGCCGACGGTCGTCCCGAGCTCCGACGCCACCCGTTCCGCAATCGTCCGCGCCGCCAGTCGCCTCGGTTGCGTGTGGCCGATCATGGCGTCGAGACCCCGCCCGAGATCGAGGCAGATCTTGGGGAGCTGGGTGCTCTTGCCCGACCCGGTTTCCCCGGCGACGACGACCACCTGATGATCGCGGATCGCCTGGCGGATCTCGTCGACGCGGTCGGTGATCGGCAGTTCCGTCGGGTACTCGATGACGCACGGTGCCGCCGCCCGGGCGGCGCGCAGCACTTCGACGCGGAGCGAACCCCCGCCGCCTTCGCGGGGGAGGGGCCGAGGGCGCCGATCGGTGGACATCCCCTCCAGTATCGGCGTTGCGCAGTGGTTCCGGGGCAGTTCCGGTTCAGCAGTGACCGCAAGCCGAGTCTGACGGTTGCGAGCGACTCACCCGTGCGGCAATCAGCGCAACGTGCGTGGTCTCGGGCGGTTTTCGGCCCTAGAGTACCGTCCGTGAAAGCGGTTGCGGCTGGACAGTCTGAAGGGATGCCTCCCCGCGGTGGTCGTGCCACGATCGCTGACGTCGCTCGCGGTGCGGGCGTCTCGGAGGCGACCGTCAGCAGAGCGCTTCGGAACCTCCCCCACGTCCGTGCCGAGGTCCGTCAGCGTGTTCGTGACGTCGCCACCACGCTGAGCTACGTGGCCGATCCGAACGCCTCGCGGCTGGCTTCGGGCCGAACGAAGACGGTCGGGCTCATCGCCCGACATCTGGACACCTGGTATGTCAGCCAAGTGTCCACCGGCCTGGAGGACGTCCTGCAACCTGCCGATCAGGATCTACTGATCAGCGCACTTAGTACGCCGGGTCGTCGGCGCGACCTCGTCGCTGGAACAACAAACCTCAACCAACGAGTCGATGGGGTCGTGGTGGTAGACGCGTTCCTCGGCGCCTCGTGGAAACGGGCGCGTGGCGAGCGTCCGATCATGATCGTCGGCGAACAGGTCGGCGGCGAACACACGCTGGGCATCGATGACGAGCTCGGCGGTGCTCTTGCCGCCGAGCATCTCGTCGGACTCGGCCATCGCCGGCTTGCGACGATCGGGAGCCGGAGCATTCGTGATCGGTTCTCCCCGGTGTCAGGACTCCGGCTCAAGGGATTTCGTCGCGTTGTGGCGGAGGCTGGTCTCGAACCGGCCATCGAACTCGGTGGCGCGTACACCGTCGAGAGCGGCGCAGCAGCAGCGCGGAAGATGCTCGCCCTGTCGCCGGAGCGTCGTCCGACTGCGGTGTTCTGTCTGTCCGACGAGATGGCCTTCGGAGTGCTCCAAGTCGCCCGCGAGCGACAGATAGATGTTCCCGGAGAGCTCGCCGTCGTCGGCTTCGACGGCCACTCCGTGGCCGAGGCTTTCGGTCTCACAACGGTGCACCAACCCGTCCGTGACCTCGGGCGTCGCGCTGCGGAGCGCATGCTCGCCCTGCTCGATGACCCGTCGCGTCCGCCGGGCCACGAGGTTCTCGACGTTCGGCTCATCGTGCGTTCCTCGAGCACGAAGTGATGTTCTGACGGCGGGCTGGCTGTTGCCGCCCCGAGAGGGGCAGGATGTCGGCATGGGAACGCGCATCGTCATCCGTGGTGGCATCGTCGTCGATGGTTCGGGCTCGCCCGGGATCGTGGCCGATCTGGCGATCGAGGGCGATCGTGTCGTGGCGATCGGCACGATCGATGGGTTCGCCGGTGACGACGTCCTCGACGCCACGGGTTGCGTCGTGTCCCCCGGTTTCATCGACATCCACACCCACTACGACGCGCAGGTGTTCTGGGACCCGGCGCTCACGCCTTCGTGCTTCCATGGGGTCACGAGCGTGGTGGCGGGGAACTGCGGGTTCTCGATCGCCCCCGTTCGTCCGGAGCATCGCGCCCTGATGGCGGCCACGATGGAGAAGGTCGAGGACATGGATCCGGCCACCCTCCTCGAAGGAGTGCCGTGGGACTTCGAGACCTTCCCCGACTATCTCGACGCCGTTGAACGCCGTGGCTGCGTGCTGAACTACGGCGCCTACATCGGCCACACCGCGCTCCGTCTCCACGCCCTGGGCGATGAGGCGGTCGGGCGCGTTGCCACCGATGCCGAGATCACGACCATGGCGGCGGCCGTCTCCGAGGCGATGGATGCCGGAGCGCTCGGCTTCGCGACCTCATTCGCTGTGACCCATCGCGGTGCGGACGGCAACCCGATCCCGTCGCGTTACGCCGACCGACGAGAGGTTGACGCGCTCGCCGCGGCAGTGGTTGCCTCAGGGCGGGGCGTGGTCGGGATCAACGGGGGAGAGGGCCTGTCGTTCGCCGACAGCTACGACCTGTCGATCGAACTCGGCGCACCGGTCACCTACACGGCGGTGCTCACGACCCCGACCGGGGCCCATCTGAGGGCGATGGAGATCCATCGGGCAGGTATCGGGCGGGGTGCGAACGTCTGGCCGCAGATCAGCTGCCGTCCGCTCGCCTTCTCGATGCACCTCGTGGAACCCTTCACGTTGAACACCAATCCCGTTTTCGCCGAGCTGATGCCGTTGAGCGAGGCCGATCGTCGGCGCGCGTACGAATCGTCGGAGTGGCGGCAGCGGGCCAAGCAGGCGTGGATCGACAACCGCCGGCTGACCCCGCGTTGGGACACGTTCACCGTGATGGAGTCGACCCAACCCGAGCTCATCGGTCTGGGCATCGCGGCCCTTGCTGAGCAGCTCGGGGTCCATCCGCTCGATGCGCTCCTCGACGCGGTACTCGCCGAACCGGACCTGAAGTCGCTTCGTGTCAAAGCGACGCTCGCAAACGATGACCCCGAGGGCATTGCCGGTCTGCTGCGCGAAGAACACGTCACGCTCGGCCTCTCCGACGCCGGAGCCCACGTCGGTCAGATCTGCGACGCCCCGCTGCCCACCGACCTCCTCGGCAATTGGGTGCGGGGCCGTGAAGCGCTCACCCTCGAAGACGCCGTGCACCGTCTCACCGGGGTCCAGGCCGATCTGTTCGGCTTCGTCGACCGCGGGGTCCTGCGGGCGGGCGCATTCGCCGACATCTGCGTGTTCGACCCGGAAACCGTCGCCCCCGGTCCACTGCGCCGTGTGCGTGACTTCCCGGCGAACGGCGAGCGGCTCACCGCCGACGCGCCCATCGGTGTGCGTCACGTCCTCGTGAACGGCACAGTGATACGCCGAGACGAGCAGTCGCTCCCGATGGACGAGATCGGCCGGCCGGGGCAGATGCTCGTCGCCGGTCTGCGCGGGAGTCAGTGAGCAGAGCACGAACGGCAGAGCACTAGTTTCGGGCAGATGAGCGACGACCGCAGATATCACATCGGATTCGGCCCCAGCGATCTGGCCGGCCGGGTGCCCGACCTCGTGCTGCTCTCGGGCGATCCGGAGCGCACCAAGCACATCGCCACGGAGCGGCTCACCAATGCCCGACTGCTCAGCGAGCACCGCGGCCTCACGAGCTACGTCGGCGCGCTCGCCAACGGTGTTGACATCCTGTGCTGCACGAGCGGCATGGGAGGTCCGTCGACATCGATCGTGATCAACGAACTGGCGCAGATCGGCGTACGCACCGTGATCCGCGTGGGAACAACCGGCTCGCTGCAACCGCACGTGTCGGTCGGATCGGTGATCATCACCAGCGCTGCGCTCCGCCGTCAGGGCGCAACCCTCGACATCGCTCCGATCGAATTCCCTGCGGCGGGCGACCCCTTCGTCACGGTTGCGTTGGCGAACGCTGCCGCATCGCTCGGCATCCCGCACCACGTCGGCATCACCGCGTCGGTCGACACCTTCTTCGAAGGCCAGGAGCGCTCCGCCATCTCGGCCAACCCCCGCCTGCTCCGATCGCTGCAGGGGATCACCGACGAGTACCGCAATCTGGGGATCCTCAACTACGAGATGGAGTCAGCCACGGTCTTCACCTGTGCATCGGTCTACGGCATGCGCGCCGGTTGCGTGTGTGCCGTCATCGCCCAGCGCACCGAGGGCGAGAACGTCGTCATGGAGGCGAAGGACGAGGCGGTGGAGCGCACGATCCTCGTGGCGATCGCCGGGGCTGCGGCGCTCACGTCGAAGTAGCCATCCCGACCGGCATGGAGTGTCAGTTACGGTACCGAGCCGCTACCGTTCGCTCATGCCTGTGCACTACGAAAAAGGTCTGGTCGACGTCGCCAACGGATGCTTCGCCTACCTGCAGCCCGACGGCGGCTGGGGGTGGAGCAACGCCGGGTTGATCGAGAGCAACGGGGTGTCGTTGCTGGTCGACACGCTCTTCGATCTCAAACTCACGCAGGAGATGCTCGACGCGATGGCAGGGATCCGCGCGCGGTCACCGATCGCCACGCTGGTGAACACGCACGCCAACGGCGATCACTGCTACGGCAACCAACTGGTGACGAATGCGGCGATCGTTGCGAGTGCGGCGACCGCCCACGAGATGGCCGAGGTTCCCGCGTCGATGATGCTCTCGCTCAACAATGCCCCGGGCGAGATCGGCGAGCTCTTCCGCAGCTTCTTCGGCGCCTTCGATTTCAGCGGCATCGAGTCCACGCCGCCGACCGAGACGTTCTCCGGCCGACACGACATCAGCGTGGGTGGTCGCATCGTCGAGCTCCACGAGGTCGGCCCCGCACACACGGCCGGTGACACGATCGTGCACGTGCCCGATGCCGCAACGGTGTTCACCGGCGACATCCTGTTCTCGCACGGCACGCCGATCGTGTGGGCGGGACCGCTGTCCAACTGGATCGCCGCATGCGATCTGATCGAGAAGATGGCACCGTCGGTCGTGGTCCCCGGTCACGGACCGGTGTCGACGCTTGCCGATGTTCGTGACTGCCGGGAGTACCTCTCGATGATCGAGCGTGAGGCGTCGGCCCGTCACGCCGCCGGGATGTCGGCGAGCGATGCGGCGCACGACATTGCACTTGGCGAGTTTCGTGATTGGGGGGAGTGGGGGCGCATCGCCGTCAACGTCGACACCGTCTACCGGTCGATCGACTCGGGCTATGCGGGAATGGACATCTTCGAGATGTTCCGCCAGATGGCCAAGCTCGAGGCGGAGGGGTGAGACTCAGTTCCTACCGTGATGCTACCTTTGGTAGCATCACGGTATGAAGGTCAGCGTAAGTCTGCCGGATGACGATGTTGCGTATCTTGACGAGTATGCGCAGACCCAGGGTCTCGCTTCGAGGTCGGCGGTCGTTCACAAGGCCGTTCGTCTCCTTCGGGCCACCGAACTCGGCGGGGCGTATGAGGATGCCTGGCGTGAATGGTCCGAGTCCGGCGACGGAGACGTGTGGGACGCGTCGTCGGCTGACGGAATCACCTGATGCGCCGAGGCGACATCGTCCTCGTCGAACTGGAACCGGTGATCGGCGCGGACGCAAGCAAGCGTCGACCGGCGGTGATCGTCACAAATGACGGGGCGAATCAGACCGCCCAACGCCTCCAGAGAGGTGTGGTCACCGTTGTTCCCATCACATCGAACACCGCTCGTGTCTATCCGTTTCAGGTGTTGCTCCCATCGTCGGACACAGGGCTTGACCATGATTCGAAAGCTCAGGCCGAACAGGTTCGGTCGGTGGACATCGCGCGCGTCGGTCATCGAGTCGGTGCCGTGCCCGTCGATCTCTTGATGCTCGTCGACGAAGCACTCCGGCTCCACCTCGCTCTCTAAGAAGAGTGAATTTGCCGCGCCACCCTTCGAGCAACTGACAACGACTCATCCTGAGCCATGGGAAGGCAAATTGTGTCTCGAGCCGACACTGGATTGCGATGATGCTGTTGCTGTTGTCGTCGACTCAAGCTGGCCCAGTGGCGAGCGCTCCGCTCGCCAAGCCGCTGGAACGAGCTATCGCTTTCGTGCAACTCGTCGATGAAATGAGCGACCGCGGACCGCGTCCTCTGCTGGCGGTCTTCCCGGATGATCGAGTCGCGTCCTTCGACGGAGCACCTGGCCGCTACTCGGTCGCTCGACTCACCGCGTCTGGTGTCGCGACCCTGCTCGCCGAACTGGAGTTCACCGCACGCCCGGCAGCGGGATCACAGGTCGCCGGCGAATGTCCGTCCGACGTCGGTGTCCTTCAGATCGCCGTCGGAGTCACCGCGGTCCCAGCGTCGCTCCCGTGCGATATCGGTTTCGGTGACCCGATACTCCTGCTCTCCGGGCTCACCGTTGGGCCATCTCGCCCGGCGGTGTTCGCTCGCCACGCCGTGCTGGCCCGGGCTTGCCGGCTGAAGCCGTCCATCTGACCGGCCCCTGCGCTCACGTGCGCTGTGTCCTCTCCGATCAGTCGGCCTGCCCGATTCGGTTCCGTTCGTCATGCGGTCATCCTGCTCCATGTGGCGACCGGCTATCGGTCGAGGGCGCCCTTGCCGGCGAGGATCTTCTCGCGGTACTTGATGATCCGGGAGACCTTGGTGGCCGAGGTCTTGGCGGAGTTGAGCGCGAAGACGTAGCTGCGCTGTCGTCCCGGGGTGAGCAACGAGAACGCCTGTGCAAGCTCTGGGTCGGACTCAAGGGCTTCGACGAGTTCGTCCGGGAGATCCAGCTCGCGCTCGACCTTCGGTGGCCGGATGCCTTGTTCGGCGTAAACCATCGCCTCGGCGAGATACTCGCGGATGATCGCCTCCGATGCGGCCACCTGCCCGTTGTCGTTGAACTTGAAGCAGTCGGGATGGCTGCTGTTCGGCCCCTGACCGATCAGTACCCCGTGCGGGTCGCGCATCAGCACTGCGTTGAAGAACGTCAGCCGGAAGTCGTCGCGGAACGCGCCAATGATGACGATGTTGCGTCCTGCATGCATGAAGCACGGGTGGCCCCACTTGGCGTGCTCGGACAGGCCGGCATCTCGACAGATTCGCCGCAGATCGAGCAGCCCCTCGTGCCAGAACTTTGTCGAACAGTCGGGGGTGGCGAAGCGATCGCAGCGACCGCATCCACTCTCGAAGTAGTGGTCGATGTTCGTGATCATTTCAGTCCTCATCGGGGGGCTGGGAGGGAGCGAGCCCTCGCCGAATCTAGGGCTCTCCGATGGCGCCCAGACCACTGGCACGGCCTCGGTCGAAATCGGCTTCCGTGCCCTGCCGCCGCGAGGCATGTGAAGGTCGCACACGACGAGATCGGGACGATGGGTGTCGATCACCTCGATGGCTCCCTCGGCGTCGTCGGCCTCACCCACGACGAGGAAGGCCGGTCCGAGCTCGGCCTTGAGGCCCGAACGGATGATGTGGTGACCGTCGGCGAGCACGACTCGGACCACGCTCACCGTCGACTCCACATCTTGACCTCTGTTCCGTTTCCGACGGCGCTGGTGAGGCACGAGCACCGACTTCACGAAGCCGAGCCTCGATCGAGTCACGGATGCCGCGTCCCGCCGCCTCGCACTGACGAACATCGGGAAGCATGCCGAGGCCACGCACGCCGTGATCTTCGCAAAGGACGACGATAACGGCGACCCGACCCTTCCTCCTAACGCAACCCCGAGTCGTCGCCCGTTCCTAGACAACTGAACCGCCGGCGGGAGCGCCAGCCGTCGCCGACGACTTCGGCAGGTAGCCGTCAGGTCGCGCCGAGATGGCGGAAATCTCCGGTCGGCCGTAGTTTGGAAGGTTCATGCGTAGCGCCAAAGACTTCTTCAAACCCCTTGCGGTCGGGGCTCCTGCTCCGGTTCGCGAGATCCCGTTCCGGCCGAGCCGGATGATCCACTTCTTCCCACCGTCGAACGCCAAGATGGTGGCCAAAGTGGGCGAGATCGCTCCCACCGTCGACATCCTCCTCGGCAACCTCGAGGATGGAGTGCCGGCAACGGACAAAGAGGCGGCGAGGGCCGGGTTGGTCCATGTCGCCAAGACCGTCGACATGGGCGATACGCAGCTGTGGACCCGTGTGAACAGCCTCGACTCGCCGTGGGCCCTCGACGACCTCACCACGCTGGTCACCGAAGTGGGCGACAAGCTCGACGTGATCATGATCCCGAAGGTCGAGGGAGCCGAGGACATCCACTTCGTGGACAGGTTGCTCGCCCAGCTCGAGGCCAAGGCGGGTCTCACCAAGCCGTTGCTCGTGCACGCGATTCTCGAGACCGCTCGGGGAATGGCGAACGTCGAGGAGATCTGCGGCGCCTCCCCGCGCATGCAGGGGCTCTCCCTCGGCCCGGCGGACCTTGCTGCGAACCGCCGTATGAAGACCACACGGGTCGGTGGCGGCCACCCTGACTACCTCGTCCGTGACGACCCGAGTCCTTCCGCTCCGGAAACTGCCCGGTCCACCCATCAGCAGGATCTTTGGCACTACACGATGGCCCGCATGGTCGATGCCTGCGTGATGCACGGCATCCTGCCGTTCTACGGTCCGTTCGGCGACATCAAGGACACCATGGCATGCGAGGACCAGTTCCGCAACGCGTACCTCCTCGGCTGTGTGGGGGCGTGGAGCCTCCACCCCGTGCAGATCGACATTGCCAAACGCGTATTCTCGCCCCGTCCATCCGACGTGGCGCAGGCCCAGCGGGTCATCGACGCCATGGGCGACGGTACCGGGGCGATCATGCTCGACGGGAAGATGGAAGACGACGCCTCGGTGAAGCAGTGCCGGGTGGTCGTGGAGCTGGCCCGATCGCTCTCCGCCCGTGACCCGGAACTCGCCGCCGCTTACGGCTTCGCCAAGTAATACGCGTACCTAGGGAATCCATCATGAGCGATCTTCGCCCCCGCCGCTCCGTTCTCTACATGCCGGCCGCGAATGAACGCGCTCTGGAGAAAGCGCAGACGATTCCGTCCGACGCACTCATCTTCGACCTCGAGGACGCAGTTGCCCCCGACGCGAAGGAGCAAGCCCGCGTCAACGCCGTTGCCGCCGCCCGCTCTGGTGCTTACGGGCGACGGGAGATCACCATCCGCTGCAACGGCCTCGACACTGCGTGGGGAGCCGCCGACATCGCCGCCGCAGCAACATCGACGGCAGCCGCCGTGGTCATCCCGAAGGTGTCATCGGTCGGCACGCTCGATGCGGTTTCCCACGCGCTCGACGCGGCGGGCGCGCCTGCCGAGACGCGGATCTGGGCGATGGTCGAAACACCCACGGCCATCTTCGACGTGCGCGCGATCGCCGCACACCCCCGCGTCAACGTCTTGGTCATGGGCACGAACGATCTCGCGAAGGAACTCCGGGCCGCGCAGATACCCGGCCGAGCGCCGCTGCTCCCTCATCTGGCAACGGCATTGCTCGGCGCCCGTGAGGCCGGCGTGAGCATTCTTGACGGAGTGTTCAACGACGTGAAAGACCCCGATGGCTTCCGGGCCGAGTGCATCGTCGGCGCGCAGATGGGCTTCGACGGCAAGACGCTGATCCACCCCAGTCAGGTCGAACCGTGCAACGAGGTGTGGGCGCCAACCGACGCCGAAATCGAGCACGCCCGACGCGTGATCGCAGCGTTCGACGAAGCCGTTGCCGATGGACGCGGCGTGGTCACGGTCGATGGGCGGATGATCGAGAACCTCCACGTCGACAACGCGCGGCGCACGCTCGCCGCGGCCGACGCGATCGCCGCCCTCGGCTGAGCTACGTCATCTTGGGGGGCGTGGCCCCTTGAGGAACGAACGGAGCGCGCGGCTGAACCGGCCGAGCACGTCCTGGCCTCTCGACGGGTTGGCCCATCCGCCGACAGGTGGCGGCGATGACGGATCGCGTTCGTCGGGTTTCGCGACCTCGGGTCGGATCCGACGCCGGATCCTCGTCATCCACCACAGCCCGAATCCGGTGAAGACACCGAGGAACGCCGCGGAGGACAGCGCACGTGGCCACCCCACTCCGCTGGACTTCACGATCAACAACTGCACGCCGAACGCGACCACCCCCACGACCACGCACGCCCTCGTCGAGGCCAACGTCCGCCTCGGTTCGCGGAGTTCATCGCTGGCCGGGTCCTCGGGTCGGACCGCTTCTTCTTCCATGCCGTCAGTCTCCTCCGAGAGAACCGCGACCGCGAGACGCCGAGAACGGACACGTGTGCTGGTACGCGCATGTGCTGCACGCCCACGGGGACGGAGTAGCCGAGAAGCGCCGCTCTCCCCGGATGCGTTCGTCCACCTACTGGACGAACGCGAGGGCGCGCCGGATCGTTGCCTCGTCGAAGTCCAACGACACGACGAAGCTCCCCTGCGACCTGAGGGCTTCGTAGGAGACCCGCACTGCGGTGACCTCGCGGCGTGACCGGGTGAGCGGATGCGCAAGCGCAAGGAGGCCGTAGAGAAGCGCCGCGGGATCATCGTCGATCGATTCGGCCACATGCCCGCTCTTGTAATCACGAACTTCGAGGGTCCCGTCGTGGTGCAGCCACAGCGCGTCGATACGTCCACGTACGATCACGTTGCGACGAACACGGAACCACTGGAGATCGCATTCGCCGTCCACGTAGCGGACGTCGTCGCCGTGAAGGGTTGCGGGGCACAGCTCGCGGTGAGCCACGATCCGCTGCGACAGCCATGCCGACTGCGGAGACATCGGGTCGAGGAACCCTTCGTCGTCATGACCCGCCATCGGAGCATGCCGTAGCCGGAGCTCGCGATGCAACGAGAGGCCGAGGGCGAGTTCCTCGGTCTGCTCGGCCGCATCAGGGTCAGGCTCGAGGCGGAGCACGTGGGCGAGGCCGTATCGGCGCGGGCAGGCTGCCAGGTCCCGCGCCTTCGACGCCGTGATGACGAGCACGCCGGGGGACGGCTGGAACGGCGCCCCGAGATCATCCTCGGTCCACGCTTCGCGGCCCGCCGCGAGTCGGCTCACGATCGCACCGTCGGTTCGACGGCTCGGCTCAGTCGTTCGGCAAGGTCTTGATCGGTGGTCGAGGAGACGGCGGAGCACGAACGGATCGCCGGGCAGGAGTCGCACCACCACCCCGGGGTCTCGACGGGATCCGCCAGCGCCGACTCGACGAGGGCATTGAGCTGCTGAGCGGCCGTGCGAACCGTCACCGCAGTGATGTCCGTGACGCGCTCTCCCGTTGACGCGCCCAGCCACATGTGCCGAACTCGGGCGAGCGCGTCGGTTTCGGTCGGCCCTCCTTTGGTGATCAGCAGAGTGAGGAGGGCGTCGTTGTCGATGTCAACGGACGCGTTCCCCGCGTCATCGGTGATCGGTTCTTCGAGCATCTGGTCCTCGGACAAGTACGACGTGACCCGCCGTGACCCGAGATGGACGCGCCGTATCTCGATGACTCCCGTCGCCCGATCGACCACGGTGGTGTCACAACGCCCGGTGAGGCGAAAACGCCCGGTCCTACTCGGCCGTTCGAGGAACTCGCCGGCGCTCGGGTGGAGCGAAACGAGATCGTCGCCGACGAACTCGCTGTAGGCCTGCAGGGCCCGCGTGAACCGGAATCGTTCCTCCGCCGCGAGCCCCGGGGGAGGGGTCTCGTCGAGCGTGTCGGCAACCGTCACGTTTCGTTGATCGGCCACCTCATGGGCGACGCGAATCGCCTCGCGTACCGCAGCATCGAGGCGGAATGCGCCCTTGGCGACCGGCCGGGGTTTCGTCTCCGGATCGACGATGGTGGCGAGAAAACGATGACAGCGCTGTGCCGATGTGAGACGACCGAGGCTCAGCGAAGCGACTGCTCCGGCCACGGGGTCAGCCTGTCGGGATCTTGGAGGGTCAGTCGAACTTGGGGACGTAGCCGCCGCGGCCCATCGAACGGCTCTCGTCGACGTCCATCTCTTCCACTCCGCCGATGACCTCGGTGACCCACGGGAGGCGGTCTTTGAGAATGCGATTCACGCCGGCCTGCAGCGTGGTCGACGACACGGCGCAGGAGCTGCACGAGCCCTGGAGGCGCACCTCGACGATGCCGGTCTCGACGTCGACGGACGTGAGCGCGAGGTCGCCTCCGTCCTGCTGGACGACGGGACGGATCAGTTCGATGACGCTCTGCAACGCCTTCATCCGCTCGGTGCGGGCGTCGTCGGAGAGCACAGCGGTGTCAGTCATGGCCAACATTCTTCCTCATCTCCGAGGTTTGCACTACCCCGGTAGGAGAAACCCTCCCGGATCCCTCAACCACGGTCGGACCGGAGTTCTTCCCTCGTCGGGAAACGAGCCCAGTCAGATCGTCGCGCCGCCGTCGCACACGATGGTCTGGCCGGTCGTGAACGCTCCCGCACCCGAGGCGAGGAACACTGCGGCCCCGGCGATCTCGTCGGGCTCGCCGATGCGGCGCAGCGCCGATCCTGAGGTTGCGGTCTTCAGGATCTCCTCGTTCTCCCACAGGTACTTGGCGAAGTCCGTCCGCACGAGACCGGGGGCGATGGCGTTCGCCCGAACGTTGAACGGTCCGTATTCGACGGCGATGTTCCGGGCCATCTGCATGTCGGCCGCCTTCGAGATCCCATATGCGCCGAGGATCGCGTTTCCGCGCAAGCCACCGATCGACGAGACGATGATGATCGATCCCTGCCGGCGCTCCTTCATCGACGGGAGGACCATGCTGCACAGCCAGTGGTTCGACCGGATGTTCGAGGCCATGATCTTGTCGAAGGCATCGTCGGGGATCTCGACCATCGGACCGGCGAACGGGTTGATCGCCGCGTTGCACACGAGGATGTCGACCGGTCCGAGGGCGGTGACGGTCGTGTCGACGAGCGCCTGCAGTTGATCCTTGTACCCGATGTTGCAGGGAACCGACATCGCCGACCCGGAGTAGCCCGCTGCGTTGATCTCCGCAGTCACGGCTTCGCACGCGTCGGCCTTGCGGCTGGAGATGACCACGTTGGCACCGTGCTGGGCCATGCGGAAGGCGATGGCCTTGCCGATGCCCTTGGTGGAGCCGGTGATGATCGCCGTCTTTCCGGTCAGGTCGAAGAGCGAGTCGGACATGGTTTTCCCTCGGTCGGTGCAGCGCGAACGTCGACGAGGCTAGGGCGAGGAGGGCGCCGCAGGCCAAAGGGGCGAGGTGGCCCCCGGCGCCGACCCCTGCCCTTGGCCCCGAGCGACGCGAAAGGTGCGTGTCCAGCCCCTTCAGCAGCGACGAGACACCGGAACGCGTCTCGGCTACCAGGTGTTCCAGTGGGTGAGGGCCGCGGAGTCGAGGCGCGGTGCGGGCTTGAAGTCGGTGCCCAGCGTGTAGGCAAGCGGCGTCAGTCCCCCCTGGGTGACCTCGTCGAAGGGGATGCCGAGTATCTCGGCCGCCTCGCGCTCGTAGACGAGGTGCAGCGTCGTCCATGCGGTGCCGAGGCCTCGTGCCCGGGCGGCGAGCATGAAGCTCCAGAACGCCGGGAGCAGCGAGCCCCATTGACTCGCCTGGGCGAACACCGGCAGCTTCTCCGGTACGCGGCCGGTCATGCACGGTATGACCATGTAGGGGACGCGGTGGAACTCCTCACGCAGGAACGTCGCCGAGTCCCTGATCGCCCCGGCGCGGTCGGTGCGCGTATCCCCGATGCCGAAATCGTTGTTGCTCTGGCCGACGTAGGGATCGAAGGCCTTTCCGTAGAGGTCAGCGATGGCCTGCTTCTTCGCAGGGTCGTCGACGATCATGAAGTGCCAGTGCTGGCGGTTTGATCCGGTCGGCGCCTGGAACGCGAGGTCCACGCATTCCTGGACGAGTTCGCGGGGGACAGGTCGGTCGAAGTCCAGCCGCTTGCGAACGGCCCTGGTCGTGGCGAGGACGTCATCGGCGGAGAGGTTGAGGGTCATTCCCTTGGGTTTACCGGTAGCCGGTCGGCTCGGCCAAGTCCGCCGGACGCGGGTCGCCATGGTGAAGAAATGAAAAGTCCCGCTCGTGACGGAATCGAGCGGGACTTTTCGGTGAACCAACGGTGACGGATTCCGTTGATTCGAGTTCTCCAACGGCGGCTCGAACCAAAGAGTCGCGGACGCCAAGTGTGATTCACGTCACGTCGTTGGCTCAGGTGTAGAAGGGGCTGTCGCCCGATGCGTGATCGGTCACGTCGACGACCGTGGTGATCTCGGGGCACGCATCCTTGATGGCGACCTCGATGCCTTGACGAAGCGTTGCCTTCGACATGGCGCACCCCTGGCAACCGCCGCCCATGGTGAGATACACGGTGTCGCCGTCCACGCCGACGAGCGTGGCGAAACCGCCGTGACTGGCGATCGACGGATTCACCTGGTGCTCGATGACCTCAAGGACTCGAGCGGCGACGGGCCCTTCGAGGGCGGTCGCGTCGAAGACCGGCATGGGCTTGGGCTCGGCCTTGGCCGGCTCGTTCGGGTTGAGCAGGACCATCCCGGAGCCGTCGGCCGCGATGTCGAGGGTGGCGCCACGCAACCGCTCGACGGACGAGGCCGGCACGACCAGGGAAAGACCGCCGCCGGCGTCTTCGATGTGATCGGTGGCATTCGTCTCGGAGAGCGGCTGGAAGTACATCTCGTATGCCCAGCGCGGGCCGTTCGTCGCGCCGACCTCGAGCCAGAGCGCGAGGGAGTCGGCATCGAGTTCGGCGGCACGCGCGTCGAGCACGGTGGAGCGGGCTCCGTCGGTCACCGTGAGCACGATGGTCGACCGGTCGAGGATGTCAGTCATAGGGTCCATGGTAGGCGGGGGCGGCGTTGTCGGAGTCCGTGGGAATCACCTCCGCCGTTTTGTCCTATCCCCGGGGGAGAATGGAAGGGTGAGCGCTGCCAACGAGGAACTGCCGTGGGCGTCCGTCGAATCGGCGCCGGACCCCCTCGCGCATTCGCTGCCGGCTCCGGACTGGATGGCGGCGCCCGGCCCCGCCGCGGTGTCGACGGTTCGCGCGGTCTCGCTGACCCGTCTCTATGCCGAGGTCGGACGAGCACTTGCCGTGCCCGGACGCGTGCAGGTCGAAGGTGACGTGCACGACCGTCGGGTCACCCAACAGGGCGCAATCTGGTTCACCCTGCGCGATCGCGCGCTCGACCTCCCGGTGCTGATCTCCGGTGGCCGCGCCCGCAAGAGCCGGATCGTCGACGGCGAACGGGTATCGGTTGTCGGTCGGGTGACCCTGCAACAGCGCAAAGTGCAGATCCGCATGGAAGCCGAAGAGGTACTTCCCGTCGGCGAGGGCGCGGTTGCAGCGCTTCTCATCCAGGTGCGGTCCAGGCTCGCCGCCGAAGGTCTGATCGACCGTCCTCGCCGACCCATTCCGATGCTCCCGCGTGGGATCGGTGTGGTGTGCGGAACCGACGCGGCGGTTCGCCGTGACATCGAAGCGGTGGTCGCGGCTCGCTATCCCGGTTTCCCCGTCCGGTTCCTCGAAACCGCAGTGCAGGGCGCGGGGGCAGCGGAGTCGGTTCGCCGTGCGATCGATGAACTCGTCCTCGCTCCGGACATCGATGTCATCGTGCTCGCCCGCGGCGGCGGCAGCGCGGTCGACCTTCTCCCGTTCTCCGATGAAGACCTCTGTCGCGCCGTCGCCATGTGCCCGAAGCCTGTTGTATCGGCCATCGGCCACGATGGCGATCGACCCGTGTGCGATGACATCGCCGACCTTCGTTGCGGCACTCCGTCGATCGCCGCACAGGCTGTCGTCCCGGATCGCGATGCCTTGCATCGCGCATTGGATCGATCCCTCGCCGACGTGGCCCGAGCGATGCACAACCGCTCGCTCGGTTCGCGCAGTCGGTTGGGCGGGATCCGTTGGGAGAGCGCCCTTGATCGACGTTGCGCTGCGCTCCACCAGTCGCTGTCCGGCATTCGATGGAGCGATGCCCTGGCGGCGCGCGTCGCCCGCGAACGGGTCATCCTCGCATCGGTGGCCTGGGACCGGGTGCTTCCGGCGCGTTGCGATGCTGCACGCCGCCGAGTGGATCTGATCGATCCGTCGAGCTCGCTCCGTCGTCGGGCGGCAGATGCGTCGAATCGGCTTGCTGTGCTGCAGGCGCGGATGGATGCACTCTCGCCCACCCGCGTCCTCGAGCGGGGCTATGCAGTCGTGCGCGACAGCAATGGACGGGTCTTGCGAGACGCCGCACAGACGTCGTCGGGCTCCGCCCTCGACATCACCCTGGCCGTTGGCCAGCTTCACGTGGAGGTTCGAAATGTCCGATAGGTCCCCCGGAGAACAGGCGTCGGCGTTGTCAACACCCCGACCAATCGCAGCGATGTCGTTCGAGGAGCTCGTGGAGGAGTTAACGATGGTCACTGCGCAGATGGACGACGGCACGATCGGGATCGAACGAGCAGCGGATCTCTACGAGCGCGCCAGCGCGCTGCACGCCGCGGCGTCGGCACGCCTGGTCGGAGTCGAAGCTCGACTCGAGGAGCTCCGCAGCAAGCGGAGCTGACGACAGGGAGGAACTGCGCAAGGTGACAACGGTTCGGGATCGATCACGTCGGATGCACCGCGTCGGGATCGCTGTCGTCGTCGGCGCGTTCGTTGTACCTCTCACGTTCGCCGACGGAGCGTCGGTCACCGCCTCGGTCGTCTCCCAGGTCGGCGTCGGCGCTCCGCCGATCACCGCTGTCGGACAGCCACCGGATTTGTCTTTCCCGCCGACGACGACGTCGGGCGGCGGACCGGTGCCGGTGACCGGTGTGTCGACAACGACGTCCGCTGTCGCTGCCGGTCCGAGCACGTCGACCGTCGCTCCCTTGATTCCTTCGACCGGTTCGGTGACCACGGCGGCTGACGCGTCCACGACCGTCACGACCGCGCCGACCGGCGTCACCTCGACCCTTCGACCCGGTGGCGTCGCGACCACCAGCCGTCCGCCGGCTTCTTCGATCGACGAGCTCCGGTCGCGTGTGGACGCCGCGCTGGCCAGTTCGACGTCGTCGCGCTTCGGTGTCTACATCGCCGTCGACAGAAACGGGCCGGTGCTGTTCGAGCGCAACGCGGATCGAGGCCTGATACCGGCCTCAACCCAGAAGATGTACATCGCCGGAGCGGCGCTGTCGGCAATGGGAACCGATGCGAGATATTCAACGGACGTGTTCGCCGATGGGCCGTTGGCGAAGGGCACGATGAACGGGGACCTCGTGTTCCGCGCCTCCGGCGATCCCACGTTCGGGGCGACACAGCTGGCCGAATTGGCGACGGCGGTGAAGTCTTCGGGTATCACCCGGGTCTCGGGGTCCCTCGTGCTCGACGACACGCGTTACGACCGCCTCACCCGCATCGCCTCGTGGAAGGCCGCGTTCACGCCCGGAGAGTCCGGTTGGTTGTCAGCGTTCTCCGTCGACGGAAACCATCGCAATGATGCCGCAACGGTCGCCGATCCGGCTCTCGCCAACCTCGAACGGTTTCGCGCGGCACTGTCGGCCAAGGGGATCATCGTGGCCGGTGTGTCGCGCCGGGGGCCGGTGCCGACGTCTGCGTCGCTGCTCGGATCGTCGAAGTCCGCGCCGCTCGCCGTCGAACCGGCACCGAGCCGCGCGCCGAGTTCCTTGGTGAGGAGCTCGGCATAGGTGTTGTCGGACCGCTTGACGAATCGCTGCACGATCTCGGCGAGCGGAGCGGAC
>JANPFX010000148.1:0-2827 GCA_031423635.1 Acidimicrobiia bacterium | reverse complement strand
GAGCCCTTCATGGTGCCGTCGATGCCCTCCACGATCGCCCGAATCTCGGAGATCCTGCCGACGGTGGTTCTCTCGAACGGATCGCTCTTCCATGGTCCCCGACTCGAACGTATCGTCGAGGCTCTCGCCGGAAAGAACGTCCACATACAGATATCGCTCGATGCTCCCGATGCTGTCGCCAACGACACCAAACGCGGCGAGGAGAATTTTGCTGATGTCTGTTCGGCTATCCCGAGGCTCGTTGAGCGCGGTTTGCGAGTGCGTATCGCCACCACCACCGAAGACCTCAAGCAGGAGGACCACGACCGTCTGTGCGCCCTGCATCGCGAATGGGGCGTCCCCGACGAGGACCATGTCGTTCGGCCGATCGTCGCCCGAGGTCGCGCCGCCCTCGACGGAATCGGTGTGGTCGCCACCCAGGCCGACCTTCCGGCCGAGTTGACGATCACCGCGGAGGGTGCGTTCTGGAGTGCGTTCGGACCCACGGTTCGCAACGGCCGTACCGACACCGACATGCTGATCACCAGGGTCACCGCACCGCTCTCGCGCCCTGCTGAGGCGATGCTCCGAGCCGCCGGTGGCCGAGTCGCCGGCGCCGACGCCACCCTCGGCATCAGATGAGCGTGACGACTTCGGACCCGGTCGGGTCCGCTCGCCTTCTCCAAAGCTCCTGAGTCTTCGTCGCCGGTCCGGTCGGGCCGAGTGACCGCACCCACGGCTCGGCGCGATGAACGCCGCCCGTCGATCGTACGAACGGTACATTGCCCCTTTCGCCCGGCCTTTCGCTGAGTCGACCACCCGTCGGGCCGCTCACGCACTTGGCCAGGGCGGGCGCGTTCTCGATCATGGCGCCGGAACGGGACTCGTGACCTCACTTCTCATTCGTCGCGCCCCCGAACTCCACGTCGTTGCCCTCGATCCGAACGCCGAACTCCTGAGCGCGCTCAACGACGAGGGTCGCTGTGTACGGGTGGTGGGAACAGCGGCCGCTCTGCACCCTGATCGTCCGCCGTTCGACGCCGTGGTGAGCAACCTGGTTCTGCCGTTCTGCCCGGACGCCGCGGCTGACCTTGCCTACATTCGTCAGCTCACCGCAGGCGGTGGCACCCTCGTCGCCACGACGCTGGGCGAAGTGGCCGACGTTACGCCGTTCCACCGGTTCTGGTCCGCTACCAAGACCGTCATCCCGGACGCTTGGGAGCCGAGTGACTATCCCCACCACCGTTTCGGCGATGCGGATGTTTTCGTCGATGAGATCACCCGTGGCGGATGGACCGTTCGATCGGTGCATGCGGTCCGTGCCGTGCGACGGATCTCGGGGCCGAATGCGTGGACGTGGCTGTCGTCGGTGTTGCCCGTGGGTGTTGGTGACGACTACCGGTCGATGACTGACGACGAGCGTGCTGGCGTGCGCACTGAGTTCCTTGACCGTTGGTCCGATCAGTCCCGGTGGGTCAGCGGCGGTTGGACCGTCGTCGCAACGGCGTAACCGACTGGTCGAATCGCTCAGTCGATGAGTGCGTCGGAACGGACTCGCGCACGTTCGGCGGCTTCGTGTTCGGGGAGCACTCGGCCGAACAACTGCTGGGTGCGTTCGAGTCGTCCGATCACGCCAGGCTCTTGGGTGTAGGCGAAGATCGCCGAATGCCGCGGTGACGAGCCGAGGGGAACACGGCTCACCCGATGCAGCGAGTACCGGCCTCGGAAGATCTGCATGTCACCCGCTTGAAGGTTGAGCGTGTGGACTCCCTGGTTGCCACCTTCAAGGATTTCCTGGATGGCTTCGAAGTTCTCGTCGGCCGTGGTGCGGATCATCGGTGCGTATTCGAAGAGGCCACCCTCGTCCGCCTCGTCGACGAGAACGGTCACGGCGAACTCGTTGGTGTCGAAGTGCCACGTGAACTGCTGGCCGGGGTCGAGGATGTTCGCGGTGAGTCCAGCGAGCGGGTCGGCGTAGCAGTGGAGCGAGTCGACTTCGAGACAGTCCGCGATGAACGAAGCAAGCTCGGTGCTGTGGAACAGGCGACTGGTTGCGGTTGATGGTTCCCATGCGTCGCCGGGGATGAATCCGCTCGACCGCTCGATGAACGTGTTCACCGGATGGCGATCCGGATAGTCCGGGTTGGGGGTGACGTGGAAGTACGGGTTGATGTGTTGGGTCGAGAAGTGGGTGGCGTGTTTTCGGGCGACGATCTCGTCGCTGATCGCTCGGACCGCGGCGGGCCGGACCAGATCCTTGATCACTGCGCACCCGTCACGTCGCAACTCGGCCCGGGCCTCATTCACCATGGCCAGATGCCCGGCCGACGACCGATCGTGCAGAGGGTATCGATCGAGGTCGAGGATTTCGTTGAGCTTCATCGCAGGCCTTTCGTTGCGTTCAGGAAGGGGGCTCGACCCGGCGGATCTACTGTTCCCATGGTGGCGTCCAGTCGCCGTCGAGTCGGAACGACAGTTGGGAGTCGTCTTCGATCCGTTTGGCAACGTGGAGTTCGGCGGCATGCGGCCCATACCGATCGATCGCGGCTCCGAACGTGGCGATGGCCGCATCGGTCATCGGGAGCGATGCGGTGATGTTTTCACCCAACTCGTGGATGAGCCCAAGGTCCTTGCGGCACAGATCGAGCGAGAACGACGGGTCGTAATGCCCGGCGAAGATCGACGGTGCGTCGTGGCGAACCACGAAGCTGTCACCGACGCTCTCCTTGATGGCATGCCACAGCGTGCCCAGTTCGACCCCGTTTCCGACACCGATCGCGAATCCCTCGCCGATCGCCGCCGCGGCGATGAACCACAACTGGTTGGTGACGAGCTTGACCACGTTGCC
>JANPFX010000147.1:0-26009 GCA_031423635.1 Acidimicrobiia bacterium | reverse complement strand
TATCGGAGCTTCCGCGTCGCCATGGCTGCCCTGTCGCGCATTCGGGCGCACGGGGTGCCGCTGGTGGCCATCAGCGGCAATCACGACACGCCCCGTCTACCCGGTGCCGGGAACCCCTACGCCGTGTTGGCCGACGCGTTCCCGGAGTTCCGATTCGCCTATCAGATGCGCTACGAGGCGATCGATCTGCCCGGCGTGCGCATCCACGCCGTGCCGCAGGCTCGGACCGCCGAGTCCGCGGTTGAGGCCCTGCGCGAGGCCGGACGCTCCCGGTCGGCGGACCGGGTCAACGTTCTGCTGACGCATCCACTTGTCCATTCGGTCGAGCGCAAGTACGCCGATGTGAACGAGATCGAGGTCGACGACGCGGAGTTGCAGTCCGATCTCGTCCTGCTCGGTCACTACCACATCCACACCACCGTCCGACCGGGGATCTGGTACGCCGGGTCGACCGACACGTTCGGGTTCGCCGATGATCCCGGTCGCCCGAAGGGCTTTCTCTCGGTCGAGACCGAGTCCGGCAAGGCGACCCATCACGGCCTCGGTGGACAGCGCATCCTCTACACCGCACCGGTGATTCCGGCCTTCGGGATCGGCCCGGTCGAGCTGCAGAGCGCGCTGGCCGAGGCATTCGCCGACGCACCTGCCGGTTCCGTCGCTCGGATCGAGGTCGACGGCGTGGACCCCGACGTCTACCGGCTCGTCGACCTCCACGCGATTCGTGACGCTGCGGCCCATCTGCTGCACATCAACGTCACGCCCAGGTTCGGCACGGTGGTGGCGCCCGTCGAGGACCTGCCCGATCTCGCGACGCTGTCGGCCCGGTGGCAGTCCTTCGTCGCCGGCCAGGTCCTCGACGACATCGATCCGGAAGCTGTCCTCCGCACGGGCAGCGACTACCTCGAGAAGGCGATCGATCGATCCCTGGACCAGGGTTCGGAATGACCGGTTCGAAAGGCCGGGCGTAATGGAGGTCCGTTCGATCTCGCTGCGCAACTTCCGGGTCTTCGAGAGCCTCGATCTCGAGATTCCGCCCGGGCTTGTTGGCATCTACGGTCCGAACGGGGCGGGAAAGTCGAGCCTGCTCGAAGCGATCACGTGGGCGCTCTACGGCCGGGCCCGCACCCCGAAGCAGGGAATCGCCACCTCGGGGACCACCGGCGAGTGCGTGGTCGAGCTCGGTCTCGATCATGACGAACACCACTACGTCATCCGCCGAAGCATCAGCGGGATGAACCACACGGTGAAAGCCCGGGTCACCACGGCGGGCCAGGTCGTGGCCGACGGTCCGACCGAAGTGGGCCGCTACGTACGGGCGCTGCTCGGCATGGACGAGAACGCGTTCCGGTCGTCGGTCTTCGCCGAACAGAAGCAACTGGCGGCGTTCAGTGATCACACCGCCGACCAACGTCGCCGGCTCGTCCTGTCGCTGCTGGGCATCACGCCGATCGAGAAGGCCCGCGACGAAGCGCGCGCCGACGCACGCACCGCGGAGAACGACTACCGGCGCCTCGTCGGCAGCCTTCCCGACACCGACGAGTTGGAAGCCCGCCGATTGGAAATCGACGTTCTCGCCGTGGCCCAGACTGCCGAGGGGGCCGCTGCCGCAGCCGCGCTCGATGCGGCGAACGTGGAACGCCGAGCGCTGGCGGACGCGATGCGGGCCTCGGACGACGCCCGCCGACGAGACGAGGTCATTCGCAACAGCGGCCTCGCGGCACGACGGGAGCGAGATGCGGCGTTGTCGCGGATCGCGGAACTCGACGCGGAGCAGGCCGAGATCGTCGCCGCCACACAGGCGCTGCCCGCCCTCGAGGAGAAACTCGCCGGTTTCGATTCGATGGCCGCAGAGGGGCGCATCCGTGCGCTCAGCGAGTTGGCGGCTGCTCGTCGAAGGCGAGATGCCTTGGAGGCGACCCAGGGGTCCGTCCAGGTCGCTATCGCGCCCGACCCGTCGTTGCTCCGCGCCGCCGAAAGCCACGCCGCCGCCCGCGGCGTCGAAGCGGCCGGGGCCAGAGCTGCACACGATGCGGCGAATCGTGAGCTCACCTCAGCGTTGGCGCGTGCGGCCGCCTCCGCGTCGTTGAAGAACCAGGTCGCCTGCCCCACCTGCGGCCAGGAGTTGTCCGGCGGATCCCAGGCGGTGATCGCCCATTTCGAGGCCGAGGCCGACGCCGCCCGTCGTCGGGAGTCGTCGGCGAAGGCGAACCGCGTCGATGTGGAGAGGGCGTTCACGCGGGCAGAAGCGGCCGTCGTCAGCGCACGTCGGGCATTCGCCGCCGTCGAGGCGGCTTGGGAGAAGAGCCGCTCGCAACGGGCGGCGATCAGCGCGGCCGACGACCTCGTGGCGCAGGCGTCCGTCGCGGTGGCCAAGTCCGACGGCGGCCCGGTCACGGCTGCCGACAACCTGGGGGCGATGGTCGACGCGCTCCAGGCGAAGGTGCGCGACGCATCCGTAGCCCGTCAAGAGCGGGATCGTCTCGTCGGACGGCGCCAGCGCCTCGAACGGCTCACCAGCGAACGGCTCGATGCCCAGGCACGACTGTCCGACGCCGACGAACGGCGGCGGCAACTCAAATCCGACCTCGATGCCGTCGCCTTCGACATCGCCGAACATCGGGCGCTCGCCGCCCGGGTCGAGGATGTCGAACGCGTCGCTGAACAGGCTCTTCGACTCTCCCGTGAACAGGAAGCGACCCTGAACGCGACGCTACGAGAGCAGACGATGGTCGTCGCCCGGCTCGACCAGGTCGGTGAACAGCGGCTTCGACTCGGGGAGCTCTCCACTCGGGCAGTGCTCCTCGGCCGAACGGCCGAGCTGCTGACGGGCTTTCGTGCCGCGGTCGTCGCCACGGTGGGGCCGCGGCTGAGCACGCAGGCGTCAGAGCTGTTCCAGTCACTGACGGGGGGTGACTACGACGGATTGCAGGTGGATCCCGAGACGTATGAGATCCAGATCATCGATCAGGGTGTGGCGCACCCGACGTCGCGCTTCTCCGGCTCCGAGGTCGACCTCGCCAACCTGGCGCTTCGCGTGGCGATCAGCGAGCAGGTCAGGTTCCAGGCCGGCGGCCAAGTCGGCCTGCTGGTGCTCGACGAAGCGCTGGGGAGCCTCGACGGCGACCGCAAGGACCGGATGCTGACGGCCCTCACGCAACTCTCAGGCCGGTTCCGTCAGATTCTCGTCGTGACGCACGCCGTCGAAGTGAAAGAGCAGCTGCCCGAGGCGATCGAGATCGTCAAGATCGGGCGTCGGCGATCGACGGCCCGCATCGTCGGCGGCAGCTGGTGAGCGAGGGTCCGGTGCTGCGCGGCGCCCTGACCCGAGGTCGGTTTGTGCCCGGGACCAGCACCGTTGACCTCGTGGTCGTACGTCACGTCGGCAATTCAGCTGATTGGCGCGATATCGCCCGAAGGCAGCGTTACACTCCGCGCTCCCCAAACCGGCTGGATTTCCATGAGTGACGACGATCTCGACGAAGAACTAGAACTCGAAGAACCCATCGAACCCGACGCTGAACCCTTCGGCGACGGTGAAGATGTCGACCTCGATGCCGACTTCGAACTCGACGAAGAGCTCCTCGAAGGCGGCGACCTCGAGGACGACATCGATCCTGATCTCGACGACGACCTGGTCGTGGGCGAAGAGCTCGAACTCGATGTCGACGTCGAAGTGGCGGTCGAAGACGCGCCGGCGATGCCCGACGCTCCCGGTGCCGCCGACGACGAGGAAGAGGAAGACCTCACCGATCCCGATGACGTCGAAGCGAGTCTCGACGACATTCTCAAGGATCGCCTCGTCATCGAGGACGACGGACCCGACGACGATGACGATGAAACCCCTGATCTCGACGATCGGGGAGAAGGCGCTTCTGTCGTCATTCCCCGGCGCCCCGACGAGTTCGTCTGTCAGTCGTGCTTCCTGGTGAAACACGTGAGTCAGATCGCCGACGACGCCAAGCAGCTCTGCCGCGACTGCGTCTGAAGGCACGAACGGTCATGGCCCGTCCCCCGCGTCCGGTAGAGCGCCCCGACGACCCGGGTCGGCCGTCGGCACGCGGTGACGCGTCGACCAGTGCGGCCGACGGGCCGGCGGTTTCTTCGGAACTCCTCCGCGAAGCGCAGCGCGCCGCGCTCGATCTGCTGTTCTTTGCTCCGATCGGGTTTGCCAAGCAAGCTCGGTCGCTGCTGCCGGATCTGATCCGGGAGGGGCGGTCGACCGCGGCCTCGGCGAGGACGATCGGAAAGTTCGTCACGCCGATCGCGCGGACACAGGGCACCAAGCTGGTCAAGGCCAAAGTGGCCGAGATCACCCGATCAACGGTGCCCAAGAGCGGGGTGGGAACGCGCCCGGCGGCGGAGACGGCCGACGGCGGCCCGGCTGTTGCGCCGACCCCGAAGGGGAAGATCGTCAGCAAGAGGAGAACCGGCTCGGCGGGAGCCTCTTCGAAGGATTCGTCGGCACCACAGGAGCCATTCGCCGGCTACGACCACCTCGGTTCTGCCGCAGTGGTCGCCCGGCTCGGAGAGCTGTCGAGAGCAGAACGCGCCGCGGTGCGTGCGTATGAGACGGCCCACCGCAACCGCCGCACGGTCATCGGCCGCCTCGACCAGCTCGACCCGTCGCGCTAACGGTGCACGTCTTCCTCCGGCCTGCCGTCGCGTCCGATCTGGAGGTGATCGCGAGCCTCATCGAAGCCGTCCACGCCGAGCTGGCGCCCGAACGCGGCGGAGCAGTCTGGCTCGTCTCCGAGGCCCGGGCACTGCCGCTTCGGCCGTCGCTCGGTGCCGACATCGGCACACCTGACGTGCACGTCAGTGTGAGTGGCATCGACGACGTGGTCCTCGGCGTCGCCGTGACCCGGTTGCATGGACTGCACGACAAGAGTCGGGTGGCCTTGGTGAGCGAACTCGTCGTCGATCCCCAAGCGCGGGGCGTCGGGCTCGGTGTCGCGCTCCTCGACGATGCCGTCGAGTGGGCGCGGGGGATGGGCGCGGTCGGCATCGAGTCCACGGCGTTGCCGGGGCAGCGAGCCACGAAGAACTTCTTCGAGGCGGCCGGAATGAAGGCCCGTCTGCTCACCGTGTACGCGTCCCTCGTTGACGAAGCGGTCACCGGTGACGAGCTCGCAGCTGCGCATTCGGACGTCGAGGGGCTCAGCGGGTGAGCTCGTCACGACGGCCCGAAATCTGCGTGGGGGCGATTGCCAGGCGAGATGACTCCCTGCTGCTGATCGAGCGAGGACGGGGGGCTGCCGTGGGTGAGTGGTCGGTGCCGGGGGGCCGCGTGGAATTCGGTGAGAGCCTCGCCGAAGCGGCCCGCCGCGAGATGGCCGAGGAAACCGGCCTCGACGTTGTCGTCGGCGACGTCATCGGATGGGTGGAGCGTGTCTCGCCGGAATATCACTTTGTCATCGTCGACTTCGCCGTCACGGTCGTCGGCGGAACGCTGCGTGCGGGCGACGATGCGGCGGACGCGCGGTGGGTGGCGGTGGACGATCTCAGCTCGCTGAAGCTCGTGGAGGGTCTGCTGAGCTTCCTGCAAGAGCACCACGTGATCAACGTCTGAGGAGACGTTGCGCCGACGGCCCCGATCGCTGATCGATTGGGTCTACGCGCTGTGGCGGGAGCGTCGGGCGAGCACCGAGGGGGCGGGGCTGACCGTGGTCAATCGGGCGTCGACCAGGGCCTTGCCAACGACCGCGGCGAGGATGATGGCGCCGCCAATGAGAGTGGTGTTCTTCGGTTGCTCGGCGAACCACAGGTAGATCCACACGGGCACGAACACCGTTTCCGTCTGCGCGAAGACGATGGACGCGACCGCCGGAAGATGGCGAGTTGCGGCATTGAAGGTGAGCATCCCGATCACGATGATGCCGCCGCCGTGAAGGAGCGCCAGGGCGATGTCGGCGGCGGGTGGGACGAGGGAGGTGCCCTGCGCGATGCACACGCTCGCGACGATTGGGATGGCGATTGATGATGAACCCGGGAGTGCGGGCGACCAGTCGGCTGAGGGATCGCTTCGAACACACACCGCGTAGCCGGCGAAGCCGAAGGCCGTGATGACGGCGGCGATGTTGCCCTTCAGGTTCCCGACTCCGAGATCCCCGTTCACCATGAAGGCGAGTCCGCAGAACCCGAGGGCAACCGCAGCGATCGTCACGCCGTTGAGGCGCTCGCCGAGCACGAGGCGCGCCAACACCGCGACGATCAGCGGGGCAAGCGAGGAGAGGAACGCGGCGTTCGCCGCGGTGGTGTGTTTCAGTGCGTAGATGAAGCCTATGGACGCAATCGCCAGGCAGGCGGACGCCGCGATCATCGTCCACCCGGACGTGTAGGCGTCGCGGATCCCCGACCGCACGACGCTGCCCAAACGGCCACGCCGACGACGGACCAGCAACTCGATCACGACCAGTATTCCCAATGATCGCCACAGCAGGTACTGCCACGCATCGGCGTGGTCGGCCAGCCTGGCGATGAGCGCGCCGAGGCTCCACACCACGCCGGCGCCGAGGGCCATCAGCGACGGCACAAGGCCAGACCGCTCGGGACCTTCGATGAGTCCCTGCTCGGCGTTCACAGGTAGCGAGCCTTCCACACGTCTCCCGGCTGCCCCTTCTGACCGCGTGGAGCAGTGGACTCTGGGTCAGCTCAGGCGCGCTGGGTCGGCCTTCGCGCGGAAAAAGCGTTGTGGCCGACCCAAACGAATTCAGCCGACCCAAGGCGTGGAGTTGACCCAGGATGGGGGTGGCCGGATTCGCCGAGGGTGTCGCTAGCTTTAGCGGCCCTTCCAGTTGGGCTGGCGTTTCTCGATGAAGGCGGTGAGGCCTTCCTTCAGATCCTCCGAGGACATGATGCGGCCCATCGCTTCGTTGGTGAGACGTCGGAGGTCGGCCTCTGTCTCGTACTGGCTGGCCAGCACGACCCTCCGACTCTCCCACACGGCCATCGGTGCAGCGGCGGTGACCTGGCCGGCCAGACGCATGGCCTCGTTCTCCGCCTCGCCCGGTGCCACCAGACGGTTGACCAGCCCGAGTTGGTAGGCCCGCTCCGCGGTGATCGGCTCGCCGGTGAGGATCACTTCCATCGCCGCCGAGGTCCCGATCCGCTGCGGCAGACGGTAGAGCCCGCCCGCTCCGGCTACGAGGTTTCGCTTCACTTCGGCGAGTCCGAAGGACGATCGCGTCGTTGCCACGACGAGATCTGCCGCAAGAACGATTTCACAGCCCCCGGCCGTGGCAAGACCGTCGACGGCAACGATGATCGGCTTGACGCGTTCGCGATAGGCGAAGCCGCCGAAACCACCCTTTCGGGTGTTGAGGGACGCTCCATTGCCGGAGTTGATCTCTTTCAGATCGGCACCTGCGGAGAACACCGGACGCTCGGGGGTCGTCACGGCGCGCAGCACGCCGACCCACACGTCCGGGTCGGCTTCGAGCGCGTCGATGGCGGTCTCCATCTCGGTCGCGACGGCGCCATTGACGGCGTTGCGCGCCTCGGGACGGTTCAGGGTGATCAGGGCAACGTGGCCCTGTACTTCGTAGTCGACCATCGGGCCACGCTACGGCGTGGTGCGGCGGACCGACCAGTCGGCGGCGAGCTACTCCGCGGCCGCGGTCTCTGCCGAGGCGGAGGTCGGAGCGACTGCCTCGACAGCAGCGAGCGGCTCTACGGCCGCTTCGGCCTCGACTGACTCGCTGACGACGGGCGGCGTCGCTTCGGCCTCGACGGGCACGGCGGGTGCCTCTTCGGTGACAACGTCGACCGGTGCCGAGGCCGGCTCGGCCACCACCGGATCGGCCGCGGGAGCGGCAGCGGCGGGACCGGCCGGCCGCGCCGGGGGGCGCGGGGGCGGCGGCGGAGTCATGCGTCGAGGTGGCGGTGGCATCGTCAGGCCGAGCACCTTCAACAGCGCCGGAATCCGGTTGGACGCCTGCGCGGCCGTTTCCTTCAGCGATTCCGAGGCATCGGCTGGCACACCGACCGGCACGATGTCGCGGCGGAAAGGAGCTTCCGCGGCGGCGGCGATGAGGGCAGCCCAGAGATCGCTGCTTGCCGTGGGCGACAGGGCCTGGTTGGTCTGTTCGATGAGATTGGTCTGCACCTCGGCCGGAAGCTTCGCCGCAGGGTCCGGGGCCTTGGTGGTGAGCCGGAGCGCGCGGACGAGCTTGCCGGCAGCGATCGCGTCGGTGATCTCGGTGACCCACGATGTGCGGTCGCCCTCGACGCGGCCGTTCATGGCGTCGCGTAGGCGCGCCGACATCGCCCGGCTGGCGTCGTCCTTCGCGACCGAATCGGCCTGGGTGACGAGCGCTCGAAGATCACGCATTCCCGTTGCCGTTCCGGCGGCCAGTGCGGCCTCGGCCCGATCGCACCAGTCAGCCGATCGCGTCCTGGGAAGCAGGTCCTCGGCCAGGGCCAGCAATGCGGCACCCGGGACCTCGGGCTCTCCGGCCGCGCGACGAGCGGCGTTCTGATCGATGATCGCCTGACGGACCGCGGGGATGCCGCCACGGAAGAGCTGGTCGGCAACCACGCGCTGCTCGGGAGTGAGCGAGTCGATCAGGGCATCGCGGTGGGCGCGTCCGGCGGAAAGGCGCTTCGGGCGGTCGGTGCGCTCGGGCCGCGCCGGACGGGCGGGGCGCTCGGGGCGATCCGGTCGATCAGGACGCTCGGCACGCGGAGGCCGGGCCGGGCGGTCGGGGCGTCCGCCGTCGCCGGCCGGGCGGTCACGCGCCGGACGGTCGGGACGCGGTCCACGCTCGGGACGCGGCCCGCGGCGTTCGCTGTCGTCTCGGCGACCTCGGCCACCTTCGGCGTATTGGACGCGGACCTGCGGGCCCTCGAGCTCCTTGGCCCGGATCTCGATGGTCTCGGCCTTCGCGCCGGCATGGCGTGGTGGGATCACCGACACGATCTTCAGGCCGTCGAGGAAGCGTTCGGCCTCGGCGCGAATGACGTCACCGACCCCGGCGCCGGGATACAGCACGGAGGACTCCACGCTGCCCTTGGGCTGTTTTGCGCCGGCGGCGCGCCAGGTCCAGACCTCTCCGTTCTGACTGGTGAGTTCAATGTCGATGCGGTGAGACATAGGCGGACAACGCTACTCGCTGGGCATTCCCATCCCCGTCGAAACGTGGCGAGACGCGTTTCGTTGGTCCGCCTGCTCGTCGGGTCGGTTCTCTCGGTCGTTCTTGGGGACAGAACTCACCCCGAGTTGCCGACGTCTGCGGTCCGGTGTGCGTCAGACTACGAGCATGAAGCAGTCGTCGCCCGTACCGGTCCCCGCCGTCGCTCTGCCCCGGGGGTTCAGTGTGCACGTGGCAAACATCGGGATCAAGGACGACACGGACGACGTCTGCATCATCGCGTCCGACGTGCCTGCGTCCGGCGCGGGCGTGTTCACCCAGAGCCGCTTCGCCGGTCCGAGCGTGAACCTGAGCCGACGATCGGTGGCCGATGGTGCGGTGCGAGCGTTCTGTGTCATCTCCAAGAATGCGAACGTGGCCAACGGGAGGGTGGGCGCTGAGAACGCCGATGAGGTGTTGAAGTCGGTCGCCGGTGCCATCGGATGCGCCCCGTACGACGTGGTCCTCGCCTCAACCGGCGTCATCGGTCGTCCGTATCCGATGGACAAGATCCGTTCGCACCTGCACTCGCTCGTGTATCCGTTCGAGTCCACGAATGCGACCGATGCGGCGCGCGCCATCATGACCACCGACACGGTTGCGAAGGTTGCCTACGAGACGGTGGGGGAGGGCAACCAGCAGGCCCGCATCGTCGGTATCGCCAAGGGCGTTGGCATGATCGAGCCGAACATGGCGACGCTCATCGCCCTGTTCTTCACCGATGCCCGGCTGTCGCCCGGTGAGCTGCGACCGATGTTCAAGTCGGTGATCGACAAGACATTCAACTGTCTGTCGATCGACACCGACACCTCGACGTCGGACACCGCGGCGATCATGGCGAACGGTGAGTCCGGTTTCGTCGACCGGGTGGCCTTCGTCGAAGGGCTCGAGCGCGTGGCTCTTTCGCTCACGAAGCAGATTGCTCGCGACGGTGAAGGTGCGACGAAGCTCCTCACCGTCACCGTCGACCGGTCGCGCGACGACGCCCAGGCGAAACGGGTGGCCAAGAGCATCGTGAACTCGCCGCTGGTGAAGACCGCGGTTCACGGCGCCGATCCGAACTGGGGTCGGGTGGCGATGGCTATCGGCAAGTGCGAGGGCGACAGCGATATCAGTCCCGACCGCGTGGTGATCCGCTTCGGGACGCAGGAGGTGTATCCGTCGCAGGTCGACGCGCTCGGGCTCGAGCGACTGGCGACGTATATGCGCGGCGCCGAGGTGACGATCGGCGTGAGCTTGATGACCGGCAATGCCTCGGCCACGGTCTTCGGGTGTGACCTGTCGGCCGGCTACGTGCAGATCAACGGCGAATACACGACCTGATCCTGCCCCGATGCCCGTCGAGGACGTTCTCACGGTCGCCCCGCTCGGTTCGCGAGCGTCGTCGTGAGGGCGGCGGTCTATGAACGCTTCGGCGGGCCGATCACGGTGCAGAACGTGGCCGACCCGGACGTCGAGCCGGGTGAGGTAGTGGTCGAGGTCTTGGCGGTCGGCCTGTGCCGTAGCGACCTGCACGGGTGGCACGGGACCGACCCCGACATCGTGTGTCCCCATATCGGCGGGCACGAGTTCGTCGGAAGGGCTGTGGCGGTAGGACGCGGTGTCAGCCGAATCGTGGTCGGTGATCGCATCGTGGCGCCGTTCGTCTGCGGCTGCGGTCGATGCGGACCGTGTCTGGCGGGGCAGCACCAGGTGTGCCGCAACCAGGAGCAGCCCGGCTTCACCCGGTGGGGCGCGTTCGCCGGCTTCACCACGATTCCATTCGCCGACGTCAATGCCATCGCGGTTCCCGACGATGTCCCCGATCACATCGCGGCGCTGGTCGGGTGCCGGGTCTCGACGGCGTATAGAGGGGTCGTCGAGCGCGGCCGTCTCGCGGCGGGCGAGGTGCTGTGCGTGCATGGCTGCGGTGGTGTCGGTCTGGCCGCGATTGCGCTGGGCCGAGCGTTCGGCGCTCGTGTCGTTGCCGTCGATGTCAACGATGATGCGCTCGCGTTGGCGAAAACTATGGGCGCAGACGATCTCGTCAGCGCTTCGAACGTCGCCGACGTTGGGGCATCGGTGCATGAGTTGACGGGTGGAGCGCATGTGTCCGTCGACTGCCTCGGGCACGAGTCGACGCTGTCCTCGTCGATCCTCGGCCTGCGGCCGCTCGGTCGCCACGTGCAGATCGGCCTGTTCCCTTCTTCGACCGCCGACGTCCCGATTTCCCGGGTGATCCGTGACGAGATCGAAGTACTCGGGGTGCACGGTCTCTCGTCGATGCGCTTCGCCGAGGTGTTCGCCCTCATCACGTCCGGACGGCTCGATCTCGCGCCGATGGTCACCCGGGCGATCTCGCTCGACGATGTGCCGAACGCGCTTCCCGCCATGGGTGGGTTCGCCAACCCCGGCGTGACCGTGGTGACTCGCGGGTTCGTCGGCGGGGACTGACCCCCGAGCGTCAATTGCCCTCACCGGCGCCCCTGGATCGGTGATCGGAACACACCCCTGGTACCGTCGGCTCCAACCAACCCTGGAGGGGCACCTTGGATACGGACGCGACCGCCGAGCCATTCCTGTCCGGTGACTTCGACATCGCCGATCCCGCCTACGTCACCGATCCGTTCCCCCACTGGGCGGAGGCCCGTGGTTGCCCAGTGCACACGACGAAGGAGCGCGGAGGCGCGCATCTTGTCACCGGCTACGCCGCCGTGATGGAGGCGGCCGGCTTGGTGCCGAGCCTGAGCTCGTCGTTGGGTACCTCGGTGTTCCCGACGCTCGACGACCGGACCGACCCGAACCGTCCACGTTCGATCATCGGTTCGGACCCGCCGATCCACACGCCGGTGCGACGCACGATGCTGCCGACGTTCGCGCCAGCGATGGTCAAGGAGTACGAACCGATCACCCGTGGCCTGTGTGAGCGCTACCTCGATGAGTTCGGCGACCGCACCCATGTGGACGCCGCGGTCGAGTACGCCCAGCGCGTCCCCGCGCGGGTCATCGGGTTGATCCTCGGGGTGGACGAAGCGATGACCGACACGTTCCTCGGCTGGGTGCGCGACGTGCTGGAAAACGTTGCCAGCGATCCTCAACGCCGTGTCGACGCATTCATGGAGATGACCGCGTACTTCGAGACGGAGATTGATTCGCGCCGAACGAATCCCACCGATGACCTGACAACGCGACTGCTCGGCGCCACCTTCGAAGACGGCACACCGTTGGACCACCGCGACATCATCGGAAATCTGGTCCTGCTCCTGATCGCGGGCATCGACACCACCTGGTCGGCCATCGGGTCGTCGCTGTGGCACCTCGCGCAGCACCCAGAGCAGCGGCGTCAATTGCAGGACGACCCGGACATCTGGCCGCAGGCGGTCGAGGAACTCCTTCGGGCGTACGCACCCGTGACGATGGGCCGCATCGCGCTGGAGGACACCGAGATCGCCGGGTGTCCGGTGAGCGCAGGGGATCGGGTGTTGCTGGCGTTTCCTGCGGCCAACCGCGACCCGACCATGTTCAGCGATCCGGATGTCGTGGATTTCAATCGGGAGGAGAACCGCCACGTTGCGTTCGGCTCCGGGATCCACCGCTGCGCCGGGTCCAATATCGCCCGCATGGAGTTGCGCGTCGCCCTGCAGACGTGGATGGCCCGCTTCCCGGACTTCGACCTCGAACCCGGTGGTGTCACCACATGGGCCGGCGGGCAAGTTCGAGGGCCACGCAATGTTCCGGTGGTCCTTCGCCGCTGAGAGGTCGCGTCGTCGAGGCGGTCACCGAAGAACGAGATTGCCGTGTTCAGGGCCCCGGAGGGTGGAGCCACGTCACCAGTTCGGTGATGCTTCGCGGCGTTCGGGGTAGGCGCCGTCGGGCAGCGCGGAGATCGGGCCCTGGAGGATGAGCCCGCCGTCGACGAAGATCACCTCGCCGGTGATGAAGCGTGACGCTGGGGAGGAGAGGAACACCGCCGCGTTGGCAATGTCGCTGACGTGGCCGGCGTAGGGGAGGGGCTGGCCTCCTACGCCGTCGCCCACTCCCTCGGCGTAGGCGTTCTCCCAACCTTCGGTGCGGAACTGGCCTGGCGCGACGCAGTTGAGGCGCACCTTCGGACCCCACTCGAACGACAGCGTGCGGGTGAGCTCGAGCACACCGGCGCGGGCTGCGGCGCTGTGGGCGATGCCGGGCATCCCCCGTCCGACCAGGGTGATGATCTGGCAGATTGTGCCGCCGGCGCCATCGAGCATGGCGTTCCCGAAGGCCTGGGTCATGTTCCATGTGCCGTTGAGGTTCAAATCGATCACGCTCCGCCAGCCGTTGGGGCTGAGGTCACGTGCCTTGGACGGGAATTGCCCGCCGGCGTTGTTCACAAGCAGGTTGACGTCGCTGTGTCGTTGCGCCAATGCGTTCACGCTCTCCACGTCACGGATGTTGACGTGGTCAACCTCGGGGCGCACCCCGGTGAGCGAAGCGATCTCCTCGGCGGCCGCCTCGAGCACCTCCGTGCGTCGGGCGGCGATCGTGACGTGGGCTCCCGTCGCGGCAAGCTCGGTTGCTACCGCTTTGCCGATACCGGTCCCACCTCCGGTGACCAGGGCACATCGTCCGGTGAGCAGATCAGGGGCGTAGAGGGACTTGTAACTGGCCACCGGCGAACACTAACGGGATGTCCGATGGCGAAAACTAACCGCGCGATCAATGCGGGACCTTGGACCGTGGGAACCGGGATGGTCACCTTGGTACGGTCACCGGATGAGCGCACACGAGACCTCGGTGGATCCGAGGAGCTTTGCCCCCTTCGACCCCGAGATCCAGCAGTGTCCGTACGATCACTCCCGGGCGATGCACAACGAAGCCGCGGTGTTGCGCCTCGACGGAGAACGATTCGGCCGGCCGGGCGAGGACGTGTATTGCGTCTCCCGGTTCGACGACGTGCTTGCCGTACTGCGAAATCCAACCACGTTCTCGTCGCGCTTCGGCACGCCCGCGGCGAAAGTGTCACCTGAGCTTCTGGCCCGGTTGCGCGAGGTCGATGCTCAGGGCTGGCCCAACTTCTCCAGTCTCGAGCGCCTCGACCTGCGGGTCACCTACCGCTGACGCAGTTGTTCCCATCGGGTGCGGATGTGCGCACGGCGACCCGACGGCCATGATGAAGCCAACGTCACGGATCCCGGCGAAGGGACGACTCCGGTCGGCGGACCGCCGTAAGAACGAGAGTTGGCGGCGGCGTCGCTACCCGCCAGATGCCAGCTCGTCCTGTCGGAACGTCGCCGGCGGACGCTTGTTCACGGCTTGTGGAACCAACCCTCCCGGGCGGCCAGGCTCACGGCCTCAAGCTGCGAATGCACATCGAGCTTTGCCAGCACTGACCTGATGTGGCTGCGGACGGTGAAGACGGAAATCCGATGATTGTGGGCGATCCGTCCGGCGGCCTCGCCGCGAAGCATGGCGTGCAGGATTTCCTTCTCCCGGCCGGTCAGCGAGTCGAACGGCGAAGACGGTCGAGCTCGACGAGTTTCGTCGAGCAGCCTCCGGAGGTCCGTGACCTTGGAGACGCTCATCACCATCTCGCCCCGCAGAGCTCGGTGCACTGCCTCGATGAGATGTTCTATCGGCTCGGATTTCTCGATGACGCCGGTTGCGCCGAGTTCGAGGCACTGAGCATGCAGCATCGGATCGTGGGTGGCGGTCACCACGACGACGGGGATGCCAGCCTGAGTGAAGGCCACAAGTGCGGTGTGCGATGTCTCGGCAGTTTCGGTGAGAAACAGGTCGAGCAATACGAGATCCGGACGCAACGTGAGCACGGCATCGACGAGATTCGGCGTGTCGAACGCGAGGGTCCGAGCATCCAGGCCCGAATACCGCAGCGTCATCACCACGCTTTCGCCCAAGAGGGCGTGGTCGTCGATCATGATTACGCGGCGGATGGCTTTGCCGCTGTTGGCGCCTTCGGGCGTGCCGTCGCCGAGCCGGCGACGAGGCCACGACGGCTCCGCGTCGGTCATACGCGGGTGGTCGGCGTGCGCGTTCCGAACGCAGGGATACGGGCCGTGAAGCGAGCGCCGTCGACGTAGCTTCGATCAAGCACGAGATCGCCACCCATCTCGCGGAGCAGGGAACGAGCGCTGTGAAGCCCGAGCCCGGAGTTCTCCTCGCCGCCGGACGTGCGTCCCGGCTCGAAGAGATCGAAACGCCGAGCTGACGCGATGCCGGGGCCCCGGTCGGTCACACTGAGTTCGAGGAATTCGTAGTCGAACCGCCGTGCCTCAATGACCACGTTCGCGTCGCCACCATGACGGACGGCGTTTGAGATCAGGTTGCGCACCACATCGACCAGCTCCGGGCCATCGGTGACGCTGAGTCCGGCACGGATCTTCATTGTGACCTTCGCGCCCGCTGCGTTTGCCAGAGCAACGACTGGTTCGACGAGCTCCCGCAGGTCCGTCTCGGCGCTCTCGGGTGCGCTCCCGCGGAGCCGACGAAGCTCGCCGGTAGCGGCGCTGCACAGCCTCTGGCGGGCGCCGGGGTCGATGGCATCAGATTTCTCAAGCAGTGAGATGACGGCCTCGATGGCGAGCAGCGCGGCCTTCTGATCGTGCGCCTTGCGGGAGTTGAGCAGCCGGTCGCCTTCGAGCCGGGAGGCGCCCTGCGCCGCTTCGAGTTCGGCCGCGAGTATCCGGCGGCGTTGCGCCTCGTAGGACTGGCGAAGGCTCAAGCTCAGTCCGCCGAGAAGGAGAAGAACGCTGGCCAAACCCACGCCGGCCGCAGCGGTCGCCCGTGGGGCGTCGTCGATGCGGAGATCGGGAGGGGCCACGAGTTGGGCAGTGGCGAGGAGCAGCAATGCTGTGCCGAGACAGGTCCGCACAGCCGTTTGCGGTGGCCGGGCGCGCACCAGGGTGAGCAAGCCGAGCAACACCCAGATCGCCGGGAGGGCTACCGTCGAGACGAGCCGTCGGACGTCTTGCGAGGAAGCCTCGTCAAGACCCCATTTGATCCCCGCCGCGATTGCGATTGCCGACCCGACCGACACAAGAAGGCCGCCTGCGAATGACCGGGTTACCGGACGGTGACGGCAAACGAGGTCGCAAGCGATCAGCCACGAGCCGACGATCCCCGCGCCGATGCGCAGCGCTGACGGATTTTGGCGCGCCGCCGTTTCGCCGAGAAGCAGCGGGCTGCTGACGCTCTGCGAGACCCAGAGAAGGCATGGCACAGCTATCGCAAGTCGGCCGGACAGCACGTCGTGGTCCTCGCGCCAGCGCATGAACGCCAGCCACGTTGCCAACAGTGCTGCAGACACTGTCCCCGTGGCCAGGGTCGGACCGACACGTTGCGCATCGAGCTCGGTCGTCCAGCCGCGTATATCCGCCCCTGCCGACACGAGACCCAGGCCGAACAAGCCGAGCAGGGCCGGGGTCAGCAGCCGCTCGAAGAAACGTCGAATCGGCTCGACGGAGGCACGCGCCTCTGCCGCGTCCGGCCGTTCCGCCGCTGGGTGGCCGCGGACCGTCGCGATCGACGGTCGTGTCATCAGCAATGTGTTCGGATCGGTCACCGACTCAACCTCCCGTCGATCAAGCGCCACCAGCGACTTTCCCACACTCCGTGGCAGCCTGGCAATGGATCGATGGGCCGAAGTTCACAAACGCCCGGTCGCTCGTCGACGCGTGGTGCGCGCGATTTGCGCCGCACATGGTCAACATTGACGAGGCGATCGCCGTTGCGCGGCGCCACAGTAGTGATCAAACGTTCATCGGGCTGCTCTTACGGGCCGCACCGAAGCGTGAGTTCAACAGACCCAACCCCGAACAGGAGCAACGCACATGGAAGCTTTCATGACCCTCTGGAACTACCTTCAGACCCGCATCGAAGAGCGAGAGGATGGCCTCGTCGCCCTCGAGTACGTCATTCTCGGCGCGATCGTCGTAGCGCTCATCGGCGCAGGAATGACACTTTTCGCCACAGACGTCAAGAACGCGTTCGCCGCCCTGCTCTGATCCTCGCGAAGGTGCGTCGGCCCCCTAGGTCATTTATCCAGGAATCGGAGTTCGAATTGTCATCTCTAATGGCCAGATGGTCCTACTTTCGGGCCGGCAAGTTACCGCGAGAGGACGGCCTGGTGGCCCTCGAGTATGTTATTCTCGCGGCGATTGTTGTCGCTCTTATCGGTGCGGGAATGACGCTATTCCAGACCGACCTGAAGAACGCATTCGACGCGTTGCTCTGAAAGAAGGGCGTCGAGGACGTCGTCTCATTCGTGGGGACGACAGCATGGCGAGAGGCTGAAGTTTCCACACAGAAATTGCCGTTTGCTCGCATGATGATCGATAGACCGGTGGTGATTCCGAGTTCCGGTGTCACCACCGGCCTATGTGAATAGTTTGTCTGCGTGAAACATCGCTCGCAGAGTGAGACGAGAGTTGCGAAGATGCAACCTGACGTCAATTCCATCAGGACGTCAATGCCATCAGATGGATGTGCAGCCCGACATTGCTCGGACGTGACTGCATCACGAATAATCAGATGATCGTCGGTTTCGCAAAATAGAAGAACGGAGTCACCCCAAAATGCCCAGCTTGCGGAGGCCGAAGTTACCACCGGGTAGTGATTCGGCGGCGGAGCGTGGCGTCGCTGCTCTGGAGATGGTCATCGTGGCTCCCATTCTCATAGTGATGTTGATCGGGATCGTGGAGTTCGGCCGGTACTACAACGCCACGATCAATGTCACCAGTGCGGCTCGGGAGGCCGTTCGCAAGGTCGCTCTGTACGATTCTGCGAACGCGGGCAGTGCGGCAACAGCGGCCGCTAGCCCGCTCTCGGTGAGTGTCGGTGCGATGGTCACCTGCCCTGCATCTGGAATCGGGAATGCGTCCATAACGCTCAATAGCAGTTTCACCTTTGATGCGCTGCTTGTCGGGCTCGGTAGTCGCACAATCACGCGAACGGCGGTCATGCGATGCGGCGGGTGAGGCGGACGGAGGATGGGCTGGCCGCTGTCTTCGTGCTCATGGCGATGCTGGCCATGGTGGGCATGGTGGGGTTCGTGATCGATTTGGGCCTCATTCGCCAGGAGAAGCGCGAGCTCCAGAACGGCGCAGACGCAGCTGCACTCGCCCTTGCGCAGGAATGCGCTCTCGGCCTCTGCACGAGCCTCACGACGAAGGCTGAGGTCTATGCGGACGCGAACGCAAAAGATGGCGCCGCTACCGTGATCGGCGCAACTGTCTCCGGAAACCAGGTGAAGGTTGACACGAGGACGGAAACAAGCGGGGCTGCCAGCCTCCCGTTGCAATTCATCAAGTACGTTGGCGGCCCGACGACGGCGACCGTCAACGCAACGGCGACCGCATCCTGGGGGGCGCCCGGCGGAGCAACCACGCTTCCGCTGACGATCTCGTACTGCGAGTGGAAGAGCCTCACCGGCACCGGTGTCACGTACCCAACGGCATCGCAGTGGATCTATTTTCACAACCCGAAGAACAATCCAAACCAGAATCCGCCGATTTGCCCCGGCGGTCCGGCCGGACAGAATGTTCCTGGAGGCTTCGGTTGGCTTCAGACAGTTTCGAACTCGAACTGCACGACGGTTGTGGCGGCGGGTTCGATCGTTTCCTCGGCGCCAGGCAACTCGCCGCCGAATCTCAACAATTCAGGCTGTGTGCCGGCGAGCTTCCTGAGCCCGAATACGATCACGATTCCTGTCTTTGACGGCTCGACCGGGTCGGGCAATAACGGTCAGTACTCCCTCTACGGACTCGCCACATTCGAGATGTTCCACATGCAACTTGCCGGGGGACCATGCGGCCCGACGAGGTGGAACACGTGCAACCCACCGGCCGGTTGCTCGAATAGTCAGCGATGCATTTACGGACGCTTCGTGCGGAAAATCATTCCTTGTCCGTGCGCGATCACGTCGGGGCCGCCCCTCGGAACACTGTCCGTAAAGTTGGTCTCGTGATCTTTCCAGCTGTCAGTGCAACTGAATACAACCAACAAGATCAACGAGACGGGACGAATGGATGAATAGGCGGAAGGTGGCGGCGGCGCTCGGCGCGTTGGTGTTGGCGATCGTCAGCACGTTGGCCCTGGTGAGGTACGTACAAGGAGCCGAGGATCGAGCGGTGCAGGGCGAGGAACTCGTGGATGTGCTGGTCGCCACTGCCGATATCAAGGCGGGGACGGCGGCAGCTGAGCTGGGTAGCCGGGTGGCTTCGGTGTCCGTGCAGGCCAAGGTGCGGCCCGAAGACGCCGTCACGTCATTCACCCAGATCGAAGGTCTCGTGGCGTCGGTCGATTTGGTGAAGGGCGAGCAGCTCCTCACCTCGCGCTTCATCAACCCCGGATCGTTCCAAGGGGCTCGCAGCGCGTCGGTCCTCGTCCCGAAGGGTGCCAATGAGGTGACGTTCAAGCTTGCTCCCGAGCGCGCCCTCGGCGGACAGCTCAGGCCCGGGGACACGGTGACCGTCATTGCATCGTTCGAGCCGTTCGAGAACGAGGCGCTCGACGATGCGGGCCAGATCAAGCAGCTCCCGAAATCGGCCAACAGCACTCATGTGCTGTTGAACCGAGTCACGGTCGTGCGGATTCAGTTTCCCGAGAACGCGAACACGAGCAGCAAAGAGAAAAATGGCATCGGTGTCGCCCCTACCGAGGACCTCTTCGTCACTCTGGCCGTGGATCAGCCCTCCGTCGAGCGGGCATTGTTTGCCGCCGAGTTCGGGAAGGTGTGGCTCAGCTACGAGCCACCGGAAGCCAACAGCTCCGCCAACAAGACGGTCACGAGGGCCAACGTGTACGAGCCGACGGAGTCGCTCCTTCCGACGCCGGCACCGACGGTTCCGGCAATCGACCCAACCGCCAGCGACACGACGCCGGGTCGAACATGAGCGCGTTCGTCCTGGCGTTTCCCGACCAGCACTTCCGGGATTCGGTCGACGAACTGTTGGGCCAAGGGCGTGCGCGTTATTTCGACGATTCGGCTGCGCTGGCCGACCTCGCCTCACTCTGTCAGCAACTCGTGGGTCCCGAAACCGACGTTGTCGCCGTTGGTCCCGCTGTCGCCACCGACGAGGCCCTGGCCCTGATCAGCGAACTCGACCGACGTTTTCCGGCCCTGAGCGTCGTTCTGGTGCACAAGCCGACGGCCGATCTCTGGCAGGCCGCGTTGCTGGCCGGCGCTCGCGACATCATCGACCCCGACGCCGCCCTTTCGTCCATCGAAGTTGCCCTGGATCGAGCCGCCGATCGTGCCCATGAACAACGCGAGTCGCTCCGCAGGGATGGCGCCCCGGCGGTGGCACCGCCTACGCCGGCCGGCCGGATCGTCGCCGTCACGTCCCCGAAAGGCGGGAGCGGCAAGACCGTCGTGTCTACCAACCTCGGCGTCTTTCTGGCCAAGCAGGTACCGGGCGAGGTCGTCCTCGTCGACCTCGATCTGCAGTTTGGCGACGTCGCCGCTGCACTCGGGCTGACACCGACCTACACGATGTACACGGCCACGCAGGCTTCGGGCAACGAGGCCAGCCTCCTCAAGGCATTCCTGACACCTCACTCCAGTCAACTGCTTGTGTTGTGTGCACCTGACGACCCGACCGAATCGGACGACGTGAAGGAAGGCGACGCCGTACGCATTGTCGTCGAGCTCTCGAAGTTGTTCCGTTGGGTCATTGTCGACACCGGGGCGGGTCTCGACGACTTGACGCTCTCGGTCGCCGAGGTCGCGACCGATGTGGTGTTGGTGTCCTCCACCGACGTCCTCAGCGTCCGCGGTGTGCGCAAAGAGGCTGCGATCATGGATCAGCTCGGCATTCGTGCCACCCGTCACCTGGTACTGAACCGCTCTGACGCCAAGGTTGGTCTCTCGGCGAAGGACATCAGCGAGACGATCGGCTTGTCGATCTCCGCCGAGGTGCCCAGTTCGCGGGCAGTCCCCACGTCGGTGAACATCGGTGTTCCTGTTGTCGAGCACGATGCCCGGAGTTCGGCTGCCCGGGGACTCACCACACTCGGATTGCGTCTGCTCGAAGACGGAGGCAAGTCCGCCGCCGCAAAGTCATGGAGGGACTTCCTGCGATGAGCCTCAAGGACAAGCTCGAAAACGCCAAGCCGGGCGCAACGGCGGCAGCGGCGATCGGTGATTCGAGCGCGGTCGTGCGCTCGATCGTGGTCGCCTCACGAACTGACCCGGTGGCACAGCTCCGGCGCAATGCCCAGGAGGCACTGTTCGCCCGGATCGGAAACCGCCTCTACGACGCATCTCTTTCATCGGACCAGCTCCGGGCCATCGTTGTCACCGAGCTGAGCGGCATCATCGCCGAGAACGACATCGCTTTCTCTGACGAGGAGCGTCAGCGTCTTGTGCAATCCGTGACCGAGGACGTGCTCGGCTACGGTCCGATCCAGGAGTTCCTCGACGATCCGTCCGTCACGGAAGTGATGGTCAACTCGACCGAATCGATCTACGTCGAACGGCATGGCAAACTCGTCGACACCGGCAACCGATTCTATTCGGCCGAGCACCTCCGGCGCCTCATCGAGCGGATCGCGTCACAAGTCGGGCGGCGCATCGACGAAGCGTCACCGATGGTCGATGCTCGTCTGCCCGACGGGTCACGCGTGAACGCCATCATTGCTCCGCTTGCGGTCGACGGACCCGTGCTCACCGTTCGCAAGTTCTCGCGTCGCGCCCTCACCAGTGCCGATCTCGTCGACATCGGCACGATGACGCACCAGCTCGCCGAATTCCTCGAAGCGTGCGTGAAGGGCAAAGTCACGATCGTCGTGAGCGGCGGGACCGGCACCGGCAAGACCACCTTGCTGAACGTGTTGTCGTCCTTCATCCCCGAAGATGAGAGGATCATCTCGATCGAGGACGCAGTCGAGCTCCAGCTCCAACAGCGACACCGGATTCGCCTCGAGAGCCGCCCGGCGAACATCGAGGGCAAAGGGTTGGTCGGAATCCGAGACCTGGTCCGCAACGCGCTTCGCATGCGTCCCGACCGAATCCTGGTCGGCGAGGTCCGCGGCCCCGAGGCAATCGACATGCTCCAGGCCATGAACACCGGTCACGAGGGCTCGCTGACCACATTGCACGCCAACTCGCCGCGCGACGCACTCTCTCGCATCGAGACCATGGTGCTGATGGGCGGGATGGACCTCCCCCTCCAGGCAGTCCGCGAGCAGGTTGCCTCCGCTATCGATCTGATCGTCCACATCGAACGTCTGAGCGACGGGACACGCCGTGTCGTTGGCGTCAGCGACGTCACGGGCATGGAGGGAGCGACGATCCAGCTCAATGAGCTGTTCGCCTTCGACTACACCGCCGGTCTCGATCCGAACGGGAGGCACCGGGGCTCGATTGCGCCGACCGGCATCCGGCCGACGTTCGAGGCGAAGATCCGTAAGTCCGGGTTCGAGCTCGGCGCTGACGCGTTTCGGAGCGAACCCGGCACCGTCCGTCGCGTCTTCCCACGATGAGGCTCTTCGCACGTCTCGTGCCGGGCGTCCTGGCCGCTTTGGCGCTCGCCGCGCCGGCGAAGGCGATCGATCCGGCGGCTCCGCTACAGGTGCAGGGTGTCGATGTCACGAACTACCCCCAAACAGGTGCCATCGTGGTGCCTCCGCGGGAGCTGACCACAGACGCCATCCGCCAGGGCACGTTCTCGGTTCTCGAAGCAGGCCAGGTGCGCAAAGCCGTCGTCGAACCCCTGCCCACCGGCAACCTCGATGTCGTCCTGGTCATCGACACGTCCGGGAGCATGAAAGGCGAGGCCATCGTCGCCGCGCGCCGGGCCGCAACATCGTTCGTGGAGTCGATGCCCGCTGACACCCGTCTCGCAGTCGTCGGATTTGGCAGCGTCGCGTCGGTACAAAGCCCCTTCACGACCGATCGCGCCAAGACCAGCGCCGCTCTCGCCGCGCTACAGGTGCGGGGCCGGACGGCACTCCACGACGCGTTGATCACCGGGTCGAAGCTCTTCGGCGGCGGCCCCCCGCCCTCCGGGGCACGCCGAGTGATCGTCGTGCTGAGCGACGGTGGGGACACCGCCAGCAAGTCGACGCTCGCCGACGCATCCCGAGCGATGAGTTCGGCCGGCGTCTCGCTCTACGCAATCGCGTTGGCCACGAGTGAGAGCGACAACGCGACTCTCACACTCCTGGCCACGAACGCCGGCGGCGTCGTCGCGCCGGCAGCCGACTCGACCGCCCTGAAAGGGGTATTCGATGGGGTGGCCAACTCGGTGCTGCGGCAGTACCGGCTTCGATGGACGTCCGGTGCCAGGGGCGCCACCGATGTGACGCTGAGCCTGCAAGCCGGCGGGCGAAGCTGGCAGACGGTGCAACCCGTGTCCTTCCCGGCCACGCCGGCATCCGTTCAACGTTCTCCCGTGGCCGGGCCAGCCCCTGTCCCGCCGCCAGTGACGGTCCGAACCCGGATCGGCACTGCCACGAACGGCGATCCGTGGCTGTATGTCGGACTCGGCGCCGGGTTCCTGGCGATTCTGCTCGTCGTCGGCGTTGCAGCCTGGCCACGGCCACCGAAGCGCCGCCTCGCCGTCGAGATGGGGGTGCGCCCACGCAACGAGGTTTCCGGGTTCAGCCAGCAGATCATCCGCGCTACGCGTTCGTATCTCCAGCGTCGCGGGCGTGGCGCACGGCTGGCGGCTCTGCTCGAGCGCGCTGGGATGACCATAGACGCACCGACTGCCGCAGTTCTCGCCGGAGTTGTCGCGCTGTTGTGCGCCATAGTGGGGGCGGCCCTGGCCGGCGTCTTCGGCGCCCTCCTGCTCGGAGTACTTGGACCAGCCTGTTACTTCATCGTCATCAAGTCGCGCGCCGACAAGCGAAGCGAGAAGTTCCGCGACCAGTTCGAGGCGACGTTGCAGATCATCATCAACAGCCTGAGGTCCGGCTACGGCGTCAGCCAGGCCATCGAGACCGTGGCGCGCGAGACCGAGGCGCCGACATCGGACGAGTTCCGCCGCATCGTGACCGAAGCGTCGCTCGGCATGGAGATGATCAGTGCCCTTGAAGCCTGCGCTCGGCGTGTCAGGTGCGACGAGCTCTCATGGGTGAGCGAGAGCATGGAGGTCAACCGGGACGTCGGAGGGAACCTGGCCGAAGTGCTCGTAGGCGTGGCCTCGACGATCCGTTCCAGAATTCGACTTGCCCGTCAGGTCCGCGCGGTAAGCGCAGAAGGCCGTTTGAGCGCGAGAATCCTTTTGGCCTCGCCGCTCGCCGCATTCGCCGCCCAATCGACGTTCAACCGGTCGAATCTCGGCGCCCTGTTCCGTGGCGGCGGCTTGGTGTTCGTGGCGGCTGGCGTTTTGCTGATGGCCATCGGCTACCTGTGGACCCGCCAGATCGTTCGTATCAGGTACTAGGGGGGAGCGAACTTGCCTGCTTACATCTACCTCGCGGCGTCGGGTGTCATCGCATCGGTGTTCATCCTGCGATGGGCGCTCGTCGGTAATCGCGGCCGAAGCAGCTCCCTCGCCCGTCGAAACCTCGGTGTCTCGAACAACCGGTTCCGAGCGGATCGCATGCGCCGGCCAAGCCGGCTCTCTCGGATGGTCGAACGGCTTCCGATCGTCGGCAACAACGAAGCACAGCAGCGCCGGATCGCCGCCGCCGGACTGCCGTGGACGAGTGCCGGCGTCGGTTTTTTTCGCCTTGTCACGTTCGCGACGTCAGTGCTGCTGGGAGGGCTTCTCGGCGCGGCGCTCGGCTCCGCGAAGGTCTTCTTGCTGTTCGCCGCAGTGGGCGTTGTCCTCTCGCTCGTGCCCGACTACGTGATTCGGTCGAAGGGGGACCAGCGCCAACGGATTCTCGAGGAGCATCTTCCTGACATCATGGACCGGCTGAAGGTCTCACTCGAGGCCGGGCTCGGGTTCGATTCCGCACTCGCCAATGTCGTTCGCGGGAGGTCCGGGCCCGCCTACGACGAATTCAAACGAGTGCTTCAGGACTTGCAACTCGGTATGCCCCGTGACGAGGCCCTCCAGGCGATGAGCGACCGCACCACCATCACGGATCTTCGCATCGTGCTCGCCGCAGTGCTGCAGTCCGGGAAATATGGCCTACCGCTCGTCGAAGTCCTACGTATCCAGACCGAGGAACTTCGCGACAAGCGTTGGCAACGGGCCCAAGAACAGGCACTGAAGGTCCCCGTCAAGATGATCTTCCCGCTGATCCTCTGCATCATGCCCACCTTCTTCATCATCCTTGTCGGCCCGAGCATCATCGGAATCTCCCGCTCATTTTGATCTCGTTCTCGGATAGGAACGCCATGAACCCGCCCATGACCGATCTGTCGCAGGTCACCAACGAGAGTCGCCGCGCGGTCATCGACGCAGCGTCGCTGATCGATTCACTCAAACAGCAGGCTTGTGTGAGGCCTGCAAATGAGTCGAGTTTGTTGTCGCTGGGCCTGCAACCCCTCGATCGCGTCCTTGGCGGTGGTCTGCGGCCGCACGACCTTCTCGTGCTCGCAGGCCGTCCCGGAGTCGGTAAGACGATCGCCACGTTACAGATGGCGCGGAACCTGGCGCTGAACGGTACGACAGTGGTATTCGCCTGCTACGAGCACGAACCGAAGACGCTTCTCGCTCGCCTTCTCGCGTTTGAGATCGGCTCTCTGCAGATGCCCCATACCGACTGGTATCACATGGATGGCGTCCGTACGTTTCTCGATGAGCTCGCGACGGGACGGGTCTCGCTTTCCTCGGCGTCCAACGACCCCCTGATGCGCGCCGCATTGGCACGCCTGGGCGAGTATGCGCATCGGCTCTTCCTCGTGAGGGCGAGCCCGTCCGAGATTGGTCTCGATGAACTGCAAGGAATCGTCAGCGAGGTGCGAAACGGCCCAACGGTGCTCTTCGTCGACTACCTGCCAAAGGT
>JANPFX010000146.1:0-19581 GCA_031423635.1 Acidimicrobiia bacterium | reverse complement strand
CACCGCGGCGAACATGCCGCAGTTCAACACGATCTCGATTTCCGGCTATCACATGCAGGAGGCGGGGGCCACGTGCGTGCAGGAGCTGGCCTTCACGCTTGCCGACGGTCTGGAATACGTGCGGGCGGCGAAGAACACCGGCCTGGCCATCGACGAGTTCGCCGGACGCCTTTCTTTCTTCTTCTGCATCGGCATGAACTTCTTCATGGAGGTCGCCAAGCTGAGGGCGGCGCGTCTGCTGTGGGCCCGCATCGTGCAGCAGTTCGAGCCCAAGAAGGCGTCGTCGATGATGCTGCGCACCCACTGCCAGACGAGCGGCGTGTCGCTCACCGAGCAGGACCCGATGAACAACGTGGTGCGCACAACCATCGAGGCAATGGCTGCGGTTCTCGGTGGCACGCAGAGCCTTCACACGAATTCGTTCGACGAGGCAATCGCCCTGCCGACCGAATTCTCTGCGCGCATAGCGCGTAACACGCAGTTGATCATCGCCGAGGAGAGCGGCATCACCAACGTCGTCGATCCCCTCGGCGGTTCGTACTACGTCGAATCGCTCACCCACTCGCTCGCCACCGAGGCATGGAAGCTGATCCAGGAAGTCGAAGGACTCGGCGGCATGACGAAGGCGGTCGAGTCGGGCATGCCGAAGCTTCGCATCGAGGAGGCGGCGGCGCGACGCCAGGCCCGCGTCGACCGTGGCGAGGACACAATCGTCGGGGTGAACAAGTACCGCCTCGCCAACGAGGACCCAGTCGACACGCTCGACATCGACAACACCGCGGTCCGCACGTCGCAAATCGCCCGGCTCGAACACATCAAGGCGACGCGCGACGGTGCTGCGGTGACCGCAGCGCTGCAGGCCCTGACCGACGGCGCCACGAGCGGCGCCAACCTGCTCGACCTCGCGGTGAAGGCCACGCGGGTGCGGGCCACCGTCGGCGAGATCAGCGATGCCCTGGAGAAGGTGTTCGGGCGCCACAAGGCCGAGATCCGCTCCATCTCCGGCGTCTACGGCGCAGCGTATGCCGATGACGGTGGCTTCCAGGCCATCGTGGCCGACATCGCCACGTTCGCCACCGAGGAGGGCCGCCGCCCCCGCATGCTCGTTGCCAAGATGGGCCAGGACGGCCACGACCGCGGCGCCAAGGTGATCGCCACGGCGTTCGCCGATCTCGGCTTCGATGTCGACGTCGCCCCGCTGTTCCAGACCCCCGCCGAGGTAGCCCGCGATGCCGTCGAGAACGACGTGCACGTCGTTGGGGTGAGCTCGCAGGCGGCCGGCCACAAGACGCTGGTGCCGGAACTGATCAAGGAGCTGCGCGCCGCGGGTGCCGGTGACGTGCTCGTCGTGTGCGGCGGCGTCATCCCCGCGAAGGACTACGAGTTCCTCCGCAGCGCCGGGGTGAGCGGCATCTACGGCCCGGGGACCAACATCCCCAGCGCGGCCGCCGAGATTCTGGCCCTCCTCCGGGCCCGCAGGGTCGCGGCGGCCTGACCCGTTCTGCCCTGCGACGAGCGCCCCGAGCCGCCGTCGCCTGACCGGCCCGGCATCCCACACCATCCGCCTCGGCATCCCACGTAGCCGAAAGTCGCGACAGTTCTGCGCGTTTGCGACCTATGTGGGATGTGGAAGCCGCCTATGGGGATCAGCTGGCGCGTCGAGTACTTTTCGACGGAAGTGCCCTGGCGAGCGCGCCGTCGATGGTGCGTTCCACCTGCTTCGGCCGCTTCAGCTGATTGGGGGTCAAGGTGATCCAGTGCAAGCCGAGGGCGTCGTAGACCGATTGCCGGGCGTGGTCACGCTCAAAGGTGCCTTCATGGAATTCGCGGCTGTCGATCTCGATGCCGAGTCCATCGCCCGGTCCGAGGAGCAACGGACGTCGAGCCTTGCGTCGGAACGCAAGCACGAAGTCGATCCGGTGACGCTCCCCGGCAAGACCGAGAATCGGGACTTGCCGCCACGGATGATGACCCAGCTCTCGGATAACCTCCACGCCAGTGGTTTCGGCGTAGCTCTCGGTGGGTGGCTCATCGCGTCGTAGTGCCAACACGTCCCTGATGAGCTGGGCACCTGGCATCGTCGACCGGAGCGACTGAAGTTCAGCCAGCGTGACGAGCCCGGATCGGAGAGCGTGTTCGAGCGCGTACTCAACCCGGTCTCGTGCGGTTCTTGCACGGTCGACTTGCAGGATCTCCGGCACATGACCCAAGTGCGTGAGGACCAAGGCGACAGGAGCAACCCGCGTTCCGGAGACGATGAGGGGTGCGAGAGGTTCCCGGGTCCGGATGATTCCGGGTGCAGCCGACGCCGTGTGCGGGTGCAGCCACATCGGCGGCCACACGTGGTCGCGGAAGCCGTCGAGACCGAGCAGCGATGCCGCCGCCGGGCCAGTAAGAAGGGGTTCGGACATGTTGGATCTCATCGGGTTCTGACGTTGCGTGGTCCGGGGAGGTGCCAATGCACTGTGCCGCACCCTGACGACAGCGCACGGCGGAATCGTCAGGAGTCGCGGCGCTCCGACCGACTCCGGCGGATCGGCGCGGCGTCACATCCCAGAACGTCGGATCGCGAATCCCACACCCCCGGATATCCTCGCGAGAAACGTCGAGAATCGGGCATGCGGGATGCGCGAGAGCCCGATGCGGGATGCCCGGAGGTCGGGTGGCGCAGTCCGACATGCCGTTCCCCTCGTCCCAGGCTCGAACCCGACGTACCTAACTTCGGTGTGACTAGCTCGAGCGCCGGCGAACGACTCAGCGGACGGGCATCGCCTGCGAGGCTGCCTGGTCCTTCGCCGTGCCCGCGGCGAGCATCGCGCGCACCCCCTCGGCGTTGGCGACGGGCTGGTTCTGCGAGAGCTTGCGCTTGGCCACGATGGAGGTCGGCACAACCTCGATGCCGACGATGGCTCGGAGCATGCCGTCGATGTAGTCGGCCGGAGCGTCTTCGACCGACCACGGGGCGTTCCGATGGGATTCGTGCACGTTCGTCAGCGCGCGGACGATGTCCAGGACCCACGCCGGTTCGGGGTGGAGCACGAGGTTGCCGTGGACCTGCACGGTTTCGTAGTTCCAGGTCGGCACCACCCGAGCGTGTTCCGCCTTCGACGGATACGCGCTCGGCGACACATAGGCATCTACCCCGAGAAACAGCAACAGGGACGGCCCCTCGACGAGAGCCGGGTTGGCCTTCGCCAGATGTCCCCGGAAGGTGGTCACGCCGGTCGCCAGATCGACGACCCGCAGCATCGGCACGGGGGTCGCAACAAGACTCTCCGACCCACCGACCACGAGCTGGGCAAGGGGGTGCGCGTCGACGATACGAGCGATCTCGTCCGGGTCGTGCTCGGCAAACGACGAGGGCAGGTACATGCCGAAGACCGTAGCCATCCGCCCCCACCAACCGGCGGCGTTTAATCTCGAACCGGTGGATGTGACCGAACAGATCGTCGGAGGGGACCGCCGCGCGCTCGCTCGGGCGATCACGCTGGTCGAATCGACCAGGGACGACCACCGGGCCAAAGCAATTGCCCTCCTGGAACGGCTCCCTCACCACGGCTCGGCGTTCCGCATCGGCATCACCGGCACCCCCGGGGTCGGCAAGTCGACGTTCATCGAGGCATTCGGTCTCCACCTCGTTGGTCTCGGCTTGCGGGTCGCCGTGCTCGCCGTGGATCCATCGTCGTCGCGCACCGGCGGGTCGATCCTCGGCGACAAGACCCGGATGGCAGAGTTGGCCCGCCACCCGAACGCGTTCATCCGCCCGACCGCAGCGGGCGGCACGCTCGGCGGCGTCGCCCGGCGAACCCGGGAGGTGATCCGTGTCGTCGAAGGTGCTGGCTACGACGCGGTCATCGTCGAGACCGTCGGTGTCGGGCAGTCGGAGACCGCCGTCGCGAATCTCACCGACGCTTTCGTGCTGCTCGTGGCACCGGCCGGCGGGGACGAGCTCCAAGGCGTGAAGCGCGGCATCACGGAGCTCGCCGACGTCATCGTGGTGAACAAGTGCGACGGTGACCTCGAAGCTCAGGCCCGATCGACGCTTTCCGACTACGCGAGTGCGCTACGGCTGATGCGACCCACCTCCACCCTCTGGACCCCGCATGCCATCGCGGCATCGGCCCTCACCGGACTCGGCGTCGCCGAGGTGTGGACGACCCTGCAAGGACTCCGCTCGGCCCGTGCTCCCGAGGAAGCGCAACGGCGGGCTGAGCAGGACCGGTCCTGGCTGTGGACCGAGTTGACCGAGCGCCTCACCGATCATCTGCGCGCGGACGAACGCGTGCGCGCCGTCGAAGCCGAGGTCCTCACCGGCCGACTCACCACATCCCGCGGGGTCGACGCAATTTTGAAGATCGCTTTGACGAACATCAGCACAGGGCCCCGGTGACTTCGGTTCTGATGGTGTGCACAGGCAACATCTGCCGGTCTCCAGCGGCCGAGGCGGTGCTGCAACGCTCCCTGGTCGACGCCGGGCTGGCCAGCGAAGTCCTGGTCGACAGCGCCGGCACAACCGACTGGCACGAGGGCGAACGGGCACAAGAGTTCTCGCGCTCGGTAGGGGCGCATCGCGGATGCGACGTGGGCCACCGGTCGCGTCCCTTCGTCGATCACGACTTCGACCGATTCGATCTCCTGCTCGTGATGGACGGCTCGCATGAGCGCTGGCTCCTTGACCGGGCGTCGCGCCGAGGGAACCGGCTCGGCGTCGGAACACTCAGGTATCTGCGCAGCTTCGATCCGCTCTGCACGCCGACGACCGGGCTGGATGATCCGTGGGGTGGACCGGTCGCCGCCTACGAGCGGATGTACGACGAGATCGAATCGGCGATTCCCGGCCTCGTCAAACACTTAGCCCTTCTCACCGGTTAGCGACAAACGTTCTGCGCGCATATTGGCTCGCGCAGTGACCTCGCGGGGCTTCATCGACTCCGTCGAGAAGAGCCGGGGCAAGGCGAGGAGTCCCGTCAACGCCCGGCCACGCCCGATGCGCCATGCGTCGTCGGGCACGAATGCGTACTCACGGCGAACCCCGTCGACGTAGCGGCGATATTCCTCCGCCGTCCCGCCGAGCACGGCGAGATCGGAGTCAACGAGGACCGCACCGTTGTGGTCAGCGTCCGCGACCGAGTGGCCCGCGGTCAGCAGGACGAGCCGTACGACCTCGTCCACGAGGGAGACACCGGCGCCCGCCGACCGCAGTTCTTCGGTGGCCAGTGCAGCACTGTCCGCTTCATTGGTCGACGACCGTGGGTCGTAGATCGCATCGTGGAACACGGCTGCCCACAGGACCGCATCACGGTCAACCGACGCCATCGCGGAGCAGAGCACCAGACACCGAGACGTCACCGCGAGAACGTGAGCCGTGCCGTGATAGCTCCGGTGCGCCTCGCCATAGCGGGCCAGGGTTCTCGCGACAACGAGTCGACCAGCGGTGTCGACCCCGAGCAACTCCGTGAGGTCGTCTTGAGTCAGGAGTTCCAAGGTCTGTTCCTCCGTGCCGTGGGGGACCGGAGCCCCATCTTGCACCGTCGGGCCAGTGCCGACGCCGAATGCACTTGCGTCACTTGTATTGAACTTGTATTGTTTTCTCTATGTGGAACCCGAAGCAGTACCAGCAGTTCGGCGACGAACGCAGTCGTCCGTTCTTCGACCTCGTCGGCCGGATCACCACCCCCGAGGCAGGTTTGGTCGTCGACCTCGGATGCGGACCGGGGCCGCTCACCGCGACCCTCAACGATCGCTGGCCCACGGCGAGCGTGATCGGCATCGACAGCGACGCCGCGATGCTCGACGCCGCCCGTCGGCTTGCCCACGAGCGACTCCGCTTCGAGCACGGCGACATCGACGAGTGGACCCCGCCCGTCGGGATCGACGTGATCGTGGCGAACGCGTCCCTGCAGTGGGCCCCGAACCATCCCGAGCGTCTGCCACTCTGGATCGACGCGCTCACGCCAGGCGGGTCCCTCGCGTTCCAGGTACCGGGGAACTTCGACGACCCGCATCACGCAGCGATCCGCGCTCAGGTCGCGTCCCCGCTCTGGCGAGATGTCGCCCGGCTGCCGGCGATCGTCGGCCAACGCACCCACGGCGCGCTCCTCGCAGGCGGCTATCTCGATCTCCTCCGTCCGCTCGCGTCGGTCGCCGATGTGGACGCGTGGGAGACAACATATGTGCACATACTGCAGGGCGACGATCCCGTTCTCGAGTGGGTCAAGGGCACAGCACTCCGTCCTGTTCTTGCGCTGCTCGACACCGACGAGCAGCGGAACGACTTCTGCGCCGAATTGGGACAGGCGCTCCGAGTCGAGTTCCCCAGGCGCGACTGGGGCACCGCCTTCCCGTTCCGCCGGGTCTTCGTCGTCACTCGTCGAGCGTGACACCCACAGGGCGAGCCGAGCAGCCCGGGCTCAGCTGAAGAACAGCAACCGCCCGGCTGCCACGAGTCCGACGATCACGATCACCGTCCGCAGCACGATCGGCTTGATGTGCCGGCTCACCCGCGCACCGAGCTGACCGCCCATGATCGACGCGACCGCGATGATCAGCCCGGCCAGCCAAGGAACGTTTCCTCCGCGGAAGAGCGCATACCCGGCGAAGATCACTGCGGCCGACCCGTTCTGCGCCCCGGCGAGCACGTTCTTCGCCGCATTCAGGCGGGGAAGGGAGTCGTCGAGCAGTGAGCCCAGCACCCCCATCATGATCACACCCTGACCGGCGCCGAAGTAGCCGCCGTACATGCCGACGAAGAAGATCGAGCCCTGGAGGACGGGCGAGTGGATCTCGCGTTCCACCGACGTCGTCGGGGCAGCACTCGCGGCTCGACGGGCACGCAGACGCGCCTGCATCCGGGGCTGGATCACGACGAGCAGCACCCCGAGCAGGATCAGGAACGGCACGACCTTGGCGAACACCTTCGGGTTCAGCACCAGCACGAGCAATGCCCCGCACACCGCGCCGGTGATGGAGAACGGGAGCAGGCGTCGCAGCCGCAGCTGCTGCCCCTTGAGCTCAGGGCGTTGTGCCGCGGCGGCACTCGCCGAGCCCGGGGTGAGGCCGATGGTGTTCGCCATGTTGGCGGGAACCTTGTCGAAGCCCACGGCGAGCAGCGTGGGAAACGAGACCAGCGTCCCGGACCCGACGATGGCGTTCATCGTGCCGGCGACAAAGCCCGCTGCGGCGATGGCTGCGCCACCGGCGAGCGAGAGGTTCGACATAACGGCCGCCAGGTTAGATGTCCGCCGGGCCCGCCCCACCGTCACGGGCACGAAGCGACCCGCAATCCCGCATCAGCCCGTAAGGCATCCCCGAGCGTCCGTTCTTCCGTCAGGATCGGGCAAAATCGGCCGATCCGGGATGCCGGATGCAACCGTCCGGGATGCCCCGGGCAGAACGCAGGGTCGGCGGCGGCAAACCCGGTCGCTGAACTGCTAACCAATAGGGATGGCTGCACTCTTCCTCGGCGAGTCGGTTGATCCCGCCGCCCACACGCGCACAGGCACGAAGATCGAGCTCGACCCGGCATCGCTCACGACGCATGGGGTGATCGTCGGCCAGACCGGCTCCGGCAAGACCGGCCTCGGCCTGGTGATGATCGAAGAAGCTTTGCTGGCCGGCATCCCGACGATCCTCGTCGACCCCAAGGGCGATCTCTCGAACCTCTGCCTCACCTTCCCGTCCCTCGACGCCGCGTCGTTCGCTCCGTGGGTCGAAGGCACCGACCCCGGTGCCGTGGCCAAGCAGTGGACCGAGGGTCTGGCCTCGTGGGGTCTCGACGGCTCACGCGTCGCGGCGCTCCGAGCCGCAGCGGATGTCACCGTCTACACGCCCGGTTCCTCCGACGGGGTCCCGCTCAACCTCGTCGGTTCCCTCGCGCCACCGCCGGGCGCCGTCGACGACGAAGAGACCCGCATCGACGAAGTCGGCTCGGTCGTGAGCGGTCTTCTCGCACTGTGCGGCATCGACAGCGATCCCCTGTCGGGCCGCGAACACATCCTCCTCACCAACCTCCTCGACCGTGCGTGGGCGAGCGGGCAGACGATCGACCTCGCCACCCTCGTCGGCCAAGTGCAGACGCCTCCCTTCCGCAAACTCGGTGTGCTCGAACTCGAGACGTTCTTCCCGGCCAAAGACCGCACGGAACTGATGCTGAAGCTCAACGGGCTCCTCGCCTCACCGTCCTTCGGTGCATGGGCCAAAGGTGACCCGCTCGACATCGATTCGATGCTTCATTCGCCCGACGGACGACCGAAGGCATCCATCATCTCGATCGCCCACCTGAGCGACGAAGAACGCCAATTCGCGTTGACAACAGTTCTGAGCCGACTCGTGTCGTGGATGCGCAAGCAGTCGGGGACCGCGAACCTTCGCGTGCTTCTGTACATCGACGAGGTATTCGGCTTCGTACCCCCCACCGCAGCGCCGCCGACGAAGAAGCCGATCCTCACGCTTCTGAAGCAGGCCCGTGCGTACGGTGTCGGTGTCGTCCTCGCCACCCAGAACCCGGTCGATGTCGACTACAAGGCGCTTTCGAACGCCGCCACCTGGATCGTCGGCCGTCTCCAGACCGAACGCGACCGGGACCGTCTCCTCGACGGCATGCGTTCGGCCGCCGGCGGCGTCGACATCGATCAACTCGCCGCCACCATCAGCGGGCTGGCCAAGCGCGAGTTCGTCCTGCACCGTTCCGGTCAGCCGAAGCCGACGGTGTTCACGAGCCGTTGGACGCTGTCGTACCTCCGAGGTCCGCTCACCGGCGAACAACTTCGCACACTTACGAAGCATGACATGCCGACCGCGGCTCAGCCTGCGTCCGCACAAACATCCGCAACACCGGCAGCCCCCGTCTCACCGGCTCCGCCGGCGCCACCCCTGTTGGACGGATACGTCCCCATCGCCCCCAACATCGCGAAAGGTACGTCTGCGTACTTCCTGGCCCCGGATGCACCTTGGGCGGAACAGGTTCACGCGGTGCGCGGCGGCACTCATCTCGAAGCGGCGCTGGTCGCCCGCTGTTCGCTGACCTTCGACGACGCCAAAGTCGGCCTGCAGGAGACAGAGGAATGGGAGGCGGTCTTCCACCCGCTGTCCCGACTCTTCGAGCCCGCCAGCTCGGTGATCGTCGATTACGACGATCGTGACCTCCTCACGCAAGCACCGGCGAACGCCGTCTTTGCCCTCCCCGACGTCCCGATCGACGACCCCGTCTGGTTCCGAACGGTCACCAAGCTCCTCACCGACCACCTCGTCGCCAACCACGCCCTGCCGCTGCGACGCAATGAGGCACTCAAGCTCTGGGCCCGCGTGGGCGAGAGCGAGGAGGCGTTCGCCATCCGCTGTGATGCAGCCGCTCAGCTCAAAGCGGACGAGGAAGCGGCGAAGATCCAAGCGACCCTCAACGCGAAGATCGCCAGGCTCAACGACACCATCGATCTCGCCGAGCGGAGGGTCGAGGAGAAGCGATCAGACGCCAAGTCTTCTCGGACCCACGAGCTGATCGCGGGCGCCGGTGATCTGCTCGGCGCACTGCTCGGCGGGCGCAAGAACGTCCGCTCGATCAGCCGCTCCGTCGGCAGTGCCGTCTCCCGGGCGGGCCGCACCTCGTCGAAGACTGAACGGCTCGAGACCGCCGAGTCGACCGTCGCGGCGAAAAACGAGCAACTGCGCGATCTCGAAGCCCAGCTCCATGACGACATCTTCGCCATCGACGCGAAGTGGGATGAGATCGGCCGCCAGATCACCGAGTACCCCATCGCCCTCGAGCGCACCGACGTGAGCGTGCGTCAGCTTTCCGTCCTCTGGCTGCCTGTGGCCTGATGGCCCCCGGGCCGACGTCGCTGCTCGCAGTGAGCTGGCCGAACCAGCTTCCCGGTGACTCGTTCGACCACGTGACCACGATGGTCGAGCGCGGGCGGGCCGCGGGCGAGACCGTCAGGTCCATTGTCGCGACCTGGCCGCACGACCGGCCACCGATCGGGCTGATCTGCCTCCCGGTGCTCGCCCTGTCGGGCTCAGGTGCCGGACGTCGACTCCTCGGCCTCACCCCGAGCCGTCCACTCGTGGCACGCGACCTCGCGATGGACCTCACTGTTCCGGACGCCCGGCTCCGGCCGGTCTTCCATGCCTGCGCCGAGCTGGGTGTCTACGTCGCCTCGTCGGCGATCGAGTTCCATCCGGCCGTGCCCGACGTGTTGTTCCATACCGGTTTCATTGTCGGACCCTCGGGCCTTGCCCTCCGCAGTCCGAAGCTCTGGGCCCGCTCCGGGCCATCGATCACCCTTCTCAACACCATCCAGGACCGCTACGTCGCCACGTTCGGCAACCAGGCGGTCCTACCGATCGTGCACACATCGTTCGGCTCCATCGGCATGCTCGTGGAAACCGAGATCGACCAGGAAGGTTCCGTCACAACCCTGGCAGCCCGACGGCCGACGATCATCTGCAACCCGACCCTTCGCACCGGCGAACACTCCCCTGCCGCCGAAGACCTTCGGCTCGCCGAGGTCGCCCGCGCCACGCACGCTGTCGTCGTCGCGGCCTGCGCGTCGGCGGAGATCGTCGACGACAACGCAGGTGGTTGGGCCCGACAGGACTTCGTGCCCGGGACGTCGATCTGGTCAAGAGACGGGGTCGCTCTTGCTACCGCGCCGGCCGTGGACGGCGCAATCGCCTGGACCACCGTATGACGGCCAAGATGTCCGTGGAAAAAGCAGAAGAAGAGGACATCATGGACACTATGGACACCACCGCAGCGCAAGCCTTCGTTCCCGATCCCGCTGAACGCGCCGCCATGCGTTCGTCCCGGCCGGCCGGACACGGCACCGTGCGCGCCTACGACTGGATCGCCCACCACGCGGCGAATCGATCGAAGAAGGAGGCCGTTCGCGACCTCGGGACCGGCCGCAGCTTCACCTACACAGAGCTCAACCAACGGATCGACGCGATGGCTGCGTACTTCCGGTCCCTGGGGATCGGCCGCGGTGACCGGGTCGCGGTGCTCGCCCACAACGGCGTCGAGTTCTTCGACGTCCAGTTCGCATGCGCGCGTACCGGTTCGATCGCCGTGATGCTCAATTGGCGCCTCACGGTGACCGAGCTCGAATACATCCTCAACGATAGCTCCCCGATGCTGCTGGTCCACGACTCGACGTTCGCCGAAGCGGCCGGCGAGCTCCAGCGACGGTGCAACGTGACGAGCCTGCTGAGCATCGACTCCTCCGGAGCGGCCAACGCCTACGAGGCGGTGGTCGATCAGTTCAGGGGGCAGCGGGTCATCCGGGAGGAACTCACCCACGACGACGTGATCACGATCATGTACACCTCCGGGACCACGGGTCACCCGAAGGGAGCGATGATCACCCACGGCATGAACTTCTGGAATTGCATCAACCTCGGTATTCCCGGCGGCATCGGACTCGACACCGTGCATCTCAACGTCCTTCCGCTCTTCCACACCGGTGGCTTGAACTGCTATAGCAACCCGGTCCTGCACGCCGGCGGCACGGTCGTCATCCTGAAGGCGTTCGATCCGGGCGAGGCACTTCGGGTGATCGGCGATCCGAAACAGGGCATCACGCACTTCTTCGCCGTGCCGGCGCCGTATCAGTTCATGATGCAGCATCCCGACTTCGCCGACACCGATCTGTCCCGTCTACGGGTCGCCGGCGTTGGAGGGGCACCATGCGCACTTACGATCATGGAGAACTGGGCCGGTCGCGGCGTGAACATGGTGCAGGGCTTCGGCATGACGGAGACCAGTCCCGCGGTGATCTTTCTCGACCCGGGCGATGCGTTGCGCAAGATCGGTTCGACCGGCAAGGTGCTACTGCACACCGAGATGCGCATCGTCAACGATGAGGGCGGCGACTGCGGACCCGACGAGATCGGAGAGCTCTGGGTCGCCGGTCCGAACATCACACCGGGCTACTGGAACCGGCCCGACGCGACGGCAGCCGCTTTCGAGGGTCGTTGGCTCAAGACCGGAGATGCCGCCCGAACCGACGACGAAGGCTTCGTCTACATCGTGGACCGGTGGAAGGACATGTACATCTCCGGCGGCGAGAACGTCTACCCGGCCGAGATCGAGAACGTTCTCTACCAACTCCCCCAGGTTGCCGAGGCGGCGATCATCGGCGTTCCGAGCGACAAGTGGGGCGAGGTCGGCCTGGCCGTCATCGCGCTGAAGCCGGGCACCACCATCGACCGGGCGACGGTCGTCGAGCACTGTGTCCCGCGGCTCGCCAAGTTCAAGGTGCCCAACGACATCGCCATCGTCGAGGCGCTGCCGCGCAACGCCACGGGCAAGGTCCTCAAGCGCGAGCTCCGCACCCAGTTCCTCGGCGCGGACGCCCCCAAGATCTCGTAGCTGCCACGCGAGGGGGCATCCAGAGTTCGTCGTACTCAGCTCTGCCCAAACCTCGCCCGAGTGGCGATGGGGCATGCAGAGCTCGTCGTACTCAGCTCTGCCCAAACCTCGCCCTAGTGGCGATGGGGCATGCAGAGCTCGTCGTACTCAGCGATCACGATGTCCTTCGGGTCGATCGAACACGCCGGGCAGTTCGGATCACGGCGGATCTTCAAGGGCCGGAAACTCGCTTCCAGCGCGTCGTACGTGAGCAGACGACCCGAGAGCGAGTCACCGAGGTTCAACAGGTACTTGATCGCCTCCATCGCCTGGAGTGACCCGATGATCCCGGGCAGCACACCGAGGACGCCGGCTTCGGCGCACGACGGTGCCATCTCGGCCGGCGGCGGTTCGGGGAGCATGCAGCGGTAGCACGGGCCGTCGTGGGGCTTGAAGATCGTGACCTGGCCGTCGAAGCGGAACAGCGCTCCGAACACCACGGGGATACCGAGCTTGAGCGAGACGTCGTTGACGAGGTAACGGGTCGGGAAGTTGTCCGTGCCGTCGACGATCAGGTCGTATCCGGTCATGATCGCTTCGATGTTGTCGGCGCCCAGTCGGGTGTCGTAGGTGACGACGTTCAGATCCGGGTTCATCAGGGTCAGCGTCTTCTTCGCCGAGTCGACCTTGCGGTCACCGATGCGATCGAGGTTGTGCAGGATCTGGCGCTGCAGGTTCGACGCATCGACCACGTCCATGTCGATGATGCCGAGGGTGCCGACACCGGCAGCGGCGAGATACAGAGCGGCGGGGGAACCGAGCCCGCCGGCACCGATCATCAGGACCTTCTTCTCGAACAGCGCGAGCTGACCCTTCTCCCCCACTTCCGGCAGCAGGAGATGTCGCTGATAGCGATTGCGCTGCTCCGGGGTGAGTGACGCCGGGGTCTTCCAGGGCTTGCCCTCGTCCTTCCAACGCCCGAAGCCGCCGGCCATCGACACCACGTTCGTGTAGCCGAGATCACCCAGCGTCTTCGCCGCGAACGCCGAACGCACGCCGCCGGCGCAGTAGACGACGATCGGCGTGTCGTGACCGGAGATCCGGGCCTCGACCTGCGCTTCGAGATGGCCACGAGGAATGTGGACGACCTCGGCGAGGGCGCCCTGCTCGTACTCGTCGGGCTCGCGCACGTCGAGCACCACGGTGCCCGGGGCGGCGATGCGGGCCGCCGCATCATCGGTCGACACTTCGACGATCTGGGACTTGGCGGCCGACAGGAGTTCACGGAAGGAAGCCATACGGGACAATCTAGTTCAAAACCCGACTAACTCACTCGGGTTTCGGTCACACCACCAGCATCGGGAGCAGGGTCCCGATGGACCCCCGCAGCATCACCGTGGCGAGGCGGTCCATCTCGGTCGGCTCGGCGTTCAGGATCACGATTGCCGCCCCCGACCGGTACGCCACCGGAACCATCTGGTTGACCGGCCCGACCGAAAGCGTGGACCCGACGCAGAGCAGCACGTCGGCGACGCTGGCGGCCTCCATCGCCCGGGTGATGTCGGCCTCGACCAGCGACTGCCCGAAGCTGATCGTCGCCGACTTCACGATGCCGCCGCAGTCGGGACAGCGGGGATCGCGCTCTCCGGCACGCACCCGTTCGAGGAACACCTCCATCGGCCACTCCCGACGGCACGACCAGCACAGCGCCCGACGCATCGTGCCGTGTACCTCGACGACAACTTCGGGCGAAGACCCAGCGCGCTGGTGAAGCTCATCGATGTTCTGGGTGACCAGGGTGTAGAGCCGACCGGAGCGTTCGAGGTCGACGAGCGCTCGATGCCCATCGTTCGGTTGGGCATCCCACGCCGGGTTGGCCAGCCTGCTCTGCCACGAGATCTCGCGCACCTCGGGGTCGTTCAGGTAGTGCGAGAGATTCGACATGCGCTCGGCCTTCGGGTTCTTCGTCCAGACACCCTGCGGCCCCCGGAAGTCTGGGATGCCGGAATCCGTCGAGATGCCGGCTCCGGTCAGCACGACGACGCGCCGGGCCACCGCCAACAACTGCGTCGCCCGCGCCAGCGCGCCGTCCAACGCGGTTTCGTCTTCCGCCTGATCATCACCCGACATCGCCATGGCAGCGTTGCCCTCCTCTTCCTCGGATCTCACCACGATCTTCCTCGTTTCCGGAGGTCTGCATGAACACCGTCACCAGCACCACCCCCTCGTCCGCCCCGCCGCCGACTCGCGTGCGGCGTGATGTGCCCCTCCCCCCGACGTCGATGGCGTTCGGACAACGCGGTGAGATCCGCATCGCGCCGTGGCCCGACCACGTGACCGCAGAGGTTGGCCATGACCCGCGATCGGCCTACGTCGAACGCTTCTGGCTCGGGGTCATCGGACCCTCAGCGCTCTGGCTGCTCCGTATGTTCGCCTATGGATTCGACGCCGCCCCGGAGGGCTACCCGCTCGACGTGCACAACGTTGCCCGCGCCCTCGGCCTCGGCGACCGCGTGGGGCGGCACTCCCCCGTGCAACGCGCCGTCGACCGACTCTGCCACTTCGACCTCGCGGCCGTGCGGGGCGGGGTGACACTGCTAGTCCGCCGTGACGTTCCTTGGCTGGATGAACGCAAGGTCTCGCGCCTTCCCGACCTGCTCCGGGTCGAGCACGAGCAGTGGGAGACGGCCGACCTCGCCCAGTCGGCACAGCGCGTGGCCCGTCGCCGGGCCGCGGCGATCGCGATGGGCTGCGCAACCGCCGGCGGGACGGCCGACGACATCGCCGAACAGCTCAACGCATGGCGCTACCCGGCCGCCGGCATCGAGGAACTGAAGGCGTGGGCGCTGGAGCAGGTCTCGTACTCCACCCGACGGGTCGCGTGACACCGACCCGTGGAGTCCTGTGGTGCGTTAGCGGGTCGGGATCTCGAAGGTCTCGATGACCTGGAGCAACGTGCGCACCATTGCGCCCGTGCCGCCGCGGGTGATGATCCCCTCGTCCGCCGACGTGTAGGCCGGTCCGGCGATGTCGAGGTGCACCCACGGCGTCGAACCGACGAACTCCTGGAGAAAGAGGCCGGCGATGCTGCTTCCGGCCTGTCCCGGGTTCCCGATGTTCTTCATGTCAGCGATCGACGAATCGAGATGCTTGCGATACCTCGCCGGCAGCGGCAGCTGCCAGGTGTCCTCGCCCACGGTGGTCGCCGCTGATCGCACCGAATCGACGAACCCCTGGTGGTTGCCCATGACCGCGGTGATCTCGTTGCCCAGGGCGACGAGTGCCGCGCCGGTGAGCGTGGCGAGGTCGATGATCGCGTCGGCACCGTCCTCGACGGCGAGCGACAGGCCGTCCATCAGGACGAGGCGACCTTCGGCATCGGTGTTGTGGATCTCGACGGTCTTGCCATTGCGAGCGGTGAGCACGTCGAGGAGCTTGAAGGCATCGGGCCCGGGCATATTCTCGGTGAGGCAGCAGTAGCCGACGACACGAACTGCTGGAGCCAGATGGGCCAGCGCTGACATCGCACCGAGCACCGCTCCGGCACCGCTCATGTCGCACTTCATGGTGAGCATCCCGTCGTTCGTCTTGAGCGAAAGTCCGCCGGAGTCGAAGGTGATTCCCTTGCCCACGAGGGCGAGGGTTGGCGTGCGCTTCGTTGCGCCCTTTGGGGAATACACGATCTTCACGAGGCGAGGCGGCTGGTTGCTGCCGAGGGAAACGCCGAGAAGCCCGCCGAGGCGTTCCCGGGCGATGTCGTGCTCGTCCCAGACGGTGACGGCGAGGCCGCGCTGGGCGCCGACTTCGAGCGCGATGTCGGCGAAATGCGACGGGGTGAGTGTCATCGCCGGCTCGTTCACGAGATCGCGGTTCATCGCCACCGCTTCCGCCACGACCACTCCGCGCTTGATGCCCTGATCGACGAGCCGGCCTACCCGCCCGGTGAACACGAAGTTCTTCAGCGCGCGGGGCAGGGTCTGTGACTTGTAGTTGGTGAACTGATAGCTCGCGAGGAGTGCGCCCTCGGTGATGGCCTGGGAAACGGCGGCGCGGTCGAGACGGCTCGGCGCGGCGTCAACCAGTGCGGTGGCGATCGTCGTCTCGCCGAAGCCCGAGCGCACGAGGAGCGCTGTCGCGGAGCGGAACGTATCGAGCCTCAGGTCCGCCGCCCGGCCGAGACCCAGGTAGATGGTGGAACCCGAGCGCCCGGGGACAACGGCCGCCTGGCCCGGCTTGGCCTCAAACCCCCGAGCCGCCAGCACCGAGGCTGAGGGCGCACCGGCGGGGAGCTCGGGCCCGTTCCGGCCGATCACGATTCCGACACCGATCGCGGCGGACTTCGGTGCGAGCTTGGCGGATGAGACGTTCAGCGTGAGAGACACAGAGAGTTCCTTTGCTGCGATCGCAGCGTTGGGTTGGCAGAGGAAGCCGGGGTTGATGGCATGTGGATCAGGTGCGGGCCGTCAAGGTGACGCCGTGCTCGGCAAAGCGGGCGAGTGTCCACAACAGGTCGGACAGGCGGTTCAGGTAGGTGAGGACGAGCGAATCCTCGGCCACGGCCGTCAGGCTCGACCGCTCGGCCCGGCGGGTGACGGTGCGGGCGACGTCGAGCAGCGCCGAGACACGGTTCTGTCCCGGCACGACGAACTCCTTCGGGAGTTCGAAACGGGCCGAGTAGCCGTCGATGAGCGCTTCGAGCGCATCGATCATCTCGTCGGTCACGCGGGTCGCGCCGGCGACGAGCTTCGAGCGGTTGATCTCGTCCGTGGCCAGGTCGGCCATGAGGACCCAGAGATCGCGTTCGAGGCCGATGAGGGTTTGATCGAGCCCGGCGAGGGTGACGTCGTCGGCCGCTGCGACGCGGACTTCCGCCCGAGCGAGGCCGATGGCCGCCTGCGCCTCGTCGACGTCGCCGTAGGCCATCGGGGCGGGATCGTCCTTGCGGACCCGTCCGCCGTAGTACAGGCCCGTTGTCCCGTCGTCGCCCTTGCGGGTGTAGATCTTCATGGTGCCGGTGCCTGACGTGGTGGAGGGGCGGGAAGCGAAACGAGCCTACCGGCGCCGACATTGGGAGAGAGGTTGCCCCCATATATGGGGGCAGAACGCCTCCCAACGGCGCTGGGAGGCGTTTGGCCGCACGCGGCGGACGACCGACGACGCGACGACTCCGCACCAGGCAGGAGGCGGCGTGCGTCCCGCCCGTCGCCGCGGGTTGACCTCAGCCGGCGCGAGCCACGAGACGGAACTGCGTCCCGGCAATCGTGACGACGTGCCCCACCGCCGCCGGATCGGCGGCCACGAGGTCGATGCCGACCAGTCCGTCGCGTCCACCCGCGACGGGAGCATCGACGCCGACGAACGAGATACGGGACCCATCGCCCAGCACGAGAGCGCCGGATTCTCCCCCGGTCCCCGCAACCGGCTCCAGAGCGAAGGCGGCGGACCAGTTCGCCAGCATGGCGGACGGATCCTTCGCCGCCACCGTGATGCCGGCAACGCCAGTGACGACGCCCGTCCGGACCTTCGCCGGCCAGTCCGGCCCGCCCCATCGCCACGAAGCCGGCGGACGCGGCTCGTCGACCGACACGATCGCGCCGCCGATCAGCGCCGGATGGAGGTGATTGGCCGAGATGTCGCTGAGGTCGGCCGACCAGATGAAACGGTGACCCAACGATGTCAGATGCGAGCGGGCGTCGTCGATCGACGCCACCTGCACGATCACCATGTAACCCCGATCACCGCCGCCGCGCTCCATCCATCGCCCGGCCGCGGTGCCACCGGTGAAGGGTGTGACGACTTCGACGAATTGGTCGCCGACCGGCACGACCCCGTTGATCAGCCCGAACTCGGCGACACCGGGATCGGCGAATGCCTCTCCCAATCCGAACGCCGTCTGCAGCGCCGAAACGGTCGGCTCCAACTCGACGGCGGCGACAACAACCTGACGGAGGCGGGTGACCAGCATGCCCCGGACCGTACCGGCTCGCCGGGTCCGCCGCCACCACGAATGGTCAACCCATCAATGATGCTCCCGACGGAGCGGCTCACCGGCCCTAGCCTGGGCGCATGCCGATCGACGCCTCGACCGCCCGCCAGCTCCGTCTCGCCAAAGTCCGGACCGCCATGGTCGAGACCGGTGTGGACGTCTTGCTGCTCTCCCTCGGCGCCGACCTCCCCTGGCTCACCGGCTACCACGCCATGCCGCTCGAGCGGCTGACCATGCTCGTGCTCCCCGTCGACGCGGACGCAACGCTGGTCATCCCGGGGCTCGAGGCGGCCCGCGTGGACCATGATCCCGAGCTTTTCGCGATGGCTCCGTGGACGGAGACCCAGTCCCCGATCGAGCTTGTCGCCTCCCTCGTCGGTTCCCGAAAGAACCTGGCGATCAGTGACCGCTGCTGGTCGCAGTTCCTCGTGGCGCTGCAGACGGCGATGCCCGGACGCTCGTGGTCGACCTCGTCGTCGGTCGTGTCGCCGCTGCGGATGCGCAAGGACGCCGCCGAGATCGCCGCCCTCAGCGCTGCTGGCGCCACTGCCGATCGTGTGGCCGCGCAACTGCACGGTGGCGAGATCGCCCTTATCGGACGGACGGAAGCCTCCGTGTCGGCCGAGATCTCGAGCCGGCTCATCGCTGAAGGCCACGATGTCGTGAACTTCGCCATCGTCGCATCGGGGCCCAACGCCGCTTCACCGCATCACCACGCCGGCGACCGCATCATCGGACCGGGAGAGATCGTGCTCTGTGACTTCGGCGGCACGATGGACGGCTACTGCTCGGACATCACGAGGTGTGTGTTCACCGGAGAGCCACCGGCGGATGTGACCGAAGCGTATGACGTGCTCATGGCGTCGAACGCCGCGGGTGTGGCGGCTGGCACCATCGGCACACCTTGCCAGGACGTCGACCGTGCTGCACGGCGGGTGATCGACGAGGCCGGCTTCGGCGAGTACTTCATCCATCGCACCGGCCATGGCATCGGCATGGAGGAGCACGAGGACCCCTACATGGTCGAGGGCAACGCGTTGCCGCTCGCCGCCGGTCATGCATATTCCGTCGAGCCGGGGATCTACGTGACCGGAAGGTGGGGCATGCGGCTGGAGGACATCGTTGTCGCCACCGACGACGGTCCCCTCCCCCTCAACGAGGCCGACCACCGCCTCGTCGTCGTCGAAGCGTGATCGACGACGGCGCTGTGCTCTCCAGCGCTGCGCCCCTCCGCTGCGCTCCAGTGCTCGCA
>JANPFX010000145.1:0-24559 GCA_031423635.1 Acidimicrobiia bacterium | reverse complement strand
CCCGCGATCGAGCTCGTGAGCACGAAGTGGCCACGGAGCAGCGCTCCCGTTTCGGAGAAGAGCGCCAACACATCGTGATCCGTCAGCGGCATGGGCTGGAACGATACTGCCCTGACCCGACACAGGTTCCTGTCGTGCCCCGAATCGCTCAGGCGATCCGCTGATACAGCCGAACGCGGATGCGAAGGGCGATGTCGCGGTGATCGTCGGCGAGTGTCCAACCGAACGAGGGCGGGATCTCCGGACGTTTGTGGGGCGTGACGATCACCAACCACGGGGAGACCGACGCAAGGGCGTGACAGACGAGCGGCAGCCACGACGGTTCACAGAGGTGCAACGCATAGGAGCAGACAACGCCCGAGAACGATCGCCCGTCGAGCGCGCCTTGGGCGACATCGGCGAACGAATGCGACTCACAGGCCCGTCCGACCCGAGTCCGATAGGCCTCGCCGGTGTAGGGATCGCATGCACGGATACGTTCGATCGGCAGACCTCCGGCCATCAGCCCGAGCGTCACCTCTCCGCTTCCACACGAGAGATCGAGCACCTCCCCGGCAAACGCCGACGGCCACCACGACACGGCGAGGCCGAGCACCTCGACGATCGAGTCTTCATGAGGATTGCGATACGACGAACCCGAGTCGCGATACCAGCCTTCGGCACCTTCGGGGTGCGCGGCGTAGTTGTCGCGGACACCGTTGGCGTTGGCTACCACGGCGTCGCGGCACCGAACCATTTCATGGTCACGTGCTCCATCACAGAGCAGAGCTTGGCAGACTGTGCGGCATCGCTATGACCGACTCGTCCACGCTCCAATCGCTCCTCGGCTTCCTCCATGCATCGCCTTCGCCGTTTCACGCAGTGGCCGAGGCCCGCCGAAGGCTCCAGGCCGGGGGATTTCGTGCGTTGACGGAGACGGAGGCATGGAGCGATGTGTCCGGCCGATGCTTCGTCGAACGCGACGGCGCGTTGGTTGCGTGGGTCTCCGAGCAGGCCGACGCGCCGCAGTCGGGATTCCGTATCATAGGTGCACATACCGATTCCCCCAACCTGCGGGTGAAGCCGAACACCTCCATCGCAAGCGTTGGCTACCGCCAGGTTCCGGTGGAGATCTATGGCGGGGCGCTTCTCAATTCCTGGCTCGACCGTGACCTCGGGATCTCCGGCAGAGTCATCCTGCGGAGCGGGGAGGCCGCACTGGTTCGGATCGACAAGGCGATCGGCCGGGTCTCGCAGCTCGCGATCCACCTCGATCGCGAGGTGAACGAGAAGGGACTCGTTCTCGACAAGCAGCTCCACGTCCTCCCGATGGTTGGGCTCGGCGAGTTCGCCGGTGATGCCTTCGTCGCATGGGTGGCCGCGCAGGCAGGAATCGCGCACGCCGACGTGCTCGCCCATGACCTGATGTTCCATGACGTTGCTCCGCCGGGACTCCTCGGCCTTGACGACGAGTTCGTCGTGAGCGCGCGCATCGACAACCAGTTCTCCTGCTGGGCGGCGATCGACGCGCTCGTCAACGACCGAAACGCAACTCGTGGTCCCATCCCGATGGTTGCGCTCTTCGACCACGAGGAGGTCGGTTCCTCCTCGACCACGGGGGCCGCCGGTCCACTCCTCGAGACGGTCATCGACCGGATCGCGGCAGTGTCCGGACTCACGACTGATGAGCGCTCGCGAGCGCTCGCCCACTCGACGTGCCTCTCGTCCGACATGGCCCACGCGGTACATCCGAACTACGCCGAACGGCACGAGCCCGGCCATCGTCCAATCCCGAATGGTGGGCCCGTCCTCAAGGTGAACGCCAACCAGCGCTACGCGACATCCGCCGTCGGAGCCGCTCGGTTCCGCGCAGCGTGCGAGCGCGCCGATGTGCCCGTGCAGGTCTTCGTCTCGAAGAACTCTCAGCCATGCGGTTCCACCATCGGGCCCATCACGGCCACGCGCCTCGGCATCGAGACGATCGACGTGGGCTGCGCCATGCTCTCGATGCACTCCGCCCGAGAGCTGTGCGGTTCTGCTGACGCTGACCTCTTCGTCGCCGCGCTGACCAGCTTCCTGCAGGGTTAGTCACTTCGACGGTGCCGGACGCCGTTCCTTCGCGTAGAAGGTCCAGCTGGTCTCATTCGGTCCGCTCACCGATGTCGGCGCAAACATGTATTCAGGGCGCTCGGACTCCACCTTGGCCCGGATGTCGTCGGGCAGTTCGCCATATCCGCGCATGAGCTTTTTCCCACCCGTGTGGTACACGAGGTGACCCGATTGCGATGACCCCATGAGCATCCACGGCAACCACGGGCCGAGACGGACCCAGGAGATGTGGCAGGGAGCGCTCGGCGAATCGTCCTCGAGGGCCGAGCGCGACGCAATGAAGCGGAAGAGCTCGGCCCCCTGGTACATCGGTCCGCCGGACTCCCGGGGCCAGGCTTCGGGCTGGAGCGGGTTGGGATACAGCAGAAAGACGTCCGTCGAGAAGTGCACGTCGTCGTCCCAGATCTCCGGCCGAAGGGTCCACGGTCCGCGCGGTCCGTTGAGCTTGAAACCGCCGTTGACGGGGTCGTTCCAGATGTGGAGCACATCGTTGGCCTCGGCCGTGATCGGGTTCGTCCACGAAGTGAGGATCTCGTTCGTCGTCGGGTCACGGTAGAAGACGGCTTCGCGAGACAAGAAGTCGTACCCACCGTCGGCCTCGACGGCGCGCCCGATGTTGAATCCGTCGAGGGTGAAGAGATGCTTGCTGCCGACACCCGGGAGATAGGCGTACACCGGGCCGCGGAACCACGTCACGACGTCCACGGGTTGGAGCGATGCGCGGATCTTGACGAACGTCCGGATGTTGGCTTCGGCCGACGACGGATCAAGGAGCATGCTCCGACGGTAGGCCGTCGCCTGCGCCGCACGCCACCGTGGCACTTAGGATTGCGCACATGGCAGCCCGAAAAGCCGGATCCGCACCGACCGCCCGCACGAAGGCTGCGCCGAAGAAGCCCAAGCAGGCTGCGCCCAAGAAGCCCAAGCGGGCTGCAGCCGGGAAGCCCAAGCGGGCTGCAGCCGGGAAGGCGAAGAAGAAGTCACCCGCGGCGATCGACAAGCCGGCGCCCGTCAAGGCCGCACCAAAAAAGGACGCACCCGCAGGCGCGGCATCCAAGACGCGCTCGACTCGGACCACCTCGACCCGCGTGTCGAACATCCGCGCTGCGGCGAACCACCTCGTCCTCGGGATCGACATCGGCGGAAGTGGAATCAAAGGCGCACCCGTCGACCTCCACGAAGGGCGGCTCGCCAACGATCGCCTTCGCATCGATACTCCCCAGCCGGCGACGCCCGAAGCGTGCGGCGTCGTGGTCAACGACATCGTGCGCCACTTCTCCACGATGACCTCGGCTAACGGCCCCGTGGGGTGCACCTATCCAGGCGTCGTGTGGGACGGCATCACCCACACCGCGGCGAACATGGACCAGGGCTGGCTCGAGCGCGACGCCGATGCGTTCTTCGAGGAAGCCTGCAAACGGCCGTTCACCGTCATCAACGATGCCCAGGCTGCCGTGCTCGCAGAGATCCGCTACGGCGCTGCTCGTGGCGCCGAGGGCTTGGTCCTCATGCTCACGTTCGGAACGGGGATTGGCTCAGGACTCGCGTATCGGGGAGTCGCCATTCCGGGCGTCGAATTCGGTCATCTCCGCATGGAAGGCGACGACGCCGAACGCTATGCCGCGGCGAGTGTCCGTGACCGCGAGAATCTGAGCTTCAAGAAGTGGACTGAGCGGGTCAACGCGTACCTGGCACGGGTCGAAGCGATGATCTGGCCCGAGGTGATCGTGCTCGGGGGTGGCGTTGTCAATGATGCCGACAAGTGGGTCCCGAAACTCAAAACCCGCACACCGGTGGTGGTTGCCGAGTTGGGAAACGATGCCGGCATCGTCGGCGCGGCGATCGCGGCGACCACGCAGACCAACCGCAAGCGGTGACAAACGACTCGTACAGGTAGAGCCCGCGGGCCACTTCGCCTCGTCGGAGCGCTCCTAGGCTGGTGCGATGTTGCAAAACCTGCTCGTCACCGGTGGAGCCGGTTTCATCGGTTCGAACTTCGTGCATCTCGTACGGCGGACAGGACTGGCCGATCGGGTCACCGTGCTCGACAAGCTGACGTATGCCGGCAGTGAGACGAACCTCGCCGGAGTGCTCGATTCCATCGAACTGGTCACTGGCGACATCGCCGATGACTCACTCGTCGACCGTCTCGTCGCCGACCACGACGTCGTTGTGCACTTCGCCGCCGAGAGCCACAACGACAACTCCCTTCTTGACCCCTGGCCGTTCGTCGAGACCAATCTGATCGGGACGTTCCGTCTTCTCGAAGCGGTTCGCGCCCACGGCAAGCGGTTCCATCACGTGTCGACCGACGAGGTCTACGGCGACCTCGAGCTCGACGATCCGGAGAAGTTCCGGGAATCCACGCCCTACAACCCGTCGAGTCCCTATTCGGCGACGAAAGCCGGCTCGGATCTGCTCGTCCGCGCGTGGGTCAGATCGTTCGGCATCGACGCCACGATCTCCAACTGCTCGAACAACTACGGGCCTCGTCAGCACATCGAGAAGTTCATTCCCCGCCAGATCACCAACATCTTGTCGGGGATCACGCCGAAGCTCTACGGGACCGGCGAGAACGTCCGCGACTGGATTCACGTCGACGACCACAACGCCGCAGTGCTTGACATCATTGCCAAGGGCCGACGTGGCGAGACCTATCTCATCGGAGCAGACGGTGAGCGCGACAACCTCGCAGTGATGCGGCTGATCCTCACGATGATGGGCGAGTCGGCTGATGCGTTCGACCACGTCAACGATCGCGCCGGCCATGACAAGCGTTACGCCATCGATGCGTCGAAGATCGCGGCCGAGCTCGATTGGAAACCGGCGTACACCAACTTCGAGGACGGTCTCGCCCAGACCATCGGCTGGTACCGCGACAATGAGGCATGGTGGCGACCGCTGAAAGAAGCCGTCGAGGCGAAGTACCGCGCGCAGGGTCAGTAGCCGGCGCCCCGGGCGCCAGCATCAGTCCGCGAGGTAGAGCCAGTCATATCCGGAGGGATCGACGAAGGAGAACGAGCGACGCCCGAGGCCGTCGTCCACCGGATCGGTGACCTTGGTCGCGCCGTCGGCGAGGACGTTGCGGTGGGCCGAAGTGAGATCGCTGACGCGCCATGTGTACGCGGTGTGCCCGAGGGCACCGAGATGCGAGGACTCCCGGAGATCAACCACGGGGGCGGTGTCGAAGTGGATGTACTTGAGCCGCCCGGAACGCCAGTGCGACGGAACCGGTGACGACTCGGGGTCGTCGAAGTCCCAGCACCGGTACTGCTCACCGGGATCCAGGTCGAAGATGCGCCGCGAAGCCATGTCAGCCGACGTGCTCACCGATGCCTCGCGGGTCATCAGCGCACCTATGGCCCGCTGATGGAAGTACACCTGATCGGGATCACCCGCCGTCACGACACCCACGTGGGTCACCTGCGACGACGGGAACGCCGACTCGACGATCGCGCCATAGGTCGGGTTGCTGTAGCCGAAGCGCTCGAAGAGCACCTGGCGCGACTCCGGCAGGCACAAGATCATCTCGCGGACGTGGACGAGGTCGTCGAGGAACGGCCGCGCCACCGGTCCGGCGGGATCCTGCCGTGACGACGAGACCCACGAGATCTCGGCTCCCCGCTCCTCGGCCGACTCGACGTGGCTCTGCACCGTGAGGACCGAACGGGTGAGCATCGCACCCCACCGGGAGCCCAGTGCACGGAGCGCATGGGTGCCGAGACCGGGACCGGACGGTCGCTCCCATTGGAGGAGACGGAGGAGACCGTGGTCGGACGTGCCGTGGCTCATCGGGCGCACCCGGACAGCCGATGGAACGCCGTAGACCGCCGTCGCCTCCGGCGCCGTGAGCTCCACCGAGTCACCGACCTGGAAGCCGAAGCGAGCCCAGAACGCGGTCGCCTCTTCGATCGAGCGGACCCCGATGACGAGCTCGTGCAGGCCTCCGACAGCGAGGGTCGGAGCGGTCACGATCAGGTCCGCTTCGTCGGTCGGTGCTGATACGCGCCGATCGGCGGTCCGACGACCTGGGAGCCGTCGAATACGAGGTTCCCGCGCAGATAGGTCGCGGCGATCTTGCCGTTCACCTCAATGCCCTCGAACGGTGTGTAGCCCTGGCTCGAGTTCGACTCCTCGGCTCGAATCGTCCACGCAACCGACGGATCGAAGAGCGCGAGATCGGCGTCGTACCCGACGGCGATATCGCCTTTGGTGTCGAGGCCGAAGCGCTGCGCGGCGTTCCACGACGTCAGCTCGGCCATCTTGTTGAGCGAGAGGCCGCGTCGCACTCCTTCGGTGTGGAGTGCGGCGAGGAGGTACTCACTGCCGCCGAAGCCGGACTTCGCCATCCAGATGTCGTCGGGATGGTCGGACTTGTATTTCGCCTCGGTCCGACAGCATGCGTGATCCGACGCGACCCAGCTCAGCTCGCCCTCGAGCAGCTTCTCCCAGAGGAACTCGACGTCGGCGCGGTCGCGGATCGGCGGGTTGACTTTCGCCATCACCCCGTTCGGCGAGTCGGTATCGAGCACGAGATGGCCGATCGTCACCTCGCGCCGGAAGTCGACGTGCGGGAACAGGTCCCGCATCATCAGCGCTGCTTCGACGGCCTTGCGCGACGAGAGATGAAGGAGGTTGATGTTCGGGCAGTTCGTCTCGTGGGCAAGGTACGACGCGATGAACACCGCGAGGCCTTCCGAGTGCGGCGGACGGGCCGCCGAGTACGCCTTGAGGCCGGTGAGCTTCCCTTCGCGCTCCACCATCGCGGTGTACGCGTTCAAGATGTCTGCGAACTCGCAGTGCAGACCCAGGCTGATCTGGCTCGCCCGCTCAGGGCGTTCCTCGATCATCGTGGTGAGCTGTCGCATGATGAACTCGAAGTGGGCCACGTCGTAACGCTCGTCTTCGCCGAGCATCAAGAAGTTCGACTGAGTCGCACTGCGACCGTGAAGTCCGTGACCGCCGTAGAACATGAAGATCTTGAAACTGGAGACACCCATCTCGTCGAGAAGCGTCGGCATCTCGTCGATGTGGTGCTGGTTGATCGGGGCCAGGTGATAGGCGTAGTCGGACCAGTAGTGCGACGCGCTGCGGTCGAGCACCTCGCGGTAGAACTCCGGATACGAACCCGTCTTGTTCAGGTAGTACTCGCCGGTGCGGAAATAGGTGAGCGTCGTCGTCACGCCGCCTTGCACCGCGGCCTTGGACTCGGACTCGGCATCTTCCTCCAGTGGGTTGTAGATGCCTACGTGGTAATGGGGATCGACGAGCCCGGGAAACGCCAGCTTCCCGGTCCCGTCCACGACCGTGGCCGCCTGCGAGACATCGAGCCCCGAGCCGATTGCTGCGAACCGCCCGTTGGAAACGGCGATGTCGCCTATCGGGGAATCGGCGGCCTTGGGCCGCACGATGCGGACGTTGCGGACGAGAAGATCATACGTAGACATAGCTTGTCCTTCGCGTTGTTCTGTTGGTCAGTTCGTATAGCCGAGACGGGCAGAGAGACGACGCGTGGCATCGACGAGCAGCCGGGCAGCGTCCTCCACCTCGCTTTGGAAACGCTCGATCGGTCCGCAGACGCTGACAACGGCTGCGGCGCGTCCGTTGTGATCGAAGACCGGCGCCGCGACCGAACCGGCGCCCGCCTGCCGCTCCCCGAAGGAGAGCGCGTAGCCGACCTTGCGAATCCGGCGAAGGTCAGCGCGCAGACGATCGGGATCGGTGATCGTCGTGTCCGTTAACGCGTCGAGAGGGCCGGCGAGGTACTCGTCGATCTCCGCCTCCGGCAGGAACGCAAGGAATGCCTTCGATGAGGATCCGGTGTGCAAGGGAAACGAACGACCGAGCGGGACGGTCATCTTCACTTCCCGGTCGGGAAGCACCTGCGCGACGTAGGCCCGGGTGTTGCCTGAGCGGATCGACAGCGTGGACGTTTCGTCAGTGGCGTCGCTCAATGCGTTGAGTTCGGGTTGGGCGAGGTCACGGACGTCGAGTTTCTCCAAGTACGAGAGTCCGATGGCGAGCGCTGCAGGCCCGAGGCTGTAGCGACGGGTTTCCTCGTGGACTTCGAGCAGTCCCTTGCCCCGCAGCGACGAGACGATCCGGTGGACCGCTGCCTTCGACAGCTTGAGTTCGTTGGCGATCTCGGTCACGCCCAGCGTCGGCGCCCGGCGACGGGTGAACAGCATGAGGACGTCGATCGCCCGCTCGACCGTGGCGATCGTCTGCGAACCTCCCGTACTCAGCAGCGGCCGCAGTGGTTCCGCGTCGTCAAACGCCACGGGCGGCGCCTCAACCCTCTCGACGGAAGCCGACGTTCACCGGAGGATCGGTGAGCAGGCGTGTTCCGAGGAACTCCCACCAGTCGTCCTGCGACACGCGCTCGGCCTCCCAGTCGCTGTCGGTCTTCAGATTGGCAAGCACCTTGCGGTACTCGCCGAAGCCGGCCTCGTCGTCGAAGGCGGCGTAGTTCTCGATCACGTACACGTCACCGACCACGCTGTAGAACCACCGCACCTCTTTGACCATCGGGAGGTCCTGGTAGAAGAACGACTCTCGGTGCTCCAGCCACTTCCAGAACGCCTTCATGTCCTGACGGGCGCGGGGCGCCAGCTTCATGCGGTAGTGGAGGTAGATCACGGGGACTCCTAGGTCAGCCCGGGGACGGGCCGACGTCGACTCAGTGTACGGCCGGGAGCCAAAGCGGTCCACTGGACGGAACGCCGTCCCGCCCAGCGGTACAGCCTTTCGGACCGCAATGTTCGCCGTCCCGTCGTTCACATGGTCCGAACAGCGGATAGAACAGTCATCAATATCGGCGCCCGGGACGGCCCGGGCGCGGACGAGGAGTTCACGATGAGCGAGCAGTACGCCCTTCCACGCGTCGGCATCTGGATGTTCCCGGACGCACCAGCACAGCATCTCCTCGACGCCGTGATCAGGGCCGATCGCGCCGGGGTGGACGAATGCTGGATCGCCGACGAAGCCGTGTCCCGCGAACCGATGGTCGTCTTCGGTGCTGCCGCGCCGCAGACCACCCACGTGAAGATGGGCGTCGGCATCACCTCACCGGTGATCCGCCACCCTGGAGCAATGGCGTCGAGCATCGCCACGCTCGATGAACTGAGCGGCGGACGGGCGATGCTCGGGTTCGGAGTCGGCGGCGCGCTCTCGCTCGATCCTTTCGGGCTCAAGGCCGAGAAGCCGGTGGCACTGGTCCGGGACGCGATCCGCGCGGCGCGATCGGTCATCGAGCGACAACCGTCGGACCTCTACCAGCCACCTGCCCACGCCGCCCCTGGTCGCTCCGTACCGATCTTCGTCGGCTCACGGGGCGAGCAGATCAACAAGCTCGCCTCCCGAGAGGCCGACGGCGTGTTCTTCTCATCGTGGGTTCTCGCCTCGCTGGGAACCGCGGTCGAATGGGCGCGATCAGTGCGACCGATCCATGTGGCGATGTATCCGTCGATCCGGTTTCGGGCCGACGCGCCGGATGACCCGACGTCGTTGTGCGGCGATCCGACGGCGGTGGCCGCCGGCCTGGTCGATCTGGTCGAACGTCATCATCCCGAGAGCATCGGTCTCGCTCTCGTCGACGGGGACCCGATCCCCCAGATGGTCGAGTCGGCGCTTGAAGCGATCCGGCTCTATCGGGCAGCAGTCGCCGCCCGATAGCCCGTTGCCGGCGGCTTTGCCCGGGTTGTCGGGCCTCAGCTTTCGCGGAGGACGTCCCACACCTTCAACTTGCCGTCGCGGAACCACTCCCCCATCTCCGCGTCGACGCGCGTGATGTCCTCGGGGGGAACCGTGTACCAGAGCTCTTCGCTCTCCCAATGAATGATCGCGTGCACCTGGCCGGGGTTGCCGCGCTCGATCCACAGCTCCTTCTTGACGAACCCGGGGCGCTGCTCGAGGTACCGACTCCAGGTCGTTTCTTCCACCGCCATCCACTGCTCGCGGATTGCGGGATCGACGTCGAACGTGAGCTGCTCAATGACCATGTTCCGACAGTACCCGTGAGTATCGATGGGATCAATACTCACAGGAAGCTTCAAGCGAGTGGCTTGCGCGGGGAATTCGTCGGTCACGACTGCTGGGTAGGTTGGACCGGTGGCGAAAGGGACTTCGACGAGCGCAATTCCGTCGAAGGCCTGCCGGTCGTGCGGCCGCACGATCACGTGGCGAAAGGCCTGGGCCCGCACGTGGGATGACGTCCGCTACTGCTCCGACGCGTGTCGTCGCCGTCGCATCGCGCCGATCGACGACAAGCTCGGCGAGGCCATCGTGGAACTGCTGGAGGCCCAGCCCGCCGGCACAACCATTTGTCCATCAGCGGCCGCGAGATCGGTTGGCGGTGACGATTGGCGTGATCTGATGGAGCCCACCCGCGCTGCGGCCCGGCGGCTCGTCGCCGAGGGAGCCGTGGAAATCACCCAGGCCGGACGAGTTGTCGATCCGTCGACCGCCCGCGGGCCCATCGGCATTCGGCTCACCACTCGAGTCATCGAGCCGGAACTCGTCCGATCACGGCCGCGCCGCGACGTTCACGGTTGAGCCAAGGCCGAACGTAACGTCGGTCACGGTGCCCTTCTCCAACTTGAGCGTCCTGTTAACGCACGTCGCGGCGACGATCTTCATGGCCGGCGTGATCTGGACCATCCAACTCGTCCACTACCCGCTTTTCGTCTACGCCGATCGGGGGCGGTTCACCCCCTTCCACAATGAACACTCGCGCCGCGTCACGTGGATCGTCGGCGTGGGCATGGGGTTCGAACTGCTCAGTGCGATTGCGCTCGTTGTATCGACCCCCGAGCGCGTCGGCCGACCGTTGGTCGTCGTCGCTCTCGGTGTTCTCGTCCTCGTGCACGCCGCCACCATCACGCTCTCGATACCGTCCCACAACGCCCTCGGTCGCGGCTGGGACGAGACGGCGCACCGGCGCCTCGTCTCCACCAACTGGATTCGAACGATCGGGTGGAGTGTCCGTGCCGTGCTGGCTCTCGCCATGGTCGCAAAGTACGCAGCGCCGCTGGGCGGCTGAAGGCAGCTTGAGGGCAACGGAACCCGAGCCTCGACGCGACGCGAACTTTGCTGCGTGGATCAAGTTGACGAGGACCAAGCGCCGCCTTGGCCAGTAGGTTCCTCGAGCCCACGCCCTCCCTACAATGCGTCGCCCTTCAGCAACGATCACGTTAGGGTTGCTCGGAGAGTTCCGACGGTGGAAGCCGAGAAGGCGGACCATGAAACTTCGGCTTCACCCTGGTCTGAGTGCTGCTGTGGCGGTAATCGCGACCCTGTCGATCCCGACGTCAGCGACAGCTGTTTCAGCTCCGAAACTGGGATCCAGGTGCGCCGCTGACCGGTGGGGCAAACCGGTTGGCTCTTCTGTCTGCGTGCGAACCGGGAAGACCACCTATCTCCTCGGACAGTTACCGGCCGAACCTCCGATCGCTTCGACATCTGCGACGCTGTCGAGACCGCCGAAGCTCGGTGGACAGTGCAAGCCGACAGAGTGGGGACGCGTGCTCGGACCGTATGTCTGCACGCGAACCGGGCGCTTTCGCTATGTCGCCGCGCTCCTTTTGGTCACTCCACCGAAGCCGCCTTTGCCGTTGGCAGCGATCACGCCCTCGAGCGCAACACCCCAAATCGAAACGACTCTCCCGGCCCCGCAAACAACCGTGGCTGTCGAATCGACGACAGCCGTGCCCGCCACGACCGCTCCACCACCTCCTCCGAGCACGGCGTCACCACCGCCGCCAGCTCGACGATTCGCGAACTGCACGGAATTGAATGCCGTCTTCCCGCACGGAGTCGCACGGACCGGAGGCTCGGATCGAACTTCCGGCAAACCCGTCACGACGTTTACCGTCGACGACGCCGTCTATGAAGCGAACAAGGGGTCAGACCGTGACGGTGACGGCGTCGCCTGCGAGAAAGCGTGAGAGCCTGGATGCGTCAACCTGCAGGAGCGACACCGTCTCGTTGGTACTCGGCTACTCGCAGGCGATGCCGTCGTTGTCACCGTCAAGACCTGAGCGGTACCCGGGCTCACCCCGGCGGAGCGGCGCGGCACCGGCTGCCCGAACTTCGGCACAATTCCGATAGGTGACCGTCGCCGGGACGTCCCGGCCAGCCGCCTTGCCCGTCGTCGACGTCGGCGCTGTCCCGACGAACGGAACGGGCGACGACCGCGAAACCTTTGCTTCGAATGGTACGACGGTCAGCCCAGCGCACATCGCTCTGAGCACATTGCGGATTCGACCCCATTCCGACTGGTCCGCCGACATCCCCCAACGCGCCTTGATGGCTACCCAATCGCCGAGATAGCGGCACTGATCCTCCGGCACCGGCAACCAGTTGCTCGGATCCTTCTCACCCTTGGCCCGATTCGACGCAACCGAAACCGCCCGCAACGTTCGAGCGTCGGAAAGATCATTCGCATATGCAGAGCGCATATCGCTCGTCCACGCCCATGCACCGGAATCCCACGCCTCTTTCAGCGACACCACGTGATCGATCTCGAGCCGTGACGGATCATTGATCACGAGACCGTCGTACAAACTCAACCAGTCACCGGCGACGACTGTGCAGCGAGTCGCCGTGGTGCGCACCGGCCACTTCGAATCGCGACGCAAAACCTCGGCACGGGCATCGCACCCATCCCGGTCGGCGTCAACCCACCCCGGAAACATCCCCCGGTCATACCCGCCGCGATGCTCCAACATGATGGGCACCTTCCCCAACAGATCCAGCGCGGCCACGTCACCAGCGCCGGCAGCCACTGTCGCAGCCCTCGCACCACGTCCATCCTGGAGCGTTCCGAGTGAAAGCGCTAACGCCAAGGGGACAGCACTGCGCATGCAGATCCAATCCACCGGAATCAACATACCGCCCACGTACCGGGCGGGCTGCGGTGTGTACTTCGTCAGCGCCAGCGGTACCGGGACCCGTCCTTCGTGCAGACGAGCCCTGAGCGCCGCTTACCGGCATCCGCCTTCTTGCAGAATTGGCCGCGCTTCGGCGTAGCCGCCTGGGCCGGAGTTACGGATGCCAACGGCAACGCAAGCGCGGCGACAAGAGCAATGGCACGTGTTGTCTTTCTCATGCCGCACCCTAACGCCCCGGTGGGTCAGCGAACCAAGTCAGATGGCGACTGTGTGTCACGTCCGTGTCCGTGGGTCGCGCAGAGTGCCCGCACAGCCAGCGGGCCCGTTCGGGCCCACGACCTGCATCCACGGGGTGGAGACGATGGGAGTCGAACCCACGACCTCTTCATTGCGAACGAAGCGCTCTGCCAACTGAGCTACGTCCCCGAGGGTGTCCATCATAGGCGGGCACTGTGGCGCGCCGCACCGTCACTCCAGCCAAGACACCGCGCCGGTCCGTTCGCACGTAGTTCTCCACCGCCGCTCGGTCGACGCTGAGCGTCGGGGTAGCGTCACCGCGGTGAGCACAGGCGAGTCGCACGAACCGGAACCGATCCTGGTCGAGGTCACGCGGAGCGGATACGTGGAGAGCGTCCATCGCGGATCGTGCGTCGTCATTGCCCCGGACGGCGCAATACACACCACACTCGGCAACCCGACTCGCGCCACCTTCCCGAGGTCGGCCAACAAAGCGATGCAAGCGGTCGCGATGGTGAGTGCCGGGCTCGATCTTCCACCGGCGCTCCTGGCGCTCGCGGCGGCCAGCCACTCCGGCGAGACGATGCACCTCGAGGGTGTCCGGGCCATCCTCTCCTCGTGCGAGTTGTCCGTTGGCGCATTGGGGAACGCGCGTGGCCTGCCACTCGGCCGGGATGCTCTGCGCGCTTGGTACCGCGAAGGAAGGCGCTCGGAGCAGATCGCCCACAACTGTTCGGGAAAGCACTCGGCGATGCTCGCCACGTGCGTCGCCGCAGGATGGCCGATCGACGGGTACCTGACCATGGACCATCCCCTGCAGACCTCGATCACCGAGGTCGTCGAGGAGTTGGCTCAGGAGTCGTGCGATGGCATCGGCATCGACGGGTGCGGAGCACCAACGCACCGCCTGTCGCTTGTCGGGCTCGCTCGCGCCTATCGCACGATGGCTTTGGCAGACGACCAAACCCCGGCGGGCCTGGTCCGAACGGCGATGCTCGCCCACCCCGAGATGGTCGGCGGAAGCGATCGCGACGTCTCCATGCTCATGCGAACTACTCCGGGCCTGCTGACGAAGGACGGGTGGGAGGGAGTGATCGTCGGCGCCACGACGACCGGCTGGGCGTGCGCGGTGAAGTTGGCCGACGGAGCCTGGCGCGGTCGCGTGCCGGTCCTGATCACGCAGCTGGCGGCTGCCGGCGTCAACATGTCGGCCGCAATCGCGGCGGGACTACACCGAGAACCCGTCGCCGGGGGTTCGGCCGTCGTCGGTGAGGTGAGATCGACCACGACGGAGTAGCAAGCGCACCGAGGGAACCCGGCCGCGGAACGGAGTGGCTACTCTCCGGACGCCCGGTGGTAGGCGTACTCGTAGCGAACCGGCCGCACGGCGATGACCTCGGCGGCGGGCTGACCGGCCTTCAGGCGAAGAAGCGCAACGACATAGAGCGCAAGCATGGCGCTGGAAACGGCAGACAGCACGAGCAACATGCGAAGACCGGGTACCAACCCGAGTAGCAGGGAACCGAACGCCACACCGGACAGCGTCGCCAACAGTTCACGGCGACGCTTGCGGGTACGCCGAGCAGCGGGGCTCAACCGAACCCGCGGGGCGGACACGGCGGCCTGACGACGGGCGGAGCGAACCCGCGCCAGGGCCGACACCAAACCCGATCCAGGGACGGCCGCGCGAGAGCTACGTCGCGCCGAACGGCTACGGGGAGAACGAACCGTGAGACCACGCTGCGCGAGGCTCCTCACGAGGCCGGGGCCGAGTGCGCACACCCAGGCAACTCCCAGCACGATAAACATCACATTCCTCACCGCGTGCCGAACGTCCTTTCGTATCGTGGCGAACCCATGCAGGTCCGCTCGCTTTCTCAGGTGTCGTGCGTTGAAGCGGCAAGATCCTAGGGGGTCCGCTGCTCGACGGCAAGCGGAGTGCGAACTTTTGCAAGCATTTGCTTGCTGACTTTCGTCACACCGGATCCCGAGACGCACGGGTTCCGTAGCGGTCGGCGGGTTCGAATCGACAGCGGTGGCGCCGACGAATCAGCGCCGGCGCGGGCAGTGCGGGTCAGTCAGCCGGAGCGGTCGGCGGCCGCCGGTAGACGCCCGAGCGCCCGCCCGTCTTCTCCCACAAGGTGAGCTCACCGATGACCATCGAGCGGTCGACCGACTTGCACATGTCGTAGATCGTCAGGCCGGCGACGGCACACGCCGTCATCGCCTCCATCTCCACACCGGTGCGGTCAAACGTATCGACGTGGGCTTCGATCTCCACGAAATCCTCGCCCAATTCGAAGTTCACCAGCACAGACCCCACCAGCAGAGGATGGCAGAGCGGGATCAGGTGCGCCGTCTGCTTCGCCGCTTGGATGCCGGCGATCCGGGCGACGGCGAGCACATCACCCTTGCTCATCGCGTTCGAAACGATCTTGTTCACCGTCTCCGCCTCCATCGAGACCTTGCACTTTGCGACGGCGCGCCGGTGCGTCGGATCCTTCGGTGTCACATCGACCATCCGGGCACGGCCGAGAGGATCGATGTGCGTCAGGTTGCGGTTCGACATGAACCGATCCTACGGCCGCGACCCGGGCTTGCCCGGGAATCAGCTCTCGATCGGGGTACTCAGCCGCCGATCTGGCTCATCGACCGCTTCGGTCGGATGAAGTTCACGTTGCCGATGAGATGACCGGCCCACTTGGCGCCCACGGCGCGCTGGATCTCAGCGGCCAAATCGTCGTCCGAACCGCCATTGCGCATGATCGCGCGGAGATCGAACTCATCGGTGGCGAACAGGCAGGTCCGGAACTGGCCTTCGGCGGTGATGCGTACGCGGTCACAGTCGCCGCAGAACGGCTCGGTGACGCTGGCGATCACGCCGACATCGCCGATTCCGTCGACGTAGTTCCACCGAGCGGCGGGCTCAGAACCCTGATTCGCCCGGACAAGGGGAAACACCTCGTTGATCCGCTCGATGACCTCGGAGCTCGGCACGACCTTGTCGCGCGACCACTGATCGTCGGCGTCGAGCGGCATGAACTCGATGAAGCGGACACCGACGCCCTGCTCGCGGCCGAAACGGGCGAAATCGACGATCTCGTCGTCGTTCTCGCCGCGCATCGTCACCACGTTGATCTTGATGGGATCGAAGCCCGCGTCCTTCGCCGCCTGGATCCCGTCGAGCACCTTCGGCAGTTCGTCTCGACGGGTCATCAGGAAGAAGCGATCGCGGTCGAGCGAGTCACAGCTGATGTTCACCCGGCGCAGACCAGCCGCCTTGAGGTCGTCGGCGACCAGTCGGAGCGTGGCCCCGTTGGTCGTCATGGCGAGGTCGACGCCGAGCTGCGACAGGCGCTGGACGAGGACCGGCAGGTGGGCGCGGACCGTCGGCTCACCGCCCGTCAGCCGGATACCGCGGACGCCGAAGCGTTTTACGAAGACGCCGGCGACGCGTTCGATCTCCTCGAAGGTGAGCACTTCGCTCCGGGGCAGCCACGTCATCCCTTCGGCGGGCATGCAGTACGTGCACCGGAAGTTGCACCGATCGGTGACGGAGATCCGTAGATCGGCGACGCGTCGGCCGAAACTGTCGACGAGCGGGGTCGGCTCGGATACCGGTCGCATGCTCACCGCTCCAACGTACCCGCACCCGGACGATTGCGCCACCCATCCGTCCAAAAGATGGACCCACCTCGGCACTTCCCCGAATGCGGCAAAACGCCTCCCAACGATGTTGGGAGGTGTTTTGCCCCCAGATATGGGGGCAACCTCTCTCCCAGTGGCCTGGTCACGCGTGTTGCGAGCAGTCGAGCGGAGCGAGCGGCGCAGCGCAAGACAAGCAGAGGGGCAACCTCTCTCCCAGCGTTAGAGCAGGAGGATTTCGACGGTGGCGCCTTCGGGGATGGTGGGGCCGTTGGGGAGGATGGCGAGGGCGTTGGCGTCGGCCATGGCCCGCAGGAGGTTGCTGGCCTGACCGCCGGACGAACGGACGTGGAGGCGCCCGTCGGGACCGAACTCGGCACGGACTCTGGCGAAATGGGTCTTGCCATCGGGGTGGCGACGGAGGTCTTCGTCGACGACGGCGAGGACCGGCACGTGCGATTGCGCTCCCTCCGGGTGGCCGAGCATGCGGCGCAACGCCGGACGGGCGAAGAGCTCGAAGCTCACCATGCACGACACCGGGTTGCCGGGCAGACCGAAGACAGGCATCCCGCGGATCACCCCGAACGCGAGCGGCTTGGCCGGCTTGATGGCGATCTGCATCCACCGCATCGGCGTCCCCTGTTCGACCGACAGCCGATCGAGGACAACCTTCACGAAGTCGAAGTCGCCCATGCTCACCCCGCCGCTCGTGACGAGTGCATCGCAGGAGTCCACGGCCGCCAGCACCTTCGACTCGATCTCCGCGGCGTCATCGCGGGCGAGGCCGAGGTCCACGGCGTCGAGGCCGAGGTGGCGGACGAGGCCGAGCAGCGTGTGGCGGTTCGAGTCGCGGATCTGTCCGATACGCAACGGCGTCGGCGCGGCGATCAGCTCGTCGCCGGTCGACAGCACACCGACCCGAAGGCGACGGCGGCTCCGCACCGTGACTGCGCCGATCGAGGCCAGGACGCCGAGGTGGCCCGGCGTGAACTCGGTCCCGGCGCCGAAGAGGGCCACACCGGGCCCGACGTCCTCGCCCGCCGGCCGGACGCAATCGCCGGCCCCGGCCGCCGACATGATGCGGATGGTCGTGGCCTCAGGGTCCGAGCGGACGACGTTCTCGATCGGGACGACGGCGTCGGCGCCCTCGGGCATCGCTGCTCCCGTCATGATCCGAACGGCGGTGCCGGGCAGCACGGTGATGTTCGGTTCCGCCCCGGCTGGAATGGTGCCGATCACCGCGAGGTCAACCGGTGCCGCTGCGGTGTCTACGGAGCGAACGGCGTACCCGTCCATCGCCGTGTTGGCGAACGGCGGCACCGCTTCGAGCGACGTGACCGGCTCGGCCAGAACACAGCCGAGCGCTTCGGCCAGCGGCAGATCAACGACCGGCCGAGGGTCGCAGTGCTCGACGACCCAGGTGCGGGCCTCGTCGGAGGAGAGCAATGCCATGCGCGCGTACCTACTTCGACGACGCCGCGTCGCGCGCCGCGAGAAGCTCACGCAGATACGTCTCGAACTCTGGACCGAGGTCGTCTCGCATCAGCGCGAACTCGACGGTCGCCTTGAGGAAGTCCGGCTTGTTGCCCACGTCGTAGCGGCCGTGCTCGAACACCACACCGAGGATCGGTTCGTCGGCCAACAGGAGCGTCATCGCGTCGGTGATCTGGATCTCGTTGCCTCGTCCCGGCGCCGTGGCGGCGATCTTGGCGAAGATCGTCGGGGTGAAGAGGTAGCGCCCCATGATCGCCAAGTCACTCGGTGCCGAGTCGAACGGTGGCTTCTCGACCAATTCGGTGATGCGGGCGAACCCGTCATCGGTGTAGCCGTCGATGGCGACGCACCCGTAGGCGGAGATCGCCGGCCCGGGGATGCGCTTCAGCGCGACGACCGAACAGCCGTGGGTCTCGTGGGCCGCAACCATTTCCTGGAGGACCGTGGCATCGATCATGAGATCATCGCCGAGCATGACCACGAACGCTTCGTCGCCGACGTGATGCTCGGCGAAGCTGATGGCATGGCCGAGGCCACGGGCTTCGGGCTGACGAACGGAGTGGACGTGGGCGAGCTCGGCGATGGCCACGACCTCGGCGAGTTGCGCTGTCTTCCCGGACGCGGCGAGCGATGCCTCGAGCTCCGGCGATCGGTCGAAGTGGTCCTCGATCGCCCGCTTGGACCGTCCAGTGATGAACAGCACGTCGTCGAGGCCGGCGGCGACGGCCTCCTCCACGATGTACTGAACCGCCGGCTTGTCGATGACCGGGATCATCTCCTTGGCCTGCGCCTTCGTTGCCGGAAGGAAGCGGGTGCCCAGACCGGCGGCCGGAATGACGGCTTTGCGAACGCGAGTCACCGGACACCGCCCGTCGCTCCACAGATGGCGGAAATGAAGTGAGCCATGCGTCGCGGCGCGACGTCGGCGCGGCGAGGAAACGGAGCCATGCCCAGCATTCTCGCCGCTCGGGCAACCATCGGCGCGCCACGTTCGACGCCGGTGACGCGGGACCGCTTCGAGAAGACGACGAGCCTCCGGTAGCATTGGCACTCGCACGCGTCGAGTGCCAACCGCTTTCGTTTCCCACCGGAGTCCCCCTCATGCCGACCTACGAGTACCGCTGCACGTCCTGCGGTGACCAGTTCGAGATCGTCCAGTCCTTCAAGGACGCATCGCTGACCGTGTGCGACAAGTGCCAAGGCTCGTTGCGCAAGGTCTACGGCAACGTTGGCATCTCGTTCAAGGGCACGGGGTTCTACAAGAACGACTCCAAGCCGTCGAACGGGACCAGCGGAAGCTCGACGGGCTCGTCGGACTCTTCGACGACCAAGACCGACACGGCTACCCCGAGCTCCGGCTCGACCGACTCGTCGAGCAGCACTCCGCCCTCGACAGGCTCGTCGCACGGCGCAGCTGCCGCGCCAGCCCCCGCCGCCTCCTGAATCAGCCGGCGCGTCAGCACCACTGAACCGGTTCCGGTGCACCGGAACGCCGAACCCACACGTCGGGCGCCCGGCAAGCGATCACTCGACAGGATTTCGACATGGAAACGGTCGGAATCAACGCCGGACAGGCGGGGTCAGCGCCTGCCCCGAACCCACCAACGAGTTCGCGGTGGCCCACAGGTTTTCTCCGACCGAGGCGGCGGTGGCACAGGGGACGCCCCATCCTTCCGAGCCGTCATCAACGCCGGCGGCAGATCCTCCGGGTCATACTCCGATCGACCCTCGTTCGGGTTGCGCTCGCGTTGGTCCTCGTCGTCCATGTCCGGTCCCGGTACGAGGACATGCTGGAACGTCGGGCCTCGTGGGGAGAGACCGTGCGCGTTCCCGTGATGGTGCGCGACCGATCGGCCGGATCGGTCCTTCGCACCGAGGACCTTGCCTGGAGATACCTTCCGCTCGCCGCTGTCTCGGCGGCCACCCCCCGTTTGCCGGTCGAGATCGCCGGACGGCGGCTGGTGTCGGCGATCAGCGCGGGCGAGGTGGTCACCGCGACACGACTGTCGCGCGGTCCGGCATCGGCGCTGCGCGCCCGGATCGGAGAGGGGCGGTTCGCCGTTGCCATCTCCATCCGCGAGAACCGACCCCAGCTGTCTTCCGGTGATGAGGTCGACGTCGTCGACGCCTCGGGGACCACGGCTGCGAAGCGAACCCTTGTCGTCCAGACGAACGGCGACACGGTCACCCTCTCCGTGAGCGGCGACGACCTCAGGGCGTTGAGTCGTGCTCTTGGAGGGCCAGTCCTTCTGGCCGCCCGCGGCGAGGAGCAGCACTGACCAACGGGCTGGGCCAGCTGACCGTCTAGATCGTGCCGATGGCGACCAGCACGAGGGTCGCCACGCCGATGGCGATCCGGTACCACGCAAAAACCCTGAGGTCACGGTTGTTCAGATACGAGACCATCCACTTGACGGCGAGCAATGCGCTGACGAAGGCCACGGCCATCCCGATCAACGGGGTACCCCACCCGTAGGCATCGCCGACCAGAGAGCCGTCCTTGGCGATGGAATACACGCTCGCCGCGCCGAGGGTCAGGAGGCCGAGGAGGAATGAGTACTCAACGGCGTCGCGCAGATTCATGCCGACGAACACGGCGGCCAGGATCGTGACCAGGCTGCGGCTGACGCCCGGCCACATCGCCAGCGTCTGGGCCAGGCCGATCACGAGAGCATTCTTGGTCGACAGTTGATCGAGACCGGTACCGGCCAAGGGCGACCGGCGATAGCGCGTGGCCAGCCCGACGATCGCCACACCACCGACGATCCATGCAAGGGCAACGGGCACCGGCTTGAGCAGTTGATCCTCGATCAGCTTTTTGCCGGCGAGCCCGATGATCGCTGCCGGAACGAACGACACGACGAGATTGACGAGCAGGCGCCTCCCCGTCGCGCTCCGACCGATGAGACCGTTCAGAACGTCGAGCACCCGTCGCCACGACACGACCAGCACGGCCACGATTGCTCCGAGCTGGATGATCACGGTGTAGGCGTCGATCGCGTCCTTGGTCGCAGGCGTCGTTCCCAGATCCAGAAGACGTTCGGCGACGAGGAGGTGTCCCGTCGAACTGATCGGCAGGAATTCCGTGATCCCCTCGACCAGTCCGAGGATCACTGCCTTCCAGGCCGGGAGTTGTTCGGCGGAGGAGGCAACGGTGGCGAGAAGCATGAACCCGAGAGCCTACGGCTCCGATGGCGACGCCAACGCGGACGGTTCGGCGGCCTGTGAGCCATCGTGCGACCAACGGAGAACGTGCCGGCGCAGCGGATGGCCGGCCGCCAGCCGGGGGTGATCGAACTCCGCGAACCGACGATCCGCGACCATGCCGAGTCGGTCCATCACCGCAATCGATGTTGCGTTGCCCGTTGCGGTGAACGCAGCGATCCGGGGTAGGTCGAAGGTGGCCAGCCCGTAACGCAGTGCAGCCGCGCCCGCCTCGGTCGCGTACCCGCGGCCTTGGTGAACGGCGCCCAGTCGCCACGCCACCTCGATCGCCGGGCCGAACGGGAAGTCCGAACCCACACCGCCAAGGCCGACGGCCCCGATCAGCACGCCATCAGCGACACGCTCGACCGCGAACATCCCGACCCCACGCAGCGCGAGGCCGACGGCCTGACGATCGACAAAGGCCGCACTTGCTGCTTCGCCGAGGGTCCCACCGAGCCATGCGCCAACGCGCTCGTCGGAATGGATCTCAGCCATCGGTCCGAGGTCGTCGACGCTCCACTGCCGCAGCACGAGTCGCTCCGTCGTCAACATCGGAGAGTCGAGGTGGGCCACGCCACGAAGGCCGCTCTTGGCGAGAGCCGGACCCCGGCGGAGCCCCGCCGACCGGAGCGCCGCCACGATGTCACGTCCGTCGACGGCGACCGCCCCCCGAGCGATGGCGTGCTCCCGTCGGCGTTCGTCGAGGTCGTAATGATCGCCCTGGAAGGCGGCCCGGGGCACACCGAGACCACGAGCGAACGCGTGCAGTTCGTCGAACGAGATGTCGCTGACGAGATGACACCAGAGTCCTCCACGGTGCGGCCACGTGCACGCATCGACGAGAACCGTCACTCTGGTCGCCTTGCGGTGATGCCCCGCGGTCGTTCCGCGAAGTCGATGATCGTCTCGATCTCGACCAATCCGATTGAAGAGGCGAGTGCAACGGCTCGTTCCGTCTGCGTTTCCCCCATCTCGACAACGACGACCCCACCCGGTCGAAGCCACGCCGGCGAGTTCACCAGAACCGCATGCACACATTCGAAGCCGTCATCGCCGGCAAACAGCGCGAGATGCGGCTCGTGATCGCGGACATCGTCGGGGAGGAACGCGTCACGCGGGACGTAGGGAGGATTCGACACCAGAACGTCAACGACACCGGCGAGCTCGGGCGGAAGCGCGTCGAACCAGGAGCCGAGGCACATAGTGACGCGCGTTGCTGTCCGTCCCATGCCGGCGAGGTTCGCGCGGGCGACGCGGAGGGCGTTCTCAGAAACGTCTGTCGCCCACACGAGCGACGATGGAACCTCCGCAGCGACCGACAACGCGATCGCCCCCGACCCGGTCCCAAGATCGACAACCATCGGCGGAGCGAGCCCTGCGGCCCTCCGCGCCGCGGCGATTGCGACGCCGGCCACGTGCTCGGTTTCGGGACGGGGAATCAGCACGTCGTGGGTGAGGTGCAGCTCGAGCGTGCGGAACGACCACTGTCCGAGGACGTACTGCAACGGCTCTCCGGAACATCGACGGGCGAGGAGCGCGTCGTAGAACGAGATGCTGTGTGTACTTACTGCTTCATCCTCGTTCACGAAGAGCTCGACGGCGGAGTAGCCGGAAACCCGTTCCACGAGCCAACGGGCCTCCTGTCCACGATCCCCGCCAAGCGCATCGCCGAGGCGACGGGTGGACTCCACGATCAGGTCGCGCCACGACAGGGTCGCGTCAGGAGCCACGGCCTACTCGTCGCTCGCCGCCAGCTTGGTGGCAGTTTCGTCGGCGACGAGGGCATCGGTGATCTCGTCGAGATCGCCCTGAAGCACCCGGTCCAGCTTGTACAGCGTGAGCCCGATCCGATGGTCGGTCACGCGGTTCTCCTTGAAGTTGTACGTACGGATCTTCTCGCTCCGACCGCCGCCGCCGACCTGACCCTTTCGGGCCGCAGACGCCTCAGCGTTCTGTCGTTCCTGTTCCGCCCGGAGGATCCGTGACCGCAGGACCGTCATCGCCCGGGCCCGGTTCTGGATCTGGCTCCGCTCGTCCTGCATCGTCACGACGGTGCCGGTCGGTTTGTGGGTGATCCGAACTGCGGAGTCGGTCGTGTTGACGCTCTGTCCACCGGCGCTCGAGGCTCGGTAGAAGTCGATCTGAAGGTCTCGCTCGTCGATGACGATGTCGATCTCCTCGGCCTCCGGAAGCACGGTGACCGTTGCCGACGAGGTGTGAATGCGCCCTTGGCTCTCCGTGGCCGGCACTCGCTGGACCCGGTGCGGACCGCCTTCGTGCTTCATCCTGCTCCAAACGCTGTCGCCGCTGAGCGACAACGTCACCTCGTTGAAGCCACCCTTCTCGCTGACGTCGGAGCCGAGCAGATCGAGCTTCCAGCCGCGACGGTCGGCGTAGCGCACGTACATCTCGAAGAGATCGCGTGCGAACAGGTTCGCTTCCTCACCACCTTCAGCGCCGCGGATCTCGATGATGACGTTGCGATCGTCGTTAGGATCCTTCGGAAGGAGCAGCACCTTGAGCTCTGCTTCGAGCTCGGCCAGCCGGTTGGTAGCGGCGTCGATCTCGCCGCGGAACATCTCACGGTCATCGCCGTCGGTCTCCGCGAAGAGCTCCTTCGCCGCCTCCAGATCGTCCGACACCGCCCGATGATCGCGGGCCTTCAGCACGATCGGCTCGAGGTCTTTCATCCGCTTGCCGAGGGTCCGTAGCGCAGTCGGGTCCGTCTGCACGTCGGGATCGCCGAGTCGGGCGAGCACGCTCTGATACTCGTCCTCGAGGCCCTGCAACCGTTGAAGCACGGTCGTCGAGGTTACGGCAGTCCGGTGGAGGTGGTGAGACGACTCGTGCGGCGAGCAGTCGGAGCGCAGCGGAGAGGCGCAGCACCAGGCAAGCAGAGTTACGGCAGTCCGGTGGAGGTGGTGAGACGACTCGTGCGGCGAGCAGTCGGAGCGCAGCGGAGAGGCGCAGCACCAGTTAGCGGTGCACGGCGACCCGGA
>JANPFX010000144.1:0-29794 GCA_031423635.1 Acidimicrobiia bacterium | reverse complement strand
TAGCGGTAGCCGTCGCGACCTCGGATGCGCTGATCGCCGCCGGAGCAGAAGGCCCAGCCGCCGTCCTTGGGTGACGGACCGTTGCCGGTGAGCAGCACACAGCCGACGTCGCTCGTCTGCCGGGCGTGATCGAGGGCGGTGTACAGCTCGTCGACGGTGTGTGGGCGAAAGGCGTTGCGGACCTCGGGGCGATGGAACGCGATACGCACCGTTCCCTGGTCGACGGCCCGGTGATACGTGATGTCGGTGAAGGCGAAGCCCGGTACCTCCGTCCAGCGGTTGGGGTCGAAGATGTCGGAGACGGGCGAGGCCATAGCCGTCCATTGTGCCCGTCCACTCGCAGGTAGCTTCGCCGCGTGGGAACCTGTGGTCATGACGACCGCCTTCGACGACGCCGTCCGACGCGTCCACGATGAGTTCGAGGACCATCGGGAGGTGGCCGCAGAACTCGTTGCGCTTATGACGCTGGAGGAGAAGCTCGGGTGCCTCGACGGCGACCTCGATGCCTGGCCGGGCCTCGCCGAGATGGTCAGCGGCGGTTACCACACCCGCACCTTTCCGGCCGCGGTGGTGGAGCGCCTGGGCATCCCCGGGATCCAGTTCTCTGATGGCCCGCGGGGTTGCGTCATCGGCGAGAAGACGGCGTTTCCGGTGAGCATGGCCCGCGGTGCCACGTGGGATCCGTCGCTCGAGGAGCGCGTGGGCGAGGCGATCGGTGCTGAGCTGCGTACGGTCGGGGCGACGTACTACGGAGGGGTGTGCATCAACCTGCTGCGCCATCCCGGATGGGGACGCGCACAGGAGACCTACGGCGAGGAGCCCTATCTTGTCGGCGAGATGGGGGCAGCGCTCACCCGTGGCGCGCAGAACCACGTGATGGCGTGCGTGAAGCACTTCGCTCTCAACTCGATGGAGAACGCACGTTTCACGGTTGACGTCGACGTCGATGAGCGGGCGCTCCACGAGGTGTACCTGCCGCACTTCCGCAGGGTGATCGAGGCGGGGGTGGCGAGTGTCATGAGTGCCTACAACTCCGTGAACGGTGAGTGGTCCGGCGAGAACGCGACCCTGCTGCAGACGATCCTGCGCGACGAGTGGGGCTTCGACGGTTTCGTTACCAGTGACTTCATCTTCGGGCTGCGCGATGCGGTGAAGAGTGTGAAGGCCGGGCTCGACATCGAGATGCCGTTCCGTCAGCAGCGAAAGCTGCATCTCGCCGCGGGGCTCTCGAGCGGCGAGCTTCTCGAAACCGACGTCGATCGCGCGGTCGTCAACACCATGGCCACGCTCCTTCGTTTCGCACCGACGTTCACCCGCGAAGCCGTGCCCGCCCGGGTGCTCGGCCGCGCCCACCGGCAACTGGCGCGTGAAGTTGCCACCGCATCGATGGTCCTGCTGCGCAACGAGTCGGGGTCCGCCGGCGCACCGCTGTTACCGATCGACGTTTCATCGACGAAGCGTGTCGCCGTGCTCGGGCGACTGGCGAACATGGCCAACCTCGGTGATCGTGGATCAAGTGATGTGATCACTCCGGAGACCGTCACGCTGCTCGATGGTATGCGCGCTGTCCTTCCCGGAGTTGAGGTCACCCACGCCGATGACGACGTGTCGATCGCTGCCGGAGCCGACCTTTGCGTGGTTGTCGTCGGCTACACGTTCGAGCACGAGGGCGAATACATCGACTCGGCAGGCACCGCGCCGTTGCTCGCGGCGTTGTTCCCCGAGCAGACCGCGGAGGACAGTCGGGCCATGGCGGAGATCTTCGCCCGATCGAAGAAGACGGGGGAGCAACGCGAGTTCTCTCCCGGCGGCGATCGCCGCAGCCTTCGGCTTCTTCCCGAGGACGAGAGCTGCATCGCCGCCGTCGTCGCGGTCAACCCGAACGTCGTGGTCGTCGTGATGAGCGGCAGTGCAGTCACGATGCCCTGGACGGCGACGGTCCCCGCCATCGTGATGAGCTGGTACCCGGGTATGGAAGGCGGACATGCGCTCGGCTCGCTCCTCACCGGGGACTCCGACTTCACCGGCCGCCTTCCGTTCGTGGTGCCCGTCGACGAAGCGGACCTGCCCCACTGGGACGTCGATGCGGCCAAAGAGACGTACGACCTCTGGCACGGTCACGCCCTGCTGAGACGAAACGGGATCGAACCCGCGTACCCCTTCGGCTTTGGCCTGTCGTTTGGGCGGACCGAACTTCAGAGTGCGGAGGTGGAGGACGTCGAGAGTGATCGGATTCACGTGAGTTGTCGCATCGCCAACACTGGTGGGAGGGCAACGAGTGCGGTGGTGCAGGTGTACGGGGGCGTGCCCGGTTCGGGATTCGAGCGGGCGGAGCGCCGACTCGTCGGTTTCGTGCGCGTCGATGTTCTGCCCGATGCGGTGACCACCGCCGAGATCGTCGTCGATCGCCGGTTGCTCGACGTACGCGTCGATGGTGACTGGATTCGCGAAGATCTGCCGGTCCACCTCTGGATCGGTCAGTATGCGTATGACCCGACGAGCCTTCTGCTCAAGGTGTGAACCGGGAACGGACGATTGATGCGACGGACAGCGGCAGCCCTTCTCACGATACCTCTGCTCCTCATCGTGTCGATGAGCGCCTGCAGCGACGACAACGAGGCGAGTTCATCGGGGGCCGAGACCACAGCCACCGGGTCGACAGACGCAGACATCACAGCCGATTCGGTGGCGACGACCTTCCCCACCAGTGACACGGCCCGCATCCCGGCCGTGGCGCCGGAGGACCTGACCGGACCGCTCATCATGACGCCGGTCGGCATCGGTCCGTTCCGTCTCGGTGACGAGGCGAACGCCGTGATCTTGTCGATGAACGAGATCTTCGGCAAGCCGAGCGAGGACACCGGCTGGGACGTCTCGCAGTCGCCGTGCGAAGGCCTCGGGCGTCGGAACCGCTACGTGACGTGGGGACGCTTGTCGATGACGTTCGCCGACGGTCCCACGCTGCTTGTCAAGGACAACGTCGAGCACCTGCTCAGCTATCTGGTCTTCGACGATCCGGATCCGACGGTGCCTCTCGATCGCTTCGTCCTCGACGACGGACAGCCGGCGCTCGGTCGCAGCAAGAACGAGATGACGACGTGGAACCCGGATGTGGAGTTCCCGGTTTCGGACATCGAGGGTCCCGAGTGGTTCGTCTCGATTGGTGGAGAGCCGATGAGTGGGATGTTCGCCCCGCCCGACGACGGGGCCGGGGCTGCTCGCACGCGCACCGTGCAGGCCGGACCCGTCTGCGTCGACTGACCGCGCTCGTTCCGATGTCCGCTCCCGCTCTGCCACCGCCAACCCCTACGCGCGCTGAGCGTTTCGACTCGGCGTACTACGCGCGCTGGTACGGGCGTCGTCCGGTGCAGACCTCGGCCCGCATCGGTCACCTTGCTGACGGCACACTCGCCTTGGCGAAGTGGTGGGGGATACCGATCCGATCGGTGCTCGATGTCGGAGCCGGGCCCGGCTGGTGGGGCCGCCACCTCGCTGCACACCGCCCGAAGGTCCGCTACACCGGCGTGGACATCAGTGAGCACGCCGCGAAGCGCTATGGCCACGAGCAACAGGACATCGCAACGTGGGAACCGTCGCGAACTTACGACCTTGTCGTCTGCCAGGGGACGTTGCATTACCTGGATGACGACGCCGTCGTTCGGGCAATCTCCCATCTCGCTTCGGCCACCCGGGGGCTGATCCTGCTGGAGATACCGACGCAGGACGACCTCGACGGTGACGTCATCGACGCCGATGCCAGCGACCTCGATGCGTTCTGGCGGTCAGCTGCCTGGTACCGGCGACGACTGCGTCGCTTCTTTGTCGAGATCGGCGGGGGACTCCACGTGCCCAAGGACAGCTCGCACCGCTTCTACGCCCTGGAGCGTGCCTCGGCGACCTGACGGCCACATCCCAGATGAAAGTGAACCGCATCCCACACCGGTGAAAACTGGGCGAGATGACGCTGTTTTCGCCGGTCTGGGATGCCGAGGACGTCGATCTGAGAGGGCAGGCGCCCTCAGCTGCTGGCGAACGCCAGTTAGCGGCCCCTGCGCCGCTCGACCGGGGTTGCCGAGGCTGCGGCGGCGACAGCGTCGGCCAACCGCTCAACGCCGTCGCTCACCTGTCCGACGGTGAAGCGCAGATGGTGTTGAGCTCCCGGGGTGACCTCGAACGCCGATCCCGGCGCGGCCCCGATTCCCTCGACGAGAAGCGAGAGGGCGGCTCCGCGTTCGTCAGCGACGTCGACCCAGAGGTTGATGCCGTCGACTCCGTGGCATGCCACCCCACGCTCCGTCAGTGCCCCCACGACCTCGGAGCGGCGACGGGCATATTCGTCGCGTGCTTCCGCGACCGCGGCGACGTTCACCGTGTCGCGCAGCATTTCGAGGAGTACCGCCTGGAGGAGCCGGCTCGACCATCCCGGGCCGAGCAGCCGCCGCTCGACCAGCGGCGTGATCAGCGCGGCGCTGCCTCCCACGGCGGCGAGGCGAAGGTCCGGACCGTGGGACTTCGAGAAGCTTCGGACGAGGACAGTCCGCTCCGGGAGGAAGCCACCGAAGCTGTGCAAGGCGGACACGGCGATATCACCGGCGTGGTCATCCTCAATGACGACCGTGTCACCGGTCGAAATGAGCGCGGCGAGCTCACGCACCCGCTGAGCACTCGCCGAGACCCCGAGGGGATTGTGGGCGCGCGGCTGGGTGACGAGCGCGACCGGTGAAAGCCGGAGAGCGGATGCGAGCGAGGAGGGCACGATGCCTTCGTCGTCGACCTCGACGCCGACGAGTTGTGCCCCGAGCTGGTCGAGGAGGTCGAGCAGCGGTGGAAACGTCGGGTCCTCAACGACGACCCGGTCACCCATCCGGACCACTTCGCTGAGGACGCGGTCGAGCGCGTCCATGGCACCGTCGACGACCGTCAGCGCCTCCGGGACGAACGGCCAAGACGCCCGGAGCGTCTCGTCGAGGGCCGGCAGGAGCGGCTCGTCGAGGTACGAGCTGGTCAGGCTCCGCCGGCTGACCCGCTCGACGGCGCGTCGGAGGTCGGGGAGGAGGTCGGGGTCGGGCACGCCCGTCGACAGGTCGAGGCGGAACTGCGAAGGCCGCTGCGTGACGGTGCGGTAGCGGCGCGACCCCATCGGCCGACGCTCGTCGCGGACAAACGTCCCGTTCCGCCCACGAGCGTCGATGATCCCGGAACGGGCCAGGGCATGCCATGCCTCGCTCACGGTCGTGGGTGAGGTGCCGAGGCGCTCGGCGAGCGCGCGGACGGTCGGCAGCCTCGCTCCGGGGTTGAGCTCACCGTCACGCACCATGCGGCTCACCGCGGCAGCGATCCCCCGCGACGAACGACCCCGGCTCTGGGACTGGACTTGGGCGACCAGCAGGTTCAGGCATGCCTGGTCGGCGACGGACAACTCCATCCCCCGTTTGTATCAGTAACAAACCGACAAGGACAGGTCTCGAGAGGTGATTGGCTGGCGCCAAACCCGTCGTCACCGTGCCCAGCCGAGGAGTCTCATGTCGCAGATCGTCCGTGCCGCCATACTGCAGACCGCATGGACCGGCTCCAAGGAGTCGATGATCGACGAGCACGAACGCCAGATGCGCGAGGCGGCAAAACAGGGCGCCCAGATCATCTGCTTCCAGGAGCTGTTCTACGGCCCCTATTTCTGCCAGGTGCAGGACACCAAGTTCTACGAGTACACCGAGGAGATTCCGAACGGGCCGACCACCAAACGCTTCGAGGCGCTGGCCAAAGAGCTGGGCATGGTGACGATCCTGCCGATGTACGAGATCGAGCAGGCCGGCGTGCTGTACAACACGGCCGCCATCATCGACGCCGACGGCACGTACCTGGGCAAGTACCGCAAGCAGCACATCCCGCAGACCAAGGGCTTCCTCGAGAAGTTCTACTTCAAGCCCGGGACGGGCGGGTACCCGGTATTCGACACCGCCGTCGGCAAGGTCGGCATCTACATCTGCTACGACCGTCACTTTCCCGAAGGGTGGCGAGCGCTGGGCCTCAACGGCGCCCAGATGGTGTTCAACCCATCGGCCACTTCTCGCGGGCTGTCGTCCTATCTGTGGAAGCTGGAGCAGCCGGCGTCGGCCGTCGCGAACGAGTACTTCATCGGCGCGATCAACCGTGTCGGCGTCGAGGAGCTCGGCGACAACGACTTCTACGGCACCAGCTACTTCGTCGACCCCGAAGGCAAGTTCGTCGGCGAGGTCGGCGATCCCCACAACCCCGAGCTCATCGTTCGAGACCTCGACCTCGACCTCATCAAGACGGTTCGCGAGCGTTGGGCGTTCTACCGCGATCGTCGCCCGGATGCCTACGGTGAGATCGTCCGGCAATAGTCATGGTGCCGGGAATGCGCATGCCGTGTGCGAGTTCGTATCCGGGCTAGCGCTTGTTCCTACGCACACGTAGTTTCTTCTTCGCACCTTCAACTCCGTAAGTCCAACATCAAGCCACGTCAGCTAAGGGAGCACCAATGTCTCGTACCGTGATCGCCAACGGCACCGTCGTCACCTCCACGGGCACCCACCCGATGACCGTTGTGGTCGACGGGGAACGCATCGCCGCGCTGCTCGAGCCCGGCTCGTCCGATGATGTCGCGGCCAAGTCGAGCGGTGCCCGGATCATCGATGCTGCGGGGAAGTACGTGATCCCCGGCGGCGTCGACGTGCACACCCACATGGAGATGCCCTTCGGCGGAACGATGTCGTCGGACACGTTCGAAACGGGATCGAGGGCGGCGGCATGGGGTGGTACGACCACGATCATCGACTTCGCCATCCAGAAGAAGGGCGGCACCCTTGCCGAAGCGCTCGAGGAGTGGCACCGCAAGGCGTCCGGCAACTGTGCGATCGACTACGGCTTCCACATGATCATGGCCGATGTGAACGACGTGTCGCTCAAGGAGATGGACGTGATGCACGGCGAGGGCATCACGTCGTTCAAACTCTTCACCGCCTACCCCGGCGTGCTTTACTCCACCGACGCGGAGATCTTCCGGGCCATGCAGAACGCCGGTCGCATCGGCTCGATGATCATGATGCACTGCGAGAACGGCATCGTGATCGACGAGATCATCAAGGACCACATCGGCCGTGGCGAGACCGCGCCCTACTACCACTCGATCTCGCGCCCCGAGGCCATGGAGGCCGAGGCGACCTTCCGCTGCATCCAGATCGCCAAGGTCGCCAACGCTCCGATGTACGTGGTGCACCTCTCGGCCAAAGAGGCGCTCGAGCAGGTGCTCATCGCCCGTGACCGCGGGCAGAACGTGTTCGCCGAGACCTGTCCGCAGTATCTCTACCGCTCCATCGAGGACCTGGCCCGCCCGGGCTTCGACGGGTTCGAAGGCGCCAACTTCGTGTGTTCCACTCCGCTGCGGCACAAGGAGCATCAGGCCGAGTTGTGGCGGGGCCTGCGTATGAACGATCTCTCCGTGGTGTCGACCGATCACTGCCCGTTCTGTATGAAGGAGCAGAAGGAGATGGGCATCGGCGACTTCTCCAAGATCCCCAACGGCATGGCCGGTGTGGAGCATCGCATGGACCTCCTCTTCCAGGGCACGGTCGACAAGCACATCTCGATCGAGCGCTGGGTCGAGGTGGCCGCCACCACTCCGGCCCGCCTATTCGGCCTGTACCCGAGGAAGGGTGTGATCGCGCCGGGCTCGGATGCCGACATCGTGATCTACGACCCCAACGTCACCCAGACCCTCGGCGTCGAGTACCACCACATGAACGTCGACTATTCGGCGTATGAAGGTGAACGAATCGACGGACGCTGCGACATGGTCATGAGCCGCGGGCAGATGGTCATCGAGAACAAGGCGTTCGTCGGCCGCGCCGGCTACGGCAAGTACACCAAGCGCGGCCTCTCGTCGTACCTCGTCTGACCCGTTTTCATACGCGCACGTAGCACCCACCACAAAGGACTCAACAATGAAGCGAATCAACCACTGGATCGACGGCAAGTCGTTCGAATCGGCGAGCGGGCGCCACGGCGACGTGTTCAACCCGGCCACGGGTGAGGTCGCCGCGCACGTCGACTTCGCCGATGTGAAGGAATTGGAGATGGCGGTGGCCAGCGCGAAGGAGGCCTACGCCTCATGGCGCAACACCGGCCTGTCGAAGCGCACGCAGATCATGTTCGCGTTCCGTGAGATCGTCGCCTCTCGGCGGGACCAGCTTGCCGCCTGCCTCACGGCGGAGCACGGCAAGGTGCCTTCCGACGCCGGCGGCGAGATCAGTCGGGGCATCGAGAACGTCGAGTTCGCCTGCGGCATCCCGCAGATGCTGAAAGGGTCGTACTCCGAGCAGGCGTCCACGGGGGTCGACGTGTACTCCCTGCGTCAGCCCTTGGGTGTTGTTGCCGGCATCACCCCGTTCAACTTCCCGGCGATGGTCCCGATGTGGATGTTCCCGAACGCCATCATGTGCGGCAACGCCTTCATCCTCAAGCCGTCGGAGAAAGACCCGTCGGCGGCCAACCTCATGGCCGAGTGGCTCGCCGAGGCCGGCCTGCCGGCCGGCGTGTTCACCGTGCTCCACGGCGACAAGGTCGCGGTCGACGGACTCCTCACCCATCCCGACGTCGCCGCGGTGTCGTTCGTCGGGTCGACCCCGATCGCCCGGTACGTCTATGAGACTGGCACGAAGAACGGCAAGCGGGTCCAGGCGCTCGGCGGTGCCAAGAACCACATGCTCGTCATGCCCGATGCCGACCTCGACATGGCGGCTGACGCAGCGGTATCCGCCGGTTTCGGCTCGGCGGGGGAGCGGTGCATGGCGATCTCCGTCGTGCTCGCCGTGGGCGGGGTCGGCGATCAGCTCGTCGAGAAGATCGAAGCGCGCATACCGAACGTGAAGGTCGGCCCGGGCACCGACCCGACCGCCGAGATGGGTCCGCTGATCACCAAGGTGCACCGGGACAAGGTCGTCAGCTACCTCGATGCGGCTCGCTCCGATGGTGCGTCGGTTGTGGTCGACGGCTCGACCTTCCAACCGCCGGCCGGCAACGAGGGAGGCTTCTTCTGCGGCGTGTCCCTCGTCGACAAGGTGAAACCCGGGATGTCGGTCTACGACGACGAGATCTTCGGTCCCGTGCTCTCCGTGGTCCGGGTCGACACCTACGACGACGGACTCAAGCTCATCAACGACAACCCCTACGGCAACGGCACGGCGATCTTCACCCGTGACGGCGGCCTCGCCCGTGAGTTCCAGCACGACTGCATCGTCGGCATGGTCGGCATCAACGTGCCCATCCCGGTACCCGTGGCGTACTACTCCTTCGGCGGCTGGAAGGCGTCGTTGTTCGGTGACCGCCACATGTACGGACCGGAGGGCGTCGACTTCTTCACCCGAACGAAGGCGGTCACCAGCCGCTGGCCCGACCCGCGCGAGTCGTCGGTCGACCTCGGCTTTCCGAAGACGCACTGAGCCGAAAGTTACGTATACCTATGGACATCGGAGTCGTTCTTCAGACCAACCCGCCGGTATGGCGGGTCGTGGATCTTGCGAAGAGGGCAGAGACCTTCGGCTTTTCCCACGTGTGGACCTTCGACTCGCACATCTTGTGGATGGAGCCCTACGTCATCTACAGCCAGATCCTGGCCGAGACCAGGAGGGTGATCGTCGGACCGATGGTGACCAACCCGGCCACGCGTGACTGGACCGTCACGGCGAGTGTGTTTGCCACCCTCAACGAGATGTACGGCAACCGCACGGTGTGTGGGATCGGTCGCGGCGACTCCGCCGTGCGCGTGATCAACGGTGCTCCGGTCGGGTTGAAGGAGACGCGAGAGTCCATCGGCGTGATCCGCGATCTCGCCGGTGGCAAAGCCGTCGACTACAAAGGCTCCACGCTCCGCTTCCCCTGGGTGCGCAGCTCGCAGCTCGAAGTGTGGCTGGCCGCCTACGGACCGAAGATGCTTGCCATGACCGGTGAGGTCGCCGACGGATTCATCCTGCAGCTCGCCGATCCCGACATCACGGCGTGGACCATCAAAGCAGTGCGCGATGCCGCCGCGGCGGCGGGCCGCGACCCGATGTCGATCACCATCTGCGTGGCGGCGCCGGCCTACGTGACCGACGGTTCTGACGCCGCCAATGCCCATGGCCGCGACCAGTGCCGCTGGTTCGGCGGGATGGTGGGCAACCACGTCGCCGACATCGTGGAGCGCTACGGCGACTCTGGCGGCGGAAACGTCCCGCAGGCCCTCACCGACTACATCAAAGGTCGCCAGGGCTACGACTACAACGAGCACGGTCGGGCCGGGAACACCCACGCCAACTTCGTGCCCGACGAGATCGTCGATCGGTTCTGCCTCATCGGCACCGTGGAGCAACAGATCACCCGCATCGAGGAGCTTCGGGCGCTCGGCGTCGACCAGTTCTCCGTCTATCTGCAGCATGATGACATGGACGGCACCCTTGCGGCCTACGGCAACACCGTGATCCCGGCGATCAACGCGGGCGGGCCAGCAAAGTCCTGAGGGGCACTACCCGCAGTTTGACGACGAACCGGCCGATCGGGCCCTGTACGCATCCGCGTGCTCGGCTCGGAGGGGCCGCCGGTCATGATCTCTGCGCCACGACGTCGTTCCGAGGGCGGCTTCACGCTCGTCGAGTTGCTCATCGTCGTGTTGATCCTCGGCGCGCTTGCCTCGACTGTCGTTGTGGCCTCGGGCGGATTCCGGGACAAGGGCGTTGTCCAGTCCTGCCAAGCGGCGATGCGCGTCTACCGGACCGGTTTCGAGGCGTACCGGGCGGACAACGTCGACGGGCTCTACCCGACGAACGACGCGCAGGTCGTGCCGAAGTACGCCCGGCGAACCGGTGGCTCATCGGCCACCGTGAGCGGCACGCCTGAAGCTGCCGTCGTCCGAGGGAAGGGATGGTCCTTCACGATCTCGTACGGGTCGCTGGCCCCCGGAGCATCCGCCGGTTCGGACACCGAACCGTCGATCGGCGCGACGACGGGCGGGTGTGTCGACACCGGCGGGTCGTCCGCGCCGAGCGCCTTGACCTGCCCGAGCGGACAATGGGCCGTGAAGTTCTGGAACATCACCTCGGTCGCGCTTCCGACCGGTATCCCAGGGGGCGCCCCGACAGGGTCGTTGCCATGTTCCGCCGCCAACCGCCCGAGCATCTTTGCCACCGGCGGCGCTCCTCTGGCCGGCGCCAACGCCGACTTCGTGGTCGCCCAATGGACCGGAACGGTGACGCTCCCGGCCGGACCGACCACGTTCACGATTGTGTCCGACGATGGTATCCGGGTGCGAGTGGGTGGCACCCAGGTGATCAACAACTGGACCCTCCACGGCGACACCACCGACTCCGGTGTCTTCACCGCTCTCACCGCCGGCAACTACGAGGTCCAGATCGACTTCTACGAGTGGGGCGGATTCTGGACAACTAGGCTCAGCGCACCCTGACGCGAGCCGTTCGTACAGGTCGGCAACAGCGCGGAAACACGCCGTCTCGCTAGTGTGGCGGCCTGATGGTCGCTGATGTTTCTCCCGCGCTTCTCCGTGCCGACGATGTCGGCCGGTCGGGTCCTGCCGCGTTGGCCGCCGCGGCCGATGCCACTCGGGCCCGGCGCAGGCGTCAGATGCGTGACGTCGGCCTGGGAATGTTGGGCGTCGCCCTCTTCGTGATCGCGTGGCAGGGCGTCAAGGCGCTCGGGGGAGCGGACTCAACGGTCTTCGGCTGGCGCATGCCCATCAGCACCGACGATGCCTCGATGCCGCACCTGTGGACGGTCTTGCGCCGTTTCGCCGAACCAGAGGTGCGCGGCAACGGGCGGACGGTTTTTGCTGCAGTCGTTTCGGGCATGTGGTTCAGCTTCCGACTCGCAATCGCCGGCTTCGTGATCGGCGTCGTCGTCGGATTGCTCCTCGCTGTCGTCATGCAGCGCTTCACGATCCTCGAGCGGGCCTGGTCACCGTACGTCGTCCTCTCGCAGACCGTGCCGCTCATCGCCCTCGCCCCGCTCATCGTCGGACTCGTCGGGCAGATCAGGATTGGCGGGTTCCAGGGTCGGCCCTGGATGTCGGTCGCGGCGATGAGCGCATATCTGTCGTTCTTTCCCGTGGCCGTTGGCGCGCTGCGCGGACTGCAGTCCCCCAAGCCCCAGTCGCTGGAGTTGATGCACAGCTATGCCGCGTCGTCCTGGCAGACGTTGCTCAAGCTGCGGTTTCCGGCTGCCGTCGCCTATCTCCTCCCGGCGCTCAAGCTCGCCGCTGCCGCGTCGATCGTGGGGGCAATCGTCGCCGAGATCTCGTCGGGCATGGCTGGCGGCGTCGGACGCCTCATCCTCGACTACTTCCAGAAGGCCACGGGCGATCCGGCCCGGGTGTTCACTGCGTTCCTCGGCGCTGCGGCACTCGGTCTCATCGTGGCGGCGCTCATCGCGCTGCTCGAGAAGTTCCTCCTCCGCAACCGTCCGAAGGCCGAGCTGGCATGACCACATCACTTTCCGCCGCAGCCGTCGACGTCCGAGGTGTCTCGAAGATCTTCAATCCCGGAAAGGCCAACCAGGTCGACGCCCTGGTCGAGGTGAACCTCACGGTCACCCCTGGCTCGTTCGTCTCGCTCATCGGTCCGTCCGGCTGTGGGAAGTCCACGCTGCTGCGGCTCATCGGCGATCTCACGTCGTCGACCTCGGGGACGATCACGGTGAACGGCAAGGACGCCGCCCATGCCCGCAAGGACCAGGACTACGGGATGGCCTTTCAGCAGGCCGGCTTGTTCGAATGGCGCAAGGTCCACCGCAACATCGAGCTTCCTCTCGAGCTCCGCGGCTGGGACAAAGCGAAGCGGCGAGCGCGTTCCGAAGAACTCCTCCGCCTCGTCCAGCTGCCGACGTTCGGGGATCACTATCCCTGGGAGCTCTCCGGCGGGATGCAGCAGCGCATCGCCATCGCCCGTGCCCTCGCCATCGACCCAGCGCTGCTCTTGATGGACGAACCGTTCGGCGCACTCGACGAGATGACCCGCGAGCACATGCAGGCCGAGCTCATGCGGATCTGCGCGCAGACCCGCAAGACGGTGATCTTCGTGACGCACTCGATTCCCGAAGCCGTGTTCCTGTCGAACCAGGTGGTGGTCATGTCGGCCCGACCGGGTCGTATCACCCACGTGATCGACGTGGATCTCGGTGACCGCACCAACCCCGACGAGGTACGGGAGTCGGCTGAGTTCTTCAAGAAGATCACCGAAGTCCGCGAGGCATTGCGAGGCGCCGAGGGTGGGCACCACATCGGCGTAGATGACCGATGAAGTCCCTGCGAGTTGGGCTCACTGGTGTTGCGAGCGGTGAAGCGAAGCGGAGCGGCGCAGCGCCAATGAGCGGAGTAGATGACAGGTGAGTCGCTTTGCCCGAGCGCTCCGCCATCGGAGCGCGCAGATCGTTCCTCCGCTCGCGTGGGGCGGGTTGTTCCTCTTCGCCTGGGAGCGCTTCGTCATCTGGCGCAAGATCAAGCCGTTCCTCCTGCCGGCTCCTTCGGCGATCTGGGAGCAGTTGCGGGTCAACAAGTCGGGCATCTGGCAGACCGCGATCAACACGGGAACGAACGCCGTGATTGGACTCGTCGCCGGTGTGCTCGTCGGTCTTGTCGTGGCGTTCGTCGCGCAGCGCTTTGAGATCGCGCGTGCGCTCATCGCTCCTCTGGGCGCAGCGCTGAACACCATGCCGATCGTCGCGCTCGGCCCGGTCTTCTACAACCTCTTCGGCTCGACCTCCGATACCGCTCGACGTGTCGTGATCGGGCTTGTCGCGTTCTTCCCGGTGTTCGTCAACACCCTGCGTGGACTCACCCAGGTCGATCCGGTCCACACCGAGCTGATGCGTTCGTACGCGGCCCCCGAGAGTGCCTTCCTTCGACTTGTCCGGATACCGAACGCCCTCGGCTTCACCATGACCGGCATCCGTATTGCCGCGTCGCTTTCGGTGATCGCCGCTGTTGTCGTGGAGTACTTTGGCGGGCTGCAGAACGGACTCGGCAGTCGCGCCGCTTCCGCAATGAAACTCTCGGCCACCGCCAAGGGTTGGGCCTACGTCGCCGCTGCATGCGCGCTCGGCCTGTGCTTCTACATGTTCGCCGTCATCCTCGAGCGACTCGCCATGCCCTGGCAGGCGAGGCGCCGAGCGGCGGAACGGGCCTGACGCCCGACCACGTCTTCCCCCGCAGGACCACACATCCATCCCCCGAGGAGCACATGAGAACCAGCCGAATCATCCGAACCGTCGCCGCTTTCGGCGTCATGAGCCTCGTCGCCGTTGGCTGCAGCAGCGACTCGGCCGACACCACGGCCGCGCCAGCAGAGACCGAAGCAGCCGCGCCGGAGACCACAGCGGTGGCTGCCGAGACCGAGGCGGCTGCTGTCGAGACCACAGCAGCCGCGGCCGAGACGGCAGCAGCCGCACCCGCCGCCGCTGAGTGCGCCGAGCCCAGCAAGGTGAAGCTCCAGCTGCAGTGGGTCACCCAGGCCCAGTTCGCCGGCTACTACGCCGCAGTGGACCAGGGCTTCTACAAGGGCCAGTGCCTCGATGTCGAGATCGTCGAAGGCGGTGTCGAGATCGTCCCGCAGACGCAGCTCGCCACAGGCGCCGTCGACTACGCCATCGCCTGGGTGCCGAAGGCGCTTGCCTCTCGCGAGCAGGGCGCCGGTATCACCAACGTTGCGCAGATCTACCAGCGCTCCGGAACGCTCCAAGTGTCCTGGGCCGACTCCGGCATCAAGGGCCCGGCCGACTTCAGGGGCAAGAAGATCGGCAACTGGGGCTTCGGCAACGAGTTCGAGCTCTTCGCCGGCATCACCAAAGCCGGTCTCGACCCGGCCAAGGACGTGACGCTCGTCCAGCAGCAGTTCGACATGCAGGCGCTGCTGAAGAAAGAGATCGACGCCGCCCAGGCCATGACCTACAACGAGTACGCCCAGCTGCTCGAGGCGAAGGATCCCGCCACGGGCGAGCTCTACACCGCGGACAAGTTCAGCGTCGTGAACTGGAACGACCAGGGAACCGCCATGCTCCAGGACGCCATCTGGGCGAACACGGAGAAGCTTGCAGATGCGGCCTACAAGGATCAGACGGCCCGCTTCGTGAAGGCCTCGATCCAGGGCTGGGTGTTCTGCCGTGACAACGCCGACAAGTGCGTCGACATCGTCGTGAGCAAGGGCTCCAAGCTCGGCAAGAGCCACCAGGCCTGGCAGATGAACGAAGTCAACAAGCTCATCTGGCCGTCTGCCAACGGTGCCGGCATTGTCGATCAGGCCGCCTGGGATCAGACGGTGAAGGTTGCCACCGAGACCAAGAATGCTGAAGGGGCCACCGTGCTCACCAAGCCGGTCGACGCAGCGGCGTTCACCAACGACTTCGCCAAGGCGGCCAATGACGAGTGGACTGCCGCCGGCGTCGATGTGAAGGGCGAAGGATTCACGCCCGCCACGATCACCCTCAACGAGGGCGGCAACTAGTTCCGCATCGGGCGCGAGGTCGCGCCCGCCGCTGTGCTGAACGAGGGCCGCTCCGCTGGAGCGGCCCTCGTTGTTTGCCCGTCGTTGTCAGTACGACGCCGGGACGAGCGTTGCGACATCGCCGATGCGAATCGTCCCGCCCCGGAGCACCTCGGCGTTCAGGGCGAGCTTGCCGTCGAAGCGCCGGATGATGTCCTTGAGGACTTCGCGATCGACGTCGAGGGTGTCGGGATCGACAGTCGTCATCGGGCAGCGACCACGGCGTGAGTCGATGCCGATGATCACCTCGCCGATGTGGAGCTCGTGTCCCGGCCACTCGGTTTCTTCCATTGCCTCGACCCCGGCGATCACGATGTTCGGTCGCAGCCGGCGCACGTCACGACCGAACGCGGCAACCGCACCGTCGGTCGCCACGAGCAGCGGGAGCACGTCGAATCGCTCGGGTCCGTCGTACGCTGCGAGGAAGGCGTCGTCGCCGGCCGCCTTGCGCACGCGGGCGAGGACCTCGGGTGACGTCCACGGCAGTCCGTCGACGAGCGGGCTGTGATCGTCGCCCAAAGATGCGTGGAGACCGAGAAGACGGTGATGGCGTCGTGAGGTGCGCACCCCCTCGGGCCCCCGTACGTGGACGAGGCGATCGCCGAATACCCCGTCAGTGGTCAACTCGGCACGGTCGAGCCGCTCGCCTGCCAGCGTCTTGACGGGATAGCGCCACAGTTCGGCGACGGTCATCGGGTTGGCCGTCATGGCATCGTCTCCAGGAGTTGGGCGGCGGCCTTGCGGGCCGCGATGATGGGCTTGTCGTTGCCGAAGATGGCGGCCTGCACGATTGCTCCGTCGATGAGCACGGCGAGCGCGTCGGCGAACCACGCAGGGGTACGGGACCGAGTTCGCGTGGCCAGCGTGGCGAGGTGGCGGACGAGCGACCGCTTGTGGTCGGCCACGATGGCCCGATGCGAATCGTCGATCTCCATCGGCTCAGCGATGGCGTTGATGAACGCGCACCCGCGGTAGCCGGGTGATCGCGTCCATTCGCGGAGTGCGTCGAACGGGGCGAGAACCGGATCGATGCCATGGGCGATGTGGCGATCGACGGCATCGGCGAACCAACGCATCCAGCGGTCGTGGCGATCGTTCAGCCACGCCGCGACGAGGTCGCGCTTCGAGGGGTACAGCCCGTAGATACGTCGCAGGGAAACACCCGACGCGTCACGGATCTCCGCCATGCCGACCCCCGAGATTCCTCGCTCGTAGAACAGGGTGTCGGCGGTGTCGAGGATGAGGCGATCGGCGTCGTCGATGGTGAAGGTGGCGGCCGGGCTCATCGCAGCGGAATCCCGCTCGTGTCGCCGTCGGTGCGCGGACCGAAGATGCGCCGGTCCTCGGCCGCAATGCCGACGTCATTGATGCTCGCCTCGCGTCGGCGCATGTAGCCCTCGTCGTCGAACTCCCAGTTCTCATTTCCGTAGGAGCGGAACCACTGGCCCGAGTGGTCGTGCCACTCGTACTGGAACCGAACGGCGATACGGTTGCCGCCGAAGGTCCACAGGTCCTTGCGCAGGGCGTAGTCGAGCTCCTGGTCCCACTTGGTGCGCAGGAACTCGACGATCTGATCCCGGCCGACGATGAACCGGTCGCGATTCCTCCACGCCGAGTCGAGGGTGTACGCGGCGGCGACCCGCTCCGGTTCGCGTGAGTTCCACGCTGCTTCCGCCGCTAGCACCTTGGCCCGTGCGGAGGTCTCGTCGAACGGTGGAAGTGGGGGACGCGTCATCCGGAGCTCTCCTCGTGAGAATAAGTGTTCTCACTTTACGAGAACGATCATTCTCACGTCAAGTGACATTCGTCCGATGCGCTGGTGCAGTGAGGCGTCGGGCTCGTCCGCTGATCAGTCCGAGCCCGGTGTGGCGGTGTGGTCGCAGACGGCGGCGCTCGCGATCTGCAACTTCGCCATCTTCTTCCCGTTGCTCGCTGTGGCTGTATCGGTTGCCTGGAGGCGTGGCTGCGGCGGTCGGAGGCTTGCAGCCGTTGTGGTCGCCGGTCTCTCGTTCGTCGTCTCCGCCCGTCGTCCGAGATCGATCGAGGTCGTGGTCGGATGTGCTGCGGCAATCGGCGTAGCCCTGATGGTGGTTCGCCCCGGTGCCGGGATTGATCCGCTGGGGCTCCTTACCGCGGGTGCGGCAACCGTTTCGTTCGCCGTCGGGGTGGTGCTGACGAAGCGTTTCTGCGAGCCGACCGACCGGGTGGCGTCCACCGGTTGGCAGTTGCTCATGGGGAGTGTGGTGCTCGTGCCACTCAGCCTTCTCGTCGAAGGCCCGCCTCCCATCCTCACGACGCGAAACGTGGCGGGGTTCGCCTACCTGAGCCTGGTGACCACGGCGTTGGCATTCGTCGTTTGGTTCAACGGCATCCGTCGGCTTCCCACGGCCGCCCCGCCGCTTCTCGGTCTCGCCGCGCCGGTGACGGGGGTGGCGCTCGGGTGGATCGTTCTCGACCAGTCGCTCTACCCGCCCAACTCGTCGGTCTCGCGGTGACCCTCTCGGCCGTTGCCTATGGCAGCACGCTGCGACCTTGGCCGTAGTGCCGATCGATCCAGCGTGCGATGTCGGCTTTCGCCAGGCGGGCGACGGCGCTGCGCGGGAGGAGAGCGTCGAAGCCGTGTGGCGCTCCCGGATAGAGGTGGAACTCGACCGGAACGCCGGCGTGGTTGAGGCGGCGGGCGTAGTCGATGTTCTCGTCGGCGAAACCGTCGAGCGCGCCCACCACGATGATCGCCGGCGGCAGACCGCTCAGGTCCTCCGCTCGGGCCGCGGCGGCGTAGGGGCTCACGCCCTTTGTGCCTTTGGCGTCGCCGAGGTACGACGTCCAGCCGAAGGCATTCGACGAGGGAGGCCAGATCGGAACGTCCCAGGTGCTCGACTCGGTGACTTGGCGATCATCGATCATCGGGTAGATCAGGAGCTGCGAGGTGATCGTCGGCCCGCCCTGGTCACGGGCGAGGAGGGCCAAGGCTGCAGCCAGCCCGCCTCCTGCACTGGCGCCGCCGATGCCGATCCGATCGACGTCCACGCCGAGTTCGCCGGCGTGGTCGGCAACATATCGTAAGCCCGCATAGCAGTCCTCGATCGGACCGGGGAACGGGGTCTCCGGAGCAAGCCGGTACCAGATGCTCACCGCCATCATGTGGTGACGGACGCACCATCGATCGAAGCGCGGGTCGTCCTGCTCCTCGTTTCCGAGGACGAGCCCGCCGCCATGCATCCACACGATGCAGGGAAGAGCGCCGACCGCATCGACCGGCCGGTGGACGCGCAGAGCGACGTCCGGAGCACCCTCTGGGCCGGACGCGCTGACCGTCGATCGAATCACCCGATCGGAAAGCTCGACCGTGACCTGGGAGTACCGGTTGATCCGGGTTTCTTCGAGAGTATCCCGGGTGATCGGCGTGAAGGGTGCTGCGGCGAGCATCGCCCGGATGTCGCCGTCGAGGAGCCGGGAAACCGATGCGGCATCCATGCCGCTACCGCGCCGTGCCGTAGTGCCGATCGAGCCAACGCTCGACATCGAGGTCGAGTTGCTGGGCAGGGGCGCTGTTGGGGACCATGGCATCGAAACCGTGGCAAGCGCCGGGGTAGAGGTGAAACTCGACCGGAACTCCGGCGAGGTTCAGGCGGCGGGCATAGTCGATGTCCTCGTCGACAAACCCGTCGAGGCCCCCGACCACGATCATCGCCGTAGGAAGGCCGCCGAGGTCCGCGGCTCGTGCCGCAGCTGCGTGCGGGCTGACGCCATCGGTCCCTTTGGCGTCGCCGAGGTAGGAGGTCCAACCAAAGGTATTGGAAACCGCCGGCCAGATCGGCACATCCCAGCTGCTCGACTCGGTGGACTGCCGATCATCGATCATCGGGTAGAACAGGAGCTGCGAGGAGATCTGCGGGCCTCCGCGGTCGCGTGCCATGAGTGCAACCGCGGCGGCGAGTCCACCTCCGGCGCTCGCTCCACCCACTCCGATCCTGGCGGTGTCCACGCCGAGTTCTGCGGCATGGTCAAACACGAATTGTAAGCTCGCGAAGCAATCCTCTGCCGGCCCCGGGAACGGAACTTCTGGGGCGAGGCGATACTCGACGCTGACCGCGATCATGTTGTGGCGGGTGCACCAGTCATCGAAGCGGGCGTCGTCCATGCCGGCGACGCCCATCACGAGTCCACCGCCGTGCATCCACACCAGACACGGCAGGGGGCCTGTGGCACCGGCCGGCCGATGCACGTGCAGAGCGACGTCGGGCGAACCGGCAGCCCCGGGAGCATGAACGACCGAACGGACGACCCGGTCCGACAACTCCGGGCCGGGCGCCGCCAAGGCCGGGCGCATGATGGGCAACGTTTCGGCGTTGATTGGTGGAAACGGGAACAGTTCGAGGGCCGCCCGAATGTCCGGGTCGAGCAGTCGGGTAACGGAGGCAGCGTCCATGCTGCCAACGTAAACCCGGCAGTACCTCGCGAGCGAACCGCCGGCGTTCCGGCCGGGTCTCTGCTGTTGATCGAGCCGCCAACGACGTAGGGTGCGACCATGTCACCTCGAACCGGACCGTGGATCGACCCCGCCATCGTGGAGTACGTGAAGGCTCGCACGGCGCCGGCCGATGACGCACTGCAATGGGTCACGGAGCAGACCGCCGCTCTCGGCGGCTTTGCCCAGATGCAGATCGGCAACGATCAGGTCGCGCTCATGACCATCCTCACCCAGATCGCCGGTGTCGATCTGGCCGTGGAGGTGGGCACCTTCACCGGGACGTCGTCGATGGCGATCGCCAGGGGACTTCGCCCCGGAGGTCGGCTCATCTGTTGCGATGTCAGCGAGGAGTGGACCCGGATCGCCGGTGAAGGCTGGCGTCGGGCCGGGGTGGCCGATCGCATCGAACTACGCATCGGTCCGGCGCTCGACACACTCCAGGCGATGCCGGCCGACGCGATAATCGACCTTGCATTCGTCGATGCCGACAAGCCGAACTACCTCGCCTACATCGGCGAGCTCGTCCCCCGGCTTCGTCCCGGTGGTCTCCTCCTGATCGACAACACCATCTGGTACGGACGGGTTGTGGACCTGGGCGAGACCGACGAGAACACGGTGGCCATCCGCGCCGTGAACGACTTCGTGGCGGCCGATTCCCGTTTGGAGTCGGTCATCCTCTCGATCGGCGACGGTCTCACGCTCGCCCGTAAGCGCGCGTAGCAATTGGCGGCGCCGGGGAGTCAGCCGGCGGTGACCCGATGCAGCCAGATCGGTTCGTCGACGCCCTTCACCCGGGCGGGCCCGATCGGTGACAGGGCCGCGGCCGGGGCATGCCCGCCGTGGGCGGTGACGACGCTGTCGGACACCAGCAGCTCGCCGGGGCCGGCCAGGTCGGCGACCCTGGCGGCGATGTTCACGGTCTGACCGACCAGGTCGTCGCCGCGAGCGATCGCCTGGCCGTGGTGCATCCCCATGCGCATCGCCAGCGGGAAGGTGCCGTCGGCCCGAGCCCGTTCGATGCAGCACAGGATGCCGACGGCCGCGGCGAGCGCTTCCACGGGCGACTCGAACGCCAGCATCAGACCGTCACCGATTTCCTTGACGACGCGGCCGGTCGGATACGGCGAGAGCGCGTGCGTGACGAGGTCGCTCTGCCGGTCGAGCACGCCCGCAGCAACATCGTCGCCGACGATGCCGTTGTACTCGGTGAACCCCACCAAATCGGTGAACAGGACCGAGCCGACCACCGCCCCTGAAGGGATGAACACGGTCATCTCGAGGCGACGTCGACGCGACCGCTCAAGGAACGGGCGGCGATCGTGCAGTCGTAGTCCTGGTGAGGTGAGATCGCGGGCACGACGTCGGTCGTGCGCCGCACTCGGACGCCCGAGGGCACCGATACCGAGATCCGACCACTGACGGTCTCCGCGTCCACATCGTGCGGCTCCACCATGCGGATGTCAATCCTCCCGCTGATGCAGTGTGCTCGAGCCGTACCGGTGAGGGCGGCGAGCTCGACTCGGCCGCTCTTCGTCGAAACGTCGCAGTCGTGGCACTGCCCGACGGTGACCCGGCCACTCGATGTTCGCACCCGGCAGTCGCCGTCCACTCGCTCCACCATGATGCGGCCACTCGCGGATCGGGCGTCAAGCGATGCGGCGTGTTCGGCGGTGATTCGGCCAGATGTTGACACCACCGAAAGGCTGCCCACCCGACCCTCGACGGCGGTTCGCCCCGAGGTGGTGCCGATCATCACGTCGACCCCGATGGGCACTCGCGCCTCCACCGAGCTCGAGGTCGCCTGTGCGGTGACCGTCGACCCTTCCTGGGTGACCTCGACACCGCCCGACACCCGGACATCGCGGCGATTCTCGGCGATGACCCTCACCCGGCCGCTCGTGGTGGTGATGCGCACCGCTGTGACCGCCACGAGTTCATCCACCGATGTCACAACTCGACGTTACGGACAGGGCACGCTCACGGCAAGCGATGTGCCACGAGTCTCAGCAGCGGGCCCGAGCCCACCGGTATGCGCGCGAAGGATTCCTTCGACCTACGGGAACAGCACCGGGATGTTGCGCGGGCCTCGGACCTGGCCGCCGGCCCAGGTGACTTCACCGGCGGGATCGAGGCTGAACTCGGGGATGCGGGCCAGCCACTCCTCCACGGCAACCCGCATCTCCATGCGCGCCAGGTTGGATCCGGCGCAGCGGTGGATGCCGACGCCGAAGGCCACGTGACGGTTGTGGAGCCGGTCGATCTGCACGGTGTCGGCGTCGGAGAAGGCGTCCGGGTCGCGGTTGGCCGCCGGGAAGTTCATGATGATGCGATCACCGGCGTGCATGGGGCAGCCTGCCACCTCGGTGTCCTCGGTGACGATGCGTGCCATGGTGACGGGGGAATACGCCCGGAGGAGTTCCTCGATCGCCGTGGGCATCAGGTCCGGTTCGGCCACGAGGCGCCGGCGATCCTGGGGATGGGTGGCCAGGTGCCAGAGGGCCGATCCGATTGCTGACCACGTGGTGTCGACCCCGGCAATGAGGGTGAGCGCCACGGTGCCGAGGATGTGTCCGTCAGGAACCGGTTCACCGTTGACCTCGGTGCGGAGCAGCACACTGATCAGATCGTCACCGTCGCCACCACGACGGCCTTCCATCTCGCCGAGGAAGTAGCCGATTGCCGCATTGCGTGAGCGTTTGCGCCGCTCTTCATCGTGGGCGAACTCGAGCACGTCGCGAACCCACCCGGTGAAGGTGTCGGAGAGCTCTTCGGGGACGCCGAGGACGAGACCGATGACCCGCACGGGGATCTGTTGGGCGTAGTCGACGGCGGCGTCGGCTCGTCCCGCGTCGGCGAACCCAGCGACCAGCTTGCGACACAGCTCGCGCGTGTAGATCTCGTAGTCCAGGACTCGGTTCGGCGAGAACCAGGGGAGCAGGAGCCGTCGAGTCCAGGTGTGCTCAGGCGGGTCGGCGCTGATCGGCGGCACGCCGGCTGGAAGAAGCCCGTCGTCTCCACCGTCGGCCGGAGGGATCACGCCGACCTCTCGGGAGCTGAACCGGACGACGTCACGGGCGATGGAGGTGACACCTTCGTAGGTCGTGGGCAGCCACGATCCTCCCCAGCGGTCGGTGTGGGCGATCGGGCATCGCTCACGCAATTCGTCCCAGATCGGGAACGGATCCCGGACGTACGCCGGGTCGAGAACGTCGTAGTCGGTCGCCCAGTCCTTCACCGCATCACCCATGGTTCGTCCTTCCTTCTCCTCGCGCCGTTCGAGTGCGAGCGTTATCGCCAGTCTGCCGGAAGCCGGGGTGAGACGCTCGCGCCCGCCAGGAGGGTCAGAACGACGGCGGTCGCTTCTCGCGGAGTGCAGCGATGCCTTCGCGGTACTCCAGGCCACCCATCAACGCGCTCATCAACACCTCGGCTTCGTCGATCGACGCTCCGAGGTCGAAACGGATGAGATCCCGAGCGATCTGGCGCTTGGCGGTCTGTACGGCCGCCGGCGACACGCGCTCACTGAGCAGGTGGGCGTAGTCCATCGCGTGGGGCAGCACCTCTGATCGGGGCATCGATCCGTTCACCAGCCCGAGCCGTTCGGCTTCGTCGCCGAGAACGACCCTGCCCGACAGCAGGAGATCGTTGGCCCGGGTGAGGCCGATCAACTTGGGGAGCAGCCACGAGAGTCCGTACTCGGCGGGGATTCCGATCTTCGGCGCTGCCGTGGTGAGCTTGGCATCCGCGGCGGCGAACCGTATGTCCGCATAGCACGCGAGAACGAGGCCGACCCCGGCACACGCGCCGTTGATGGCGGCGATCACCGGGATGCGCAGCCCGAAGTGCCAGGCGAAGTGGTGGTCGAAGGTGGGATCGAGGCCGTAGCCCGGATTCGCCGGCGCCTCTCGGAGGCCATCGTCATAGCGTTCTTTCTCGGCGTGTTTCGCCAGCGCCTCCGTGTCGGCTCCGACACAAAAGGCGCCGCCGGCACCCGTGACGACGGCGGCGCGGATGTTCGGGTCTCTATCGGCTTCGGCCAAACACGCCCGATACTCCGTGTGCATACGGCCGGTCCACGCGTTGTGCCGGTGCGGTCGGTTGAGGGTCACCACGGCAACATGGCGATCGACGGCGTAGCTCGTCGCCTTCAGCTTCGAGCCGTTCAACTCCGAGCCGTTCAACTCCACGGAGGAGGCCCTCAGCCGCGGGCGTGCTGCGCAAGCGGGAAGATCGTCGGCCACTCCGCCGCCTCGGAGAGGATCTCGGCGCGGTGCGGATCCGCGCTCGGGTCAAACGCGGCCGCTGCGGCGAGCGCCAACGGAAGGAGCCGAAGGTCGCCGGGCGTGCAGAACCCGTGGACGCCCGGTGTGGACAGGGCGAACCCCACTCCCGCGCTGATGCCTTCAGCGGTGTCCCACGGCCGGTACCAGGTGCCGTACGTCTTCTCGTCGTCGCCCCACGGCTGACGGGCGACCGCCTTGATGACCATCACGCCGAGGTCTCGGCGGGCGCACTCGTCGAGGAGGGCCTCTGCGTCGGAGCGGTAGACCGGATCGGCCCACACGCCCGGGTAGACCGGGAACATCACCGTGTCGAGATCGAAGCGGCGGACCGCCTCGAGCTGTGCCCTCGGCGTTCCCAGGTCGTGTCCGGTCACGCCGACAAATCGCGTGAGGCCCTCGTCGCGTGCACGCAGGATCTCGGCGAACGCGTCGCTCCGTGTCTCCAGGTCATCCAGGCTCGTCACACCATGCGCTTGGTAGAGGTCAAGGTGATCACACCCGAGCTTCGTCAGGGTCGTCTCGAGCTGGGCGCGCACGCCGCCCGTGCTCTTGCGACCGGTCTTGGCGGCGACGAACAGCCGGTCCCTCACTGCCGGCACCAGCGGTCCCACGGCGTCCTCGGCCGCCCCGTAGCTCGGCGCGATGTCGAGGTGGTTCACGCCCAGGTCCAACGCAAGGGCGAACGACTCCGCCGCTTCGTCCGGCGTGGCCCGCCAGAACGCTGCGCCGCCGAGGATGGCGACGGACGAGTGATGGTCGGTTCTGCCGAGGCGTCGGGTGAGAAGGGGCATGGCCGTACCCTACTGACCGGGGCGGCGCGGCGACGAACGAAGCAATGACAGGAACGCCGCGCAGTAGTCGTCGAGTTCGCGCAGGAACGCATCTCGACGGCTCGGCGAGACCCACGCGATGGAGAAAGCATTGGCGGCGAGGTCACGGACCTGCTGCTTGGAAAGGTCTGCGAACGACGCGAGCGACACGTAGTTCTCCGTCATGCAGCCGCCGAAGTAGGCCGGATCATCGCCCTGCGACGCCGCCTTCGTGAGATGCGCGAAACCAAGATCGAAGAAGTCGTCCTCGGTCTGGAGGATCTGCCTCGGGAGCGGTCGGTCAGCCTTCGACGCGGGCGTCGGCGAGCGACAGCACCTCGTCGATGATGCCGAGCCCGAGACGCAGATCTTCGACCGACGTGGTGCAAGGCGGCACCACGTGGATGCGGTTGAAATGGGTGAAGGGCCACAGGCCCTTCGCCTTGCACGCCACGACGAGCTCGGTCATCGGCGCGGCGGCGGGACCCGATGCGTTGAACGGCACCAGCGGTTCGCGCGTCGCACGGTTCTTCACCAGTTCGATCGCCCAGAACACCCCGATGCCTCGGACCTCACCGATCGACGGATGCCGTGAGGCCATCTCGCAGAGCTCATGGCCGATCACGCGGCCGAGCTCGCGGGCATGCTCGAGGATGCCTTCTTCTTCGAAGATCTTGATGCTCGCTGCCGCCGATGCGCAGGCGAGCACGTGGCCCGAGTAGGTGAGTCCGCCGGGATAGACGCGCTCGGCGAAGGTTGCGGCGATGGCATCGGAGATGACCACACCGCCGATCGGCAGGTAGCCCGAGTTCACGCCCTTCGCGAACACGATGAGATCGGGGGTGACGTTCCAGTGGTTGATGGCGAACCACTCACCGCAGCGGCCGAAGCCGGCCATGACTTCGTCGGCGATCATCACGATCCCGTGCTCAGTGCAGATGTCGCGCACCCCTTGGAGGTAGCCGTTCGGCGGCACCAGGATCCCGTTCGTTCCGACGACCGACTCCAACGTGACCGCGGCGATCGTCTGGGGTCCCTCCACCATGATCACGTCTCGCAGGTGCTGGAGTGCCCGCACGCACTCCTCCTCGTTCGACGAGGAGTGGAACGCCGAGCGATACGAGTACGGCCCCCAGAAGTGCACGTAGCCGGGCGTGCCGGGCTCGCTCGCCCACCGGCGTGGATCGCCCGTCATCATGATCGCGCCGCTGGTGGCGCCGTGGTAGCTGCGGTACGTGGTGAGGACTTTGGACCGCCCGGTGTGGAGCCGGGCCATCCGGACGGCATGTTCGATTCCGTCGGCTCCGCCGTTGGTGAAGAACACCTTGTTCAGGCCCTCAGGCGCTCGCTCGGCGATCAGCTGCGCCGCTTCGCTGCGGGCGTCGTTGGCGTGGAACGGCGCGATCGTGCAGAGCTTGGCGGCCTGGTCCTGGATGGCCTTGACGAGCTTGGGGTGCTGGTGGCCGATGTTGACGTTGACCAACTGCGACGAGAAGTCGAGATAGCGCTTGCCGTCGTAGTCCCAGATCCAGCTGCCCTCGGCGCCGGCGATGGCGGCTGGGTCGAGCGCGGCCTGGGCCGACCAGGAGTGGAACACGTGGGCGCGGTCTACGGCCTTCACGTCGGCGCCGAGTGCGGGTGCGTTCATGGGCGGGCTCCTTGGGAATGCGCAGGCGGGGCGAGGTTGATGGGATGCCGGAGCCCCGAGTGTCCAGCCCGGGGAGTCCGACGGGCTCGCATTGTGCAGTCACAATGCGGACGGGGAAATCGTGCCGACGGGAACAAGTGCAGAGCCGATGCCGTTGTGTTGAGCGACTGCTAAACACGTTCGTACTCATGCGCCGCGCCCGGCGACTGATCGTTGCTCCCGAGAGAGACCGTAGCCACATGATCTTTGCCCTGTTGTTCCGCCTGACCCGCTACTGGACCGGTCCGTCCACCCCGCAGCGTCCGTGTTCCGACCTCTCCGGCCCGTCGACGCGCCACCTGCGCTCTGTCGCCTGATCGACGCGGCACCCACCTAGTCTCAGGGGCCGATGGCCCCGCACCGACTCGCCCTGAAGGTTCGTTTCGGCGAACTGGATCCGTACAACCATGTGAATCATGCGGTCTACGTCGCGTGGTTCGAGGCCGGGCGCTGTGAGGCGATGGCCGACGTCGGCTGCTCGCTCGCCACGCTCGCCGAGTTGGGGGCGCAGGTCGTGGTCGCCGACCTCGCCGTCATGTACCGCCGGCCGGCGGTTGCCGACGACGAAGTGATCGTCGAGACGTGGATCGCCGAGCTGGGCCGCGTGGTCGGCACGTGGCATCAGCGCATCGTCCGCTCCCGTCCGGACGGCACCGTCGAGGTTCTGTGCGAGGCGACCGTTCGGGCCGGCGCATGTGACACCACGGGCAGGCCCCATCGGCTTCCGCCGCCGGCCGCCGAGGCGCTCGGTGCCCTCGTGTGGGACGGCCTCTCCTCAGAACCGGGCTGACCCCGGCGCGGCTTCAGTCGGCCGGGGCGAAGTCGCGCAGCATCTTGCGCAACTCCAGGGTGTGGAGTTCCTCCTGGCCGATCATCCCGCGGGCGTACTCCTCGAGATACACGCTCGCGCCATCGACGCACCCGAGGAGTTTGCGGTAGAGACCGAGCGCCCGCTGCTCGTGCTCGAACGCCTCCTGGAGGATGTCGTAGATGCCGTGCCGGTGCGTCTCCTCGATCTGGGCGATTCCCTGCGACGGGTGTCCTCCGAGGCCGGTGAGGATCTCGCCGACCTGCTGGGCGTGGAGCAGCGACTCGGTCGCCTGCGCCTTGAGAAACGTCACGAGAGGGATGCGGTTGGGGCCGACGACCATCAGGCTCGAGTGGGTGTAGCGGACCACACCGGCGAGCTCTGCCTGGAGGATCTCGTTGAGAATTGCGGAGGTTCGTTCGAGGTCGAGATCCGGAGTCATGTTTCGAGAGGCCTGTCGTGGTGTGGGAGTGGGGGGTTGCGGGCGGCGAGCGGAACGGGAGGAGCACAGCGCCGAACCGCGCGGTCACGCGGCCAGCGTAGAACCCGTCGTCGCTTACGATGGACGTCATGGCAACCGCGGGCGACGAGTACCACCCGCCGGTAGAGGAATACCTCACCACGATCTACGAGCTCGCCGAGGATGGTGTCACCGTGATCCAGGCTCGCCTCGTGGAGCGACTCGGCTTCTCCGCACCAGCCGTGTGGGAGATGGTCGGACGGCTGAAGGCCAAGGGCTACCTCACCGTCGACGGGCGGACGATCTCGCTCACCCCGATCGGCCGCACCCTTGCCGAGCAGGTCGTCCGCAAGCACCGGCTCGCCGAACGCCTGCTCACCGACATCATCGGTCTTCCCTGGCACAAAGCGCACCTCGAAGCCGGACGATGGGAACACGTGATCAGCGACGAGGTCGCCGATCTGCTGGCGACCCGCCTCGACGATCCGAACACGTGCCCTCACGGGAACCCGATCCCCGGTGGTGCGCTCGACGCCCGCACGATGGTCCTGTTGAGCGACGTCGCGCCGGGTGCGCGCGTACGGCTCAGCCGTGTCACCGAGTCCGTCGAGATCGACAACGACGCCATGACCTATCTGAACGATCAGCGCTTCATCACGGGAGTGCACGGCACCGTCGTCACCCGGGCTCCCGACGGCTCCATGTCCGTCCAGGTCGGGACCTCATCGGTGGCACTCGGTGCCACGCTGGCGTCGAACCTCTACGTCGAGCTCGTCTGACCCTCCGCGGCGGACGCCCCGCCGGTCAACTCGCACGCCGCGGATGCCGATGACGCACTGGTCATGGTCGGAATCTGGATCGTCGCTGTAGCCGCGCTCACCGTGAGCGCCATTGCGCTGGGCGTTGTCCTGGGCAGTTCGAGGCGCTCGTCGTCACCGCCCGATCGTGCGCTTCTGCCGCCCGAGTTCTTCGTTTCCCAGCAGGGCCAGGCCGACGCCATGCGCCTCATGGCCGAGCGCACGGCCGAAGGTCTGCGGGCGGCAAACGGTACGTACGTGTTCGCTCTCCGCGACCGCTTCGACGAAGCCCTGCCCGCAGCCCAGCTCGGCGTGGCCGACACGTCGTGGGCGGCGCTCGGCGACGCCCCGGGAGCCGTCGAGGAACTGGTCCTCCATCCCGGCGACGTCGTCCGCTTCAGCGCCCGTCTCGTGTGCAACCAGGCCGTGGGGCGGCGTCTGGTGCAGCTGCGCTGGCTGTCGGCCGCCGGGGTGAGCCCGGTGGATGCATCCGTTCTCACGGCCAGCGGCCGCGTCATCAGCGCCGACGGGGGCGAGTTGTCGACCGACACGACCGCGTTCATCGAACTCCCCGTCGATGTCGTCATCTCCGCCGACGACATCGCGTCGGCTGGGCCGCTCGACCGGTCAGCGACCGCGGAGCTTGTCCTGACCGACAACCGCCCCGAGGGAGCAGTGGTGACGCACACGATCGTCGTCCGCGTCAGCGGCTACCTGCAGCCCGACGAGGACGGCGTGGCGATCGAGACCCCTGCGGTGGAGGTCTCGATCAGTGACGAGCATCGTGCCTGGTTCCTCGACAAGGCCTCGGACCTCGCGTTGGCCCGTCCCGGGCCACGCGCCGCCAGACCATCGGCCGTTCGACCCCGGTCGAACTGCCGGGCGGTCGGTCAGTAGGTGGCGGGCACCGCAACCGGGAGCGGCCAGGGTGCAC
>JANPFX010000143.1:0-7500 GCA_031423635.1 Acidimicrobiia bacterium | reverse complement strand
GTGCCGGCCAGCGCCGCGATCGTCCAGTTGAAGCACCAGCCGTTGCAGTGGAACATCGGCAGCGTCCACAGGTACACGGGGTGCTTCGGCATCGACCAGAAACATCTCAACAGCGTGATTCGTACGGTGTCTTTCCCACTCCGAAGCTGATCCTGTTGCGTCGGACATCGCCTGTCATAGATCCGGGCTCAGCGGAATGGGTATCCGGTTGTTCCTTCCTCGTGGAGCGAGCGGTGTTCCATGCGGTGGGGGGGTTCGACGAGCGAATCTTCATGTACCTCGAAGATGTTCTGTTTTGCTGGCAGATCCGCCACCTGGGATTGTCCGTGAGGATATGCCCGGAAGCGACGGTCCAGCACCGGGGCGGGATGAGTACCGATGGGTCGCGCTCACGCGCCGAACTTTATGGATGCGCCCAGGACCACTATCTCAAGATGACCGGGGTCGGAACGATCACCAGATTGGCCATCCGTACGGTTCGCCGCCTTCGGGCGATGGCACGGTTCGGATTTCATATCCGCACGAGCAGACCGGCCGCATCGAGCACCGACCCGGAGAACAACCGGTAGCGCAGAATACGGCTGCGACGTCGCAGCGGCCCGCACTTCGAAAGCGTGGCGAGAGCCTGCAGGCGAGCATGCGACAAAGGGTCAAGACGGGAACCGAAACGGTCCAAGAACGCAGTGGCTTGAACGCCGCTGATCGCCATCCCCGCGCGGAGGTCTTTCCGATCGAGGAATCGGGCTGCCTTCTTCAGCGTGTTCCGCAGCGAGCGGTTCGTGGCCCCGACTTCGTTCGCCCCGTGCTGCCGGTACCGAACGGTCGCCGTGTCGAGGGTAACGGTCGTTCCGAAAGACGAAGCGACGAGCGCACACCACCAATCATGCATCGCTGCCGCCGGCGGGACGGGGCTCGCGAGGTCGACGAGCGCACGGTTCATGGTTGATGCACAACCCGTGACGGTGTTCCGGATCGCCAGGCGCACTGGATCGACGGACGCTCGAAGCGTTCGCTGCATGCGCCACAAGGACGGTGAGATCACTCGAAGGTCGGCATCAACCACCTCGAGGTCACTATGAACGAGCACTGGGTGCTCGATACCGACCGTTCGTTCGACGTCGCGAATTGCGACCACGGCATGAGCAAGTCGGTCCTCGAGCCAAACATCGTCCTGGTCGCAGAACGCAACGATGGGTGCCGTCGAGGCGGCGAGCAATCGGGAGAAGTTTCCTGCCGCCCCGAGCGATCGCCCGGTGTCCTCCAGCACTCGCAGCCGACCGGAGTTTGCTTCGCCCCATCGGCGCAGGATCGCGACCGTACCGTCGTCCGAACCGTCGTCGCGTGCGAGCAGTACCCAAGCACCAAAGGTCTGGCGAAGCAACGAGTCGAGCAAATCTGGAAGAAACCGTTCGCCGTTGTAGGTCGCGAGAAGCACCTCAACGACGGCGGCATTGGCCAACTGTGCATCTGCGGATTGCGACACTTCGTTCAACACGACGGTCACGTCAGTGCGCTCCGATGCGGAAGGCGACCGCAACGACCGTGCGGACGAGGATGCGAAGGTCTACGCGGAGGGAACGGTTGTCGTAGTAATACGCGTCGAGCTCGGCCCGTTCGGGGAAGCCGACATCGCTGCGCCCGTTGACCTGCCAGTAGCCGGTCACGCCCGGACGAACACCGGTGTACGCGGAGGCGAGTTCGCCGTAGCAGTCAAGCTCATCGGGCACCACCGGTCGGGGCCCCACGAGACTCATCGAGCCGCGCAGCACGTTGAGCAGCTGCGGCAGCTCGTCGAGGCTGGTTCGACGGAGCATCGCTCCGAGGCGGGTGATCCGAGGATCGTCACCCGGTGGCAGCTTGAAGCCGTTCGCCACATACGTGTCGTAGAGACCGTCGCGGCGGAGACGCTCTTCGGCGTCGCCGGCCATGGAGCGGAACTTGTAGATCGTGAACGGTCGACCGCCGCAGCCGATGCGGCGTTGCCGGAACAGGACCGGGCCGGGCGAGTCGCGACGCACAGCGACTGCGATCAGCACGAGCACGGGCGACAGCAACACGAGTGCGACGAAGGCGCCGACGCGGTCGATCACCACCTTGGTCACGCGTTCCGCGAACGATGGCTCCGAGTCGCGGACCCGGAGAAGAAAGAGATCTCCGACGGCGTGAAGTTGCACCCCGGGGCCGACCGCTTCCGCGGTTCCCGGGGCTACGACGACGTTCACCCCCGAGCCGCTGAGTCGCGCTGCGAGCAGGCGGACCGTACCGATCGGCAGCGACGAGGGTCCGCACACGACGACGCTGGTGATGCCGTGTCGGGCGACGGACTGCAGGATCGACTCCCTGATCGTCGCAGCACCGCCCGACGAGGCGTGGTCGATGGGCATGGTGGCGACGACACGGGCGCGACGCCCCGACGTTCGGGAAAGCTGCGCCCGCAGCGCTTCGACGTCCGACAACGGGCCGGCGACGAGCAGACGGTCGACACCGATGCCGAGGCGTTGCAGCGATGAGAACAACGCAGCTACGAGCACCCGACCGACGATGGTGAACAGGACCGTCCCGACGATGGCCACCGAGACGAAGGACCGGGAAAGTTGAAGCCGGGTGAACAGGCTCGTCACGCCGACGAGCGCGAGGAGCCCGGTCGCCGACCGCAAGACCTTGACGCTCTGGTCCCACAGGCTGGAGCTGCGTCGCGGTTGGTAGCCGCCGGAGAGGCCGACGACGACGATCCAGCCCAACACGAACGCAAGCCCCAGTTGCGCGTAGGTGAGCGATGACTCGCGGGATGCCTGGGCCACGGTTCCGGTGAACGACTCCGAGCCGAACCTCACGCGCTGGGCAAGCGAGGAAGCGGTCGCGGCCGCAACGAGATCGGCACAGAGCCAGACGACGACACGCAGCCGTTGCCACGACCGCTGGATCGAGCGGACCCGATCGGGCGACAGGGCTCGGGACCGCGGCCCACGGGATCCGAGGGGCGCCGACGAGACGTCGGTTGACGCGGCGTCGGGCGCAGGGGCGAGGCAGTCGGTCGACGCGTCAGCCGGCGCCGAGATCACCGGAGACTGAGCGGCCGACATCACGACGTTTCATCGACTCCCCATCGGCCGAACTTGAGCGTTTCTGCGCGTTCGGGTCACACCTGAACGACGCGTTCAGTAACGGTCGCGGGCACCAGCGGCGAGATGGCCCTGGACCACGGTGCGGAGACGCTCGTCGAAGACCTCCGGGCGGAACGCATCTGCCTGGGCGCGGAGCTTGGCGACGTCGAACGTCGTCACCTCGAGAAGCTCGATCGCACCGACGAGCGAGTCAACGGTCTGCTCCGGGAAGAGCACCCCGGTGACGCCGTCGACGATCGTGTCGAGCGCGCCCCCGTGGCCGAACGCGACCACCGGGACACCCGCAGCCATCGCCTCGACGGGAACGATCCCGAAGTCTTCCTCTCCGGGGAACAGCAACCCCCGCGCTCCGGCGAGCAGTTCGCGGTAGCGGGCATCCGACACCTGCTCCTCGAAGGTGACGGTCGGTCCGGCGATGTCGCGCAGCCCGGCCAACTCGGGTCCGGAGCCGGCGACGACGAGCGGAATCGAACGCACCGTGCATGCGCGCACCGCCAGGTCGACCCGCTTGTAGGCGACCACACGGCCGAAGCAGAGGTAGTGGCCGTCCTGGCGGGAATGGATGAGCCCGTCCGAGAGATCGGTGAACCGATCGACGTCGACGACCGGATGAACGACGGCAGCCGGGCGGCCGTAGGCCTCCTCGATACGCCGGACGATCGACGACGAGTTCCCGAGGAACAGTGAAACCGAATCGGCGGAGCGCCGATCGAAGCGCCGGAGCGCTGGAATCACCGAGCGTCCGACGCGACCGGCGACACCGGTGAGGCGAGCGGACTCGAGGTCGGTGCGCCAGGCGTAGCGCATCGGACTGTGACACATCGCGACGTGCGGTCCGTCGAACCGCCGTCCCGCTCCGGTCGCGCCAAAGTGGGCGTTGGAGACCAGCAGTTCGGCGTTGCCGACCTTGCACCCGGCCCATGCCGCGAGGATGGCCGGGGCGTAGGCCGTGCGGGCGGCGGCGATACCGGGCAGACGGTTCGTCCAGAGGTTGCGGAGCCGGACGTCGCCCAAGAGCGAACGAGCGATCGCGGGGTCGCTGAACGCCGTGATGACCTCGTCGATGCCGAGCGCATGCGCGATGCGGGCGGCGACCTTGTCCGACCCGGCGGCGCTGACGAGCCATTCGTGGGCGAGCACGCGCATGGTCAAGTCATCGGCCGCTGCGACAGCGTGCTTGAGCCGCCCGCCTTCGCTCGCCTGCCGAGCGGGTTAGGGCTCGTCCCGGGTGACCAGCAGGAAGCCGAACCAGATGCCGACCTGCATGACGCCGAAGCCGGTGTACCAGTGCATGAGATCGCCGGCGAGATAGCCCGACATGGCCATCAGCACGACGAGGGCTCGGCGTGGTCGCCGCCACAGGGTGGCCGCGACCGCGAGCACGAGCAGCGCCAGTGCCGGTATCCCGGCTTCGACGGCGACGAGGACCGGCATCGAGTGCGGGATCTGAGCGTCGGTCGATACTCGGTCGAGCTCAGGGTGCGTCTCGCGCATCACGGTGAAGTTCCCCGGCCCGATGCCGAGCAGCGGCCACTTTTCGGCCACCGCGAGGCCGACGCGGATCTGATCGGCGCGCCCGCTCGACGCGACCGCCGCGTCGGACGACGCGGACCGCTCACCCTTCCACTGCCACCCTTCGCCGAGGGATACGCCGGTGACCACGAGCGATCCGAGAAAGGTCACCAGCACGATCGAGGCGGCACCGCGGAATCGACGGGTGCCGAGGCCAGTCGCGAGACGATCCGAGGGCGCCGGGAGCGAACGGACGACGAAGGCGAAGGCAATACCGACAACCATCACCGCGCCGACTACGGAGTACCCGCTGCCGACGATCACCCCGGCACCGAGTGCGCCGGCGACGCCCCAGCCGGGATGGAGCAAGCGCCGATCGACCGCCCAGAGCACGAGCCCGAGCGTGAGCAGGGCGACTGCCGACAGCGGATAGGGGTAGTACGACGTCCCCATCGGCGCGCGCCACGGGCCCAGCCGGTTGAACGGATCGCTCCCCTCACCGAGCACGCCGAGTCCGATCGGTCCGTCCACGACAAGTTGTGCCATGCACACGATGCCCTCGAAGACGACGAGCCCGACCATCGTCTTCAGCACCACGACGCGCCTCGTCACCGGCAGGCGTTGGACGAGATCGGCGATTCCCACCGACGCGACCAGCCGCACCAGCATGAGACCGCCGATGGCCCGGCCGTACACCGCCCACGACAAACCGACCCACGCCACCATGGCGGCGAACGCGACGAAGCCCAGATCGGCTGCAGTGAGACGCCGAGGCGCACGAACGAGCGTCCTCACCCGGGCGAGGACGGGGAGCACCTGCAGGGCGGCGATCACCAGGAGCGGACCGTCGACGAGACGGAAGAGCGGTTCACGCGTCCAGTCCGCGCCGCGGCCCGGGATGGCCGTTGACGAGCTCGCCGGGCCGATGGCGATGGCCACGAGCAGGGCCCGGTAGGCCACGGCGAGCGCAAGGTCGGCCGAGAGCAGACGCGTCGGGGCATGGCTCAGTGTGCGCGGACCGGCCACTTCCATGGTTGGTCCATCGGCGGACGAACGGGACCGCTGAAGCCTCTCCGGCAGTTCACTGAACGCGGTGTTCCCAGGTCCGGGGGACGTGGCGGGTAACCTGGCCGCTCCTCGAGGCCGCCGTCCCCCGCGGATGGTGCATCGCCACCCCGGTACCCCGGCCGGGCCATACGAAGGAGACCGTCGATCATGACCGTTTTGACCGCTGCACGTTTCCGCCGCACCAGCGTGGCCCGCACCGCACTCGCCGCCGCCGTGCTCGGCGTGGTTGTCGCTGTACCCCTCATCGGGAACTCCCGCGCCGATGCAACGACGCCCAAGCTCGGCGCCAAGTGCCTCAACTCCGAGCGGGGCCGGACCACGAACACGCTGGTCTGCAGCAAGGTTGGGACGAAGATCTCCTGGGTCAAGCGCAAGAACCCCGTCACCGGGTCCGGCACGGGGTCTGGCACCCAGCCTGCCGTCATCGGCGGCTCGACGGCCGGCATCCCCCGCCCGCTCGACGTGATCGCCCTGGTCAACGGCACCGGACCGGCCGCCGCGTCGATCAAGATCGACGTCACCTGCACCGGGCTCGGCGGCACCCCGTCCGAGGCGACCCAATCGGCCTCGTTCTCGGGCCAGGGCGGCAGCCAGGCGCTCAACTTCAATCTGCTCGACCCCGGCACCGCGAATCCCATCGGCTCGTCGTGCTCCGCCAAGGCGACCGTCTCCGGGGCGACGCCCACGTTGCGCATCCTCGTCGACGGACGCCCCGCCGCCGGTCCTGCTCCGGCCACGCTCGCCGCTCCCGCGTTCGTCCCGCGCGGCCAGAGCGCGGTCACGCTGCTCGTCGATTTCGGAGGAACCGCCGCTCCGGCACCGGCCAACACCATCGTCGGAGCGACCACGACAACCGTTGCCGGGGCCACGACCACGACGATCGCCGGCACGCCGACCGCCCCGCCGGCCTCGGGCCGTCCCGAGGTCAGCACCAAGTTCATCGGCATCGTGCCTCCCGGCCTCACCGCCGTCGACGTCGCGTCGACCTGCACCTCGCCGAACCCCGGGGCACCGTTCCAGACGGGCAACAGCCGGTTCGGGCGGACCGATGCAACCGCGGTCCTTCCGCAGACGCTCGCCCCGGCGAACGGTGCGAACCCGGCCACGAGTTGCCAGCTCACGGCGAGCCTTCTGGGCACCGATCTGGGCAACCCGAACCTTCGGGTGCTCGTCAATGGTCTGCCCATCGCCGGGCCGACGACCGGAGCGCTGATCAACTCGCCCGCCTTCCTCGCCCCGTCGGCGTTCGGCGCCACGATCGAGATCACCTATCCGGGCGGCGCAACGACGACCACGACCCCCGGAGCGACGACGACCACCGTCGTCGGCGCTCCGGCGCTGACGACCGTGTCGCTGAGCCGCACCGGGAACGCGCCGCCGGCGAGCGTTACCGGTTACATCGTCACGCTGGACTGCCAGAACGTCCGCCTCGGCGGCGGCCTGTTCCCCGCGGCCCAGTTCACGCCGATCTTCGGCCTCAGCGGAGGCTCGAGCACGTACAGCATCGGGTACGAGGCGAACACCACCTGTGTGGTCAAGGTCGCCACGAGCGTCGCTGCGGGTAACCCGGCCGTGACCTCCGGCACGATCGCGGTGACGGTCAACAACGCCTTGCTGCCGGCAACGACGAACGGTGCGTTCACGAGCGGGATCATCGCCGCAACCACGCCGCTCACCGTTGCGGTGACCGTCACCTACTGATCGACCGACCGGCAGGTCGACCTCGGTCGAACTGCCGAAGGTCAGGAGGCGGGGGGGGGGGGGGGGGGCCCCCCGCGGGGCCCCCCCCGGGGAG
>JANPFX010000142.1:0-15454 GCA_031423635.1 Acidimicrobiia bacterium | reverse complement strand
GCTGACCGATGTCGAGCTGAGCGGAGCGGTTGGCGCAGCCGCGCTGCGCCAACCGTGGCACTCACATCACCAACCGACCACGGCGACCAAGGAATTGATGTGGGCACCGCCCCGACCACCACATGGCACCGCCCCGACCTTGCTCACCGTGTGTGCCGAGCTCTTCTCGTCGGAGAGCGAGTTCTCAGGTTTCTCGGCGACAGTGGCTATCGAGACGACGGGGACGTCGAAGACAGCTTCGGGCCGGACAAACCCTTCGCCGAGACGGCCATGCTTCTTCATGTTGCGGTCGGGGTTCGTGGGTTTCCGGATCTGAGCAACCGCGTCGCCGGCCTCACCGATGCGCTCGCCCGCCGTGCTCGCGCGCCGCGCACGGCGTGCGCGATTGCGCTGCATCCGTCGATTGCGCTGCAGCTGGCAATGCCCCACGTACTGCTCACCCGTCTCGGTCACCCCGACGCCCGCTTCGACGAGGTTCTGGGTCTCAGCATGCGGAGCTCCGGCGCCCACGGCCGCGAGGTCGTCCCGCACCGAATGCTCGAACGCATGTGGATAATGTCGTTGTGGACCAGACATGAACCAGGATCCGATTTTGATGTCGTCGCGCGACAGTCGGTGCTTCATCATCCACTTGATCTGATCTGGGGCACGCGTGAAGATGCTTATGCGCACACCCACACGTTCATGTATTTCACTGATTTCGGATACTCGCATCGCGAGTTGCCCCGAGCTCGACCAGACGTGCTCGCCGAGTCGGGTGTCCTGCTCGCCCGGAGTCTGCTGCTCGGCGACTTCGACCTCGCCGGCGAGGTGCTGATGGCGTGGCCGCTCACCGGCGAGCGGTGGAGCACAGCGGCGGCGTTCGGGTTCCGGGTGCTGGCCGAACTTGAGGATCGTGTCGGATTCCTCCCGGCGAAGAACGGCACACCAGCGAAGTTCATCGACCTCGTTGCGGCGGAGCGTACGAAGTACGCGCTGGCGTCGTCCTATCACACGGCCTACGTGATGGGCATGCTGTGTGCGCTCGCCCTTCGGGCTGAGGACCCGCTGCCGACCGTCTTCACCGGCCGCTCCGTGCCCCGCCCGGTGATCGACGAGCTCCTTGCCATCATCGGCGGGCGCGAAGATCCGTGGCGGGCCACGTTCGACCGGTTAGGTGCTGACGAGCAGGTCCGGCTCGGGTCCGTCCTGATGGACATGGCACTGTTGACATCGTCGCGGAGCAATGACTACGCCACGGTGGCGTTGCTGCTCGAACGGGCCGTTCACCATGGCCTCGCGGGTTCACCGTTGTGCGCCCAGGCCGCACAGCTTCTGCACCGCGTGGCAGTTGGAGTGCGGGTGCTGGCCGGCTGAACGGGCCTCCTTTCCTCGGCCGTTCGGGGAGCGACCAGGCGAACGAAGCGGTCGTTCTCAGGCGTCGGCGAGGCGGACGATCGTCTTGCCGACGTTGCGTCCTGCGAACAGGTCACAGAACGCGATGCCGACGTTCTCGATGCCTTCGAGCATGTACTCGGTGCTGTGGAGACGCCCTTCGGCGATCCAGTCGAGGAGTTGGTGACGAGCCTCGGGGTATCGGTCGTGGTTGAAGTGCGTCATGAAGCCTTCCATGCGCGCGTGGTTGGTCACGAGCTGGAACAGGTTCGACGGACCCGGGAGAGGTTCGGTCTCGTTGTAGGTGGCGACTGCGCCACAGAGCACGATCCGTGCCCCGGGCGTGATGCGGGCGAGCACGTTCTCGAGCAATGGGCCCGACACGTTGTCGAAGTAGACATCGATCCCGTTCGGACATGCGGCGGCAAGCTGCGCGTCGACGTCGCCATACCGGTCGACTGCCGCGTCGTACCCCAGCTCCTCGACCAGCCGGCGGCACTTCTCGGCCCCACCGGCAATGCCCACGGTGCGGGCACCGAAGACCTTGGCGATCGGCCCGGCGACGGACCCGACGGCCCCTCCGGCGGCACTGATGACGACCGTCTCGCCGGGCTTCGGACGGCCGATGTCGGAGAGACCGAAATACGCCGACAGTCCGGTGTCGCCGAGGATGCCGAGGTGCCAGCTCAGCGGGCAGTCGAGATCGGTCGGCACACGGACGAAAAAGTCCGTGGCGTCGGTGATCGAATACTCCTCCCACGCCAGCCGGGCCATCAGGAGTTCGCCGACCTGGAATTCCGGGTGGCGGGACTCGACGACCCGGCCGAGGGTGAGTCCCATCACCGGCGCATCGATAGGCATCTCCGGAAGGATGTGGTCGGTGCTGCCCTCGTCCATCCAGTGGCGGAAGCCGGCGTCGAGCGACGCGTAGAGGTTCTGAATGACCACCTCGCCGTCGTTCGCCGGGCGCATGGCGTTCGTGACGACCGCAAAGTCGTCGGGACGCGGAGATCCCTGCGGTCGGCGCGCAAGGACGACGGAACGATAGGAGTCGGTCATGTGCTCGGACCTTTCGTGTGGATCAAGAAATCGATGATGTCACTGCGGAGGCCCGGGGCGACAGCCGGTGGTCGCCGTCGATTCAGCCGGCGTGTCCTGCGGCGATCGCTTCGTTGGTGAACGCGGCGAACTTCATGGTGTCGAACGCGACCACGAGGCGGGCGTCGGTCTCGATGATCACGCGGTGGGGGGAGTCGAGGAACTTCGCAAAGGCGCGCCGGTAGGCATCTTCGGGCGCGGCCGCGACACCGGAAAGCGTGGCGTAGAACCACGTCTTGAGCTCGTCGAAGCCGGGGTCCCCGTTGGCGTGCACGATCGAGTCGCCCTTGTACGACGCGGTCTTGCCGTTGCGGTTGATGACGATGCCGGACTGTGGGCGCTTGCGCAGCGCCGGCACCCGCTTGCGTCGGTCGGCACACGTGGTCCAGAACTTGCCGTTGCGGTACACATAGGCAACGACGACGCCCACGGGGTAGCCGTCGGTCGTGGTCCAGTTGAAGATGCACTCGCCTCCGGGCTCGACGAGCGCGCGGAGCGCCTCATCGTCGAGTCGCATGGTCGTGAGGTCTTCGTAGTCGACGTGTTCGCTGCTCATATCGTTCCTTGGTGTGGGTAGCGGGTGGAGTTCAACGTGATGCGGCTTCGGAGATTCGGAGCAACAACTTGCCGTGGTGGCCACCGTTGAGCAGCAGCCTCAGCGATGCCGGAAAATTGTCGACCCCATGTTCGTAGTGCTCATGCATGACGAGTTCGCCCGACGCAAGCCACGAGGAAAGCGCGGCTTCGGCTTTGGGGAACTGCGCGTGGAAGTGGGTGACGGCGAACCCTTCCATGCGGGCGTGGCGCTCGGCAAGTTTGAGGTAGTTCCGGGGCCCGCGCACGTCGTCCATGTTCTGGTACTGCGAGATCGCTCCGCAGATGACGACCCGAGACCCCTCGACGATCTGCATCAGCACGGCGTCGAGGATGTCACCGCCCACGTTGTCGTAGAACACGTTGATCCCGTCGGGTGCGAGTTCGAGCAATCGGGCGCCGACGTCTTCGTTCTTGTAGTCGATCGCTGCGTCGAAGTGGAGTTCGTCCGTCAGGTAGGCGACCTTCTCCGGTCCTCCGGCGATGCCGATCACCTTCGTCGCTCCGGCCAAGCGGGCGAGTTGTCCGGCCATCGATCCCACCGCGCCGGCCGCGCCCGATACGACCACGGTGTCACCCGGTTGTACGGCACCGACTTCGAAGATCCCGAAGTACGCCGTCATCCCGGTGGTGAGACCGAGTCCACCGAGATAGGCCGTCGGGTCGATGTCGCTCACGTCGAGCTTGCGCAACGCGCCAGCGGGAAGCGTGGCGAAGCGCTGGGCGCCGAGCGGCCCGAACACGTGATCACCGGGGGCGAGCGCGTCGTCGGTGCTTTCGAGAACTCGCCCAACGCCAAGAGCAACGATCGCCGCGCCGAGGCTCGCCGTGCCGTGATAGGCGCCCACGTCGAGCACCGTTCGGATGAACGCGTCGATTCCGACGACATCGACCTGGACCAGTGCATGGCCCGGTTCAACCGGCGCGACGGGTTCGTCGACGATCTCGAAGTCGGCGTCGACGGGCGTACCCGTGGGACGGCGCGCCAGCACCACTTTGCGATTCACAGAGGACTTGGACATCACAGGCCTCCGTCGACGGAAAGAACCTGGCCGGTGACCCAGCTGGAGGCGGGTGAGGCGAAGTAGAGCACGGCGGCACCGAGATCTTCGGGGGTGCCGAGGCGTCGCATTGGTAGGCGGAGCATTTTCTCCAGTCTCGGGAGGTCGGTGTCCTCGAGCTTCATGGCCTTCATCATGATCTCGGTCGGTACCGCCCCCGGCATGATGCAGTTGACTCGGATTCGCGGTCCGAGCTCCTTGGAGAAGGAAACCGTGAGTGAGTTCACCCCGGCCTTCGCCGCTGCGTAGTGGCCGCTCCCCGGCACGTTCATCACCGCAGCACGGGAGGAGATGTTGACGACTCGTCCTCCGTCTCGCATGTGACGGGCCGCCGTGGTCGTGCAGACCCACACGGCGGTGAGGTTGAGGCGCAGCGTCGCCTCCCACTCCTCGGGGTCGAGCTCGGTCAGCGGCGTTTGGATGGGCGAGCCACCGGCGTTGTTGACCCAGATGTCGAGGTGCCCGAACTCGTTGACCGCAGCGGCTGCGAGGGCCTCGACGGCGTTCTTGTCGGTGACGTCGGTGGCGACTGCGACGGCCCGACCGCCGCGTTCACGAATCCCGGCGGCCACGCGTTCGATCTCGTCGAGACGACGGGCGGCGCAGACGACGGCCGAACCGGCATCGGCCAGGGTGGTGGCGATTCCCTCGCCGATGCCCCGACCCGCACCCGTGACCACGGCGACGTCGTCGGACAGGTTGAACAAGTCGTGCATCGGGGTCTCCCGGGTCGGCGATATCTTACTGGCGGTAAGTACTATGGCATCATGTCGTGACCAGGGAAAGTCGGGACCACGATGACCAATCGATGGAGTGCGATGTCCGCCGCGGTGAATCGCTGATGGATCGCGTACGGCGCCGACCCGGTCGCCCGACCGGGCGTCAGCACGTGGTCGACCGCGAGCGCGTCCTCGACGCGGCTGAACGCGCCATCGCCCAGTACGGGGCGGGCGTGTCGATCGAAGCGATCGCCCGTGAGGCCGGTGTGACGAAGCCGATCGTCTACGCGCGCGTCGGAAAGCGCACCGAGGTCTCCGACGCGTTGGCGCAACGCCTTGCCGACCGGCTCATGGAAGCCTCCGCTACGGCGATCGGCGCGCGCCGCACCGGGCGCACGCAGCTTGTCGCGATGATCCAGTCGAGCCTCGAGACGCTCGCGGCGCACCGGGAGCTCTTCCTGTTCGTCACCGGAGGGGCGTCGGAAGAGATGCCGCAGCGAACCCTCTTTCTCGCCGCACAGTCCGCCAAGCCGATGGCCGACCAGATCGCCGCGTGGCGAAAGGCGGCCGGGCTCGATCCGTCCGTGGCCCTGACGTGGGCCTACGGCGTGGTCGGTCTGCTGAACATGGTCTCACTGTGGTGGATCACCGAGTCCGACGAGCCGGCCCAGCGGGTTGCCGAGCAATTGGCGGACCTGTTGTGGTCCGGGTTTGCGGGCGTCGTCCCCGAACGCCCCGCCAAGTAACGGCCGAATCGGCGGACGTGCGCGCCCGCCCGGTCGGAAGGCGGTGGCGTCGAAACCCCCTCCGTCGAGCATCCCTGTTTCGACTTGACAAACAACTTACGGTGGGTAAATTGCTATGCCGTAGGTCACTACAGCCCCACGCGAGACCGGTCCACTCCCCGCAGCGTGAGGAGTGAGGCGGTAGCGCAGTCGGGCTGTCAGCACTCGGTCTTCCGACGAGAGCAAACCACGTACAACCGAATACCCCCCAACACGAACCGGAGACTCCCATGTCGATCACCGAAGACGTTTCCCGCCCATCGCACTTGCTTGGCAACGGAGCTCCTGTGCAGGTGGAGCAGACCCTGACCGACCTTCGTGTTTCGGGAACCATCCCCGCCGAGCTCGACGGCCGCTACCTTCGCAATGGCGCCAACCCGTTGACCGGTATGAGCGACCATCCCTTCTTCGGCGACGGGATGATCCACGGTGTGCGCCTCCGCGACGGAAAGGCCGAGTGGTATCGCAACCGCTACGTGCAGACGCCGTTCATCAGCAACCCGCAGCTCAACATCTTGGACCTCGAGGTGGCGCTCGACATGAAGTCCTCCAAGGCCAACACCCACGTGATCGGCCACTCCGGCAAGATCATGGCGCTGGAGGAAGGTCACTTCCCCTATGTGCTCGACGGTCTGCTGAACACTGTTGGTGCTACGGACTTCGGCGGCAAGCTCACCGGATCGTTCACCGCTCATCCGAAGATCTGCCCGGTCACCGGCGAGTTGCTGGCCTTCGGCTATTCCGCCATGGCGCCGTATCTCACCTACCTGCGCGTGTCAGCCGACGGTCAGCTCGTGCAGCGTGAGGAGATCACGGTTGGCGGGCCGACGATGATGCACGACTTCAACGTCACGCAGAACCACATCATCTTCATGGACCTCCCCGCCGTGTTCGACATGGACCTGGCGCTTCGCGGCGACATGCCGATCCGCTGGGACGACAACTACCCGGCCCGGCTCGGCGTGATGCCGCGCAACGGCAACGACAGCTCGGTCGTCTGGTACGACATCAACCCCTGCTACGTCTTCCATCCGCTCAATGCCTACGAGGACGGCGACAAGATCGTGATCGACGTCGCACGCATGAGCCACGTGTGGCGCGACGGGGGTATGGACTTCCCGAGCCCGATGCTCTACCGATGGACCATCGACACGAAGACGGGCACCGTCGCTGAGCGCCAGATCGACGATCAGCCGGCCGACTTCCCACGCGTTCCCGACAGCCGCATCGGCCTCAAGCACCGCTTCGGCTACCTCATGGGCTTCGACGTCGACATGAACTTCGAGAACGCCAAGAGCTCCTCGGGCATGCTGCTCAAGTACGACCAGGAGACCGGCGTGCGCTCTCAGGTCAACGTCGGCCTCGGCCGCCAACCGGGTGAGCCGGTGTTCGTGCCGGCAGCAGGGGCGAAGAACGAGGACGACGGCTACCTCATCACCTACGTCTATGACGCCAACACCGAGCACAGCGAGTGCGTGATCTTCGACGCTTCGACAATGAGCGATGAACCGGTCGCATCCGTCCACCTTCCGCGGGTGCCCTTCGGCTTCCACGGCAGCTGGGTCAACGCCACCGTCGCCGACTGACCCCGGGAACCCACCGAGAACCCACCGAGAACAGCGAAGGTCGAGAACTCCGATGCCCACGACACTGCTTGTCTGCTGCTGCGCCGCTCCGCGGCGCTTCACTGCTCGCACTGCGGGTGTCCCGACGGAGGTCGTCGCGCCATGACCACACCGCAGTCCCTGACGGACGTCACCGTCGAATGGATGGCCGAGGCGCTGGGCGTCGCGCTCGACGGTATCGACGTCGAAACGATCGGTGCCGGCCATGGCTTCATGGGCGAGTTGGCCCGTGTCACCCTGCACTCCGCTGACCCTACGGTGCCGTCTTCGGTCATCGTGAAGCTCCCCACCGGCGATCCCGGCGGCCGCTTCATCGGCGAGATGATGCGGGTGTGGGAGCGCGAGCATTTCTTCTACCGCGACGTCGCGCCGCAACTGAACATCCGGGTTCCGGCCGCGCTGGTCAACATCCTCGAGCCGCCGTGCCTGGTGCTCGAAGATTTGGCTCCCGCGGTGCCCGGTGATCACGTTGCCGGCGCAACGTTGGATCAGGCCGAGCGGGCGATCGATCTGCTCGCTCGTCATCACGCCGCATGGTTCGAGCATCCGCAGCTGTCGTCGTTCACGTGGATGCCCGGCCTCGACGATCCGCAGATCCTCACGATCGGCGACACCTTCAACATGGGTTGGCCGTTGTTCCTGGAGCGTTTCCAGGGTGAACTCCCCGAGCGGGTCCTGCGGTGGTGCGAGCAGTTCGTCGTCACCATCCCGGAGTGGATCGAGAGCCACTACAACGATCGTTCGACCATCGTCCACGGCGACTTCCGACTCGACAATATGTTCTTCCTCGACGATGGCGGTGTCGCCGTGATCGACTGGCAGATGAGTATGAAGGCACCGGGCTCGACCGATCTGGTGTACTTCTGCGCCAACAACCTCAGCGTCGAGATGCGCCGGGCGCACGAAGACGCGCTGATCAAGCGCTACGTCGACGGAGTGCACGCGGCCGGTGTGCCAGTCGACGCCGTCACGCTCGAAGGCGTCCGGTACGGGTACCTCGAAGGGCTGCTCTTCTACGCCGTGTCCTTCGGGGCGAGCCTGCTCACCATCGACCCCGCTAACGAGCGCGGTGCCGCGCTCTTCGATGCGTTGGTCCGTCGCACGTTCACCGCCGTCGACGATCTCGACGTGGGCACCGTGCTCGGGTTCGCATGAATCGTCGCCGCCTGTAACACTCCGCAAGTCGCACTCCGCAACTGACACTCCGCAACGTTTTGTCTCAACGAACACCAGTAGTTCCCATGACCAACCAAGGAGCGAACAAAGCCATGACACCCACGACACGCAACGCGGTGCGAACGATCGCCGTTCTCACCGCGCTCTCCGTCTCCGCCACGATGGCGCCTACCGCACACGCAGCGACGAAGGCGAAGCTGACGCCGTCCAACAACTTCCCGACCCTGAAGCCGGCCACCGGCCCGGTGTTCACGATCGGTATGACGAACACCGAAGGTGCGGCCGGAGGACTGGACTATCCGGAGATCCGCACCTTCGCCCAGAGCTCGGTCGACTACTTGAACAAGCGCGGCGGAATGGGTGGCCGCAAGATCAAGCTCGAGACGTGCGTGGTCAAGGCCTCGCCGGAAACCTCAGCAGCTTGCGCCCAGGAGCTCGTCGGCAAGAAGGTCGATGCGATCCTCCTTGGCCTCGACATCTTCCCGGGTTACGCGACCTACGACGCAGCCGGAATCCCGGTCTTCGGTGTCCTGCCGATCCTTCCGGGTGACTACACCGCGAAGGCGGTGCTCTTCGGAGGAGGCAATGCCACCTCCATGGCAGCCACGGCGGCCGCCGCCAAGATTCACTACAAGGCCAAGAGCGTCGGCATCCTCGCGGCCGACAATCCCGGCACTGCCGGCACCGTTGCTGCACTCGAGGCATCGCTGAAGAAAGCCGGGATCACCTTCAAGACGGTGAAGGGCGGCGACAACGAGACCGACGCCGGCTATCAGGGCCTCATGCGTGAAGCTTCGAAGGACAATCCCGAGGTGTTGATCTCGCTCTACGGCGATGCCGGATGCATCGGGACGATCCGCGGACGTGCTTCGCTCGGGATCAAGATTCCGGTGCTGTCCACCATCATTTGCGGCGGAGCGGACGTACGCGCCGCTGCCGGCGACGACCTGATCGGCTGGGCATTCCCCGGCGCCCAAACGGACAAGCTCACCCCGGAGCGCGCCATCCTCCAGGCCATCACGGCCCCGGTGCGCAAGGTCAAGCCCGCCGAAATCGATCCCGGTGCGCTCGGCCTCGGAGTGCTTGGCGTCCAGGGCATCATGACGATGGCCGAGCATGCCAACCGGATGAAGGCCAAGAAGATCGCGGTCACCGGACCGTCGCTGTTCTCCTTCTTCCAGACGGTGCGCGGAACGACCGCTTGGCCGAATCAGGCAAAACTGGAATGTGGCGCGGTGCCGACGTACCCGGCCGTCTGTGCGTTCTCGTTCCCCGTGGCGGAGTACACCAAGGACGGCAACAAGACGATTCCCGGGCTCGAGTCGGTTGACGTCAAGCCGTACCTTCCGTAGTCAACCGACCCGGCTCGAACTCTCTAGCTAACGCTCGTCTCTCGTGATCGACTACGTCTTCTATTTGCTGCTCGGTAGCGGAGCGGCAGCAATCATCGCGGCGTTCGGGCTCGGGTTGGTCATCACCTACCAGGGCTCGGGCATCGTGAACTTCGCCTATGGCGGTATGGCGATGTGGACGGCGTTCGTCTACGGCGACCTTCGAAAGGGCGCATACCCCTTTCCCGTTCCCGGACTCCCGGCGCGCTACCACTTCGGTGGTGGCGACGTCGGGTTCCGGTGGGGGTTCCTTCTTGCCATGTTGACGGCTGCGGCGTTGGGGCTCATCGTCTATCTGCTGGTGTTTCGTCCGCTCCGAAAAGCCCCGGCGCTCGCCCGTGTCGTGGCGAGCGTCGGGTTGGTGATCTTGCTCATGGATCTCGTTCGGGGCCGTTTCGGGGACACCACCGTTTTTCGGGTCCCGAGCATCCTCCCGAGGGAACCCGTATCGATCGCTTCTGGTCTGACGGTACCGCGCGATGGTTTGTGGCTCGCCTTCATCGTTCTGGTCATGGCTGCTGCGCTGTGGGCAACGTTTCGCTTCACCCGCGTCGGCTTGATCACCCGCGCTGCGGCCGAGAACGAGAAGGGAGCCGTTTTGCTCGGCTTCTCACCGGATCTGATGGCCGGCGCAAGCTTCGTGATCGCTTCGGTGGTCGGCGGCCTCGTGGCCATTCTCGCGGCGCCGATGATCGCCCTCAACACCACGGTGCTGACCTTCGCCTACCTGATTCCTGCTGTGGGTGCGGCGTTGATCGGCGAATTCAAGCGACCGCTTCCGACCGTCGCCGTCGGCATGGCGATCGGCATGATCCAGTCGGTGTTCACGAAGCTCCAGAACGACCTCACGTGGTTCCCGAAGTACGGAGCCCGTGAAGGCCTTCCGTTCATCGTGATCATCATCTCGATGGTGGCGATGGGCGAACGCCTGCCTGACCGTGGTGCGGTCGACAACTGGAAGCTTCCCGAGGTGCCCCCGGCGAAGATGACGCCGTTCTCCGCGCTCATGCCGGCAGCTCTGGCGATCGCCGGTTTGCTGTTCCTGGGACCGCTTTGGCGTGGTGCGATCATGACGACGCTGATCGCCATCGTGTTGGCGCTTTCGTTGGTGGTTCTCACCGGCTTCGGCGGCCAGACGTCGCTCGCGCAGATGGCCTTTGCCGGCGTTGCCGGGTTCACGCTTTCCAAGCTGGCGGTGCGGTGGGAGATACCGTTTCCGATCGCACCACTGCTTGCCGCGTTGGTGGCGACCGCATTCGGTCTACTGGTCGGGCTACCCGCACTGCGTGTTCGAGGAACCAACCTGGCGATCATCACGCTCGCCGGCGGCCTCACTGTTGCGGAGTTCTTGTTCAAGAATCCCGACTTCATCGGCGACACCAAGACCGCGGGAGCCAAGGTTCCGAATCCGAAGATCGGTGGGTGGGACTTCGGTCTGATCCTCGGCAACAAATCATCGAGACCGATCTTCGGGATCTTCCTCGTGCTCGTGGTGCTGATTCTGTGCGTCGTTGTGACCAACATTCGCAAGAGCTCGACCGGTCGGCGGATGCTGGCGATCCGCTCGAACGAACGGGCCGCGAGCGCCATCGGCATCAACGTCGCCAACGGCAAGATGATGGTCTTTGCCGTGTCGTCGTTCATCGCCGGAATCGGCGGTTGTCTGATCGGCTACCGGTTCGGCTCGGTCTCCGACGTTTCCTACGGAACGATTGCATCGCTTGCGGCACTTGCGGTGGCGTACCTCGGTGGGATCACCAGCGTGAGCGGTGCCGTCACCGCTGGAATCGTCGGGTCTTCAGGCGTCGCGTTCTACACGATGACCCGCGTTGTCGGGTCGCTCGGGAAGTGGGAGTTCTACATCGGCGGGGTGCTGCTGATCTTCACCGCCATCCAGAACCCGGAGGGCATCGCCGGGGCGTTCCGCGCCCAGGCGGCGGAAAAGAGACTCAAGAAGGCGCGGGCCGCTTCAGCTCTCGCGAGCCCGAGCGGACTCGCCGCGGACGCCTCATGAGTTTCCTCACCCCGCGCTTCGCTGCTCGCAACACGTGCTTGTCGACAACGGACGGCGGGACACTGTGAGCCTGTTCCCATTGCGCTGCGCTTCTCCGCTCCGCTTCGCTGCTCGCAACACGTGCTTGTCGACAACGGACGGCGGGACACTGTGAGCCTTCTGGAAACGTCCCAGATGTCGGTCACGTTCGGCGGCCTGCGTGCCGTGAACGAAGTCGACTTCGCCGTGACCGAAGGTTCGTTGGTCGGGTTGATCGGGCCGAACGGCGCCGGCAAGACGACCTTCATCGACGGCATCACCGGCTTCGTCCCCACGACGGGAAGGATCGTGTTCGACGGTCACGACATCACCCACCTGCCCGTGCACAAGCGCGCCGGTCTGGGGCTCGGGCGAACCTGGCAGTCACTCGAGCTCTTCGACGATCTCACCGTCGAAGAGAACCTGTTCGTAGCGGCCGACAAGCAGACCGCGAAGAACTTCCTGCTCGACATCGTTGCGCCGAGCCGACGTCGAGACCGCGAGAGCGTCGAAGTCGCCATGGACGTTCTCGGGATCGGTGACCTTGCGGAAAAGAAGCCCAACGAGATCAGTCAGGGTCAGCGCAAGCTTGTGTCAGCGGCGCGAGCGTTGGCGACGCGTCCCAAGCTTCTCTGCATGGATGAACCGGCGGCCGGCCTCGACACGCAGGAAAGCGTGCAACTCGGTGGGAGTCTCCGCAACATCGTCAACTCGGGCACGAGCGTCTTTCTGGTCGACCACGACATGGGCCTGGTGCTCACCATCTGTGACTACATCTACGTCATCGAGTTCGGGATGAAGATCGCCGAAGGCACCCCGGCGGAGATCAAGCGGAATCCACGGGTGATCGAGGCCTACCTCGGTCAGTCGGCCCGTGACGAGATGGGGAGCGATCCGTCATGAGCTGTCATCATCATCAGTGCAGTGACATTGCGCTGCGCTCTGCCGCAGGCCACATCGTTTCCATCGACGGCACGGGCGGCGCGTCATGAGTCTCCTCACCATCAGCGACATGTCCACCGGCTACAACGGTGTTCCCGTCGTCCGCAACCTCAACCTTCATGTGGACGAAGGCGAGGTGGTTGCGCTCCTCGGTCCGAACGGCGCCGGCAAGACCACCACGCTGCTCACAACGTCGGCCTTGGTTCCGTTCCTGTCCGGCGACATCACGGTTCTCGGGAAGTCGATCAAGGGTCGACGCCCGCACCACGTCGCACGCGAGGGGCTGGCGCATGTGCCGGAGGACCGGAGCCTGTTCTTCCAGCTGACCGTCCGCAAGAACCTGCGCCTCAAGGCGAAGCGAGGGTCAACGGCTCTGAACGAGGCACTCGAGTACTTCCCGGCGCTCGAAGCGCTGATGGATCGCCGCGCCGGCCTCCTGTCGGGTGGCGAACAGCAGATGCTCGCGGTTGCCCGCGCGCTTACGGTTCGCCCGAGACTGCTCATGGTGGACGAGATGAGCCTCGGTCTGGCGCCGATCATCGTCGAACGCCTGCTGCCGGTGTTGCGGGCCATCGCCGCGAAGAGCGGTACCGGAATCCTTCTCGTGGAGCAGCACGTGCATCTTGCGCTGGAGGTCGCCGACCGGGCCTACGTGCTCAGCCACGGCAACCTCGTGCTCGAAGGCACGGCCGCGCATCTGCGTGAGAACCGGCACCTCCTGGAGAGCAGCTACCTCGGCGGTGTCGAGCACGTTTGACGCGGCAACGCGGCAACGCCGGAGCTGTCGCGTTCGGTCGCTCTGGGAGCGACTCAGCGCAACAAGTTCACCTCTTCTGGCCGGGTTTGTGCCCCGCGTCGGGAGGGGTCTGCTGTTGGGTCAGCTGAGGCGGCGGAGCTCGGCGTTGCGGATGTAGACCGTCACGAAGATCACCCAGCCGGCGGCTCCGGCGCCGCTGATGGCGATGCCGGTGCTGAAGTTGTGGGCGATGAAGCCGAGGCCGATGGCGCCGATGGGCATGAACCCGGCCTGGATGAGGACGAAGAGTCCCATCACCCGTCCCATCAGTGCCTGCGGGGTGCTCGACTGGATGAGTCCCTGGTTCATGTTGATGTAAAAGCCGCCACACAGGCCCATGAGGAGCGACACGATCAGCATCATCGTGAACGTGTTGGAACGGCCCATCAGGAACGTCATCGTCGATCCCCCGATCACCGCGCGCTGGAACAGCTTCCCCTTGTTCGGCATGTCACCCTTGCGGATGAGGATCAACGAGGTGATGGCGATGCCGACGCCCATGCAGGCGAGAATGAGGGCGGAATCGCCAGCGTCTCGTCCGAGCGCTTCTTTCACGTGGACTTGAGAGGTGACCATGACCGCGGGGTTGATGGTGACGCTGGCCACGATCAACAGGCCGAACAGCGTGCGGAGGTTTCGGTCGTGCCACACATGACGAATAGCTTCGAGCGTCTCGCTGCGCACGGACCGCTTCGGCCCTCGTTCGGCCTGCGGAGGGACGCGGAGTTTGCGGAGGAAGAAGACACCGACGATCATCAAGCCGGCCTGAAACCAGAACGCGCCCTCGAACCCGAACTGTCCACCGACGGCGCGGGCGAGCACCGGTCCGAGGATCATCGATGACGTCATGGCCAGCGCGTTGATGGCGATGGCGCTGAACAACTGCTGCTTCGGGACGATGGCCGAGATCATCGAGGATCGCACCGGCGAACCGACCGCCGACGCCGATCCGGCGATGAGCGAGGCCACGATGACCCAGCCGAACGTCGCCCGGCCGGTGCCGACGAACACCGCGGTCACCGCCATGATCGCCGCGCCGGCGAGCTGGGTCGTCATGAGGAGTCGACGCCGGTCGAGGCGGTCGGCCCACACACCGGCCTGCAGCGTGATCAGCACGGTCGGAAGGCCGAGCGTGAAGACGATGAAGCCCTGCTCCCGTTCGCCGCGGTTGAGGCCCTCGAGCACGAGCCAGCCGTAGACGAACCGTTCTGCGTTGGCGACGAGGAAGAACGCGATGTTGTTGGCCCACAGGAACCGGAAGTTCGGGATCGACAGCGCGCTCCGAGGCCGAACGATCGGGACGTCGACAGCGGCCCCGTCAGCGTGATTCACCGAGGTCTGAGGTCGTTCCACAGCAACCTCGTCAGCGTGATTCACCCCTGCATGTTCGCAGGAAAGGTGAACAGAAGGCGAACCAGGGGTGAACCGCGGTGGATTGCTGTGGATTGCGGTCGATCAAAGAAGGACTCGGGGGCGCGAGATCGCCGCCATCGTGCGGCCGTATAGTGCGCCGATGGCCCGCCTCTTCCTGAGCCACAGCACCAAGGACAAAGACGACGCGCTCAAGGTTCGAGATGCGCTGGAGAAGGCCGGCCACATCGTCTTCGTCGACAGCGACCACGACGATGGCATCGCGCCGTCCGCCCAATGGCGGCCGGCGTTGTTCCGTGGCATCCGCGTCTGCCACGCCATGGTGTTCCTCAACTCGCCGAACTCGCGCGACTCGAAGTGGTGCCACACGGAGTTGGCGCTGACCCTCGAGAAGTCCAAACCGGTCTACGCCGTCAACCTCACCAAAGACGTCCAGCCACACGATCTGTTGACCGACAGGCAGGCCATCCGACTCGAAACCGATCTCGAG
>JANPFX010000141.1:0-9434 GCA_031423635.1 Acidimicrobiia bacterium | reverse complement strand
ACGGACAACGGAGCACAGATGATCTCGGTCTCAGGCATCACCAAGCAGTACGGCACCCGGGTCGCCGTCGATGACATGACGTTCGACGTCGCATCGGGACGGGTGACCGGTTTCGTCGGACCGAACGGCGCCGGCAAGTCGACGACCATGCGCATGATGGTCGGCCTGGCGCGGCCCGACACCGGCGAAGTTCGCCATGACGGCGTCAACTACACCGACCTTCTCCATCCGGATCGTGTCGTCGGCTCGGTTCTCGATGCTCGGTGCATGCACCCAGGACGCACGGCCCGCAATCATCTGCGGGCGCTGGCTGCACTCAGCACCGTGGCGGTGGCACGCGTTGACGAGGTCCTGACCGACGTCGGATTGGAGTCCGCGGCCAACCATCTCGACGTCGATGACGTTTCGCTGTCACACTGCGACAGTGAGGACGTTGCGAATCGTGTTGGCGCTGGCGTTGTTCGGAAGCATCAACGCCGGTGACGCGGTCCTCGCTCAGTCGAACGCCCCAACGCGTGCCTCCTATCCACTCCCTCAGCCGTCGGGGGAGGGCCAGCCCTCGCCATCCCCGTTCCATGCGAGCTCTTGGGCCGTGCGTCGCATCACGGACAACGGACGAAAGGTTCCCGTCCCGGAGGAGGCGGTGGTGTACTTCGATTGGGGCATCCGGATCGGTGAGTCGCTGGCGACGGTGTACGACGGTTGCGTCGCATCGACAAGCAACTTCACATGGACGAAAACCCAAGTGATCGTGCAGGCGGCCCATACCAGCGTCACTTCGAACAACTGTGTGAATAGTCCGAAGGAAGCTTTTCGACGCTCGATCATCGGCACTTTCACGCACCGCCTTCCCACCAGTGATGTGCCTGGCGCACCGCTGACACTGGTCGATCGTCGGCGAAAAATCGACCTGGCTCGGCGGCTCGACAGCCCGTTGGCGTTCTCGAAATGGAGCACGCCTGAGTCGCTGGTACACCCCGTTTTCGGCTCGGTCAACGGGCGCCTTTCGTTCGGATCCACAACCTTCAGCAGTTTCGACGGCTGCAACACCATCACTGGTCGGTACCTTCACGTCGGGACCACGATCCTCGCCTTCAGTACAAGGTCCACGTTGGTGTACTGCAAAGCCCTGGCATTGGGGTGGGCTGGTGCCCCATCACAGCTGACACTCGCCGGGGACGAGTTGAGAATTGCGAAGGGTTCCAGTGTGTACCGGTACAGCAAGGATTTCGGCGAAATCCCGGTCGGTGATGATCCAGCGGTCCTCGCTCCGGACCCAAACGCCACGATGGCCTTCACGAGTGCTGCCGTGTACGGATCGTGGCGGATCGAGTCGCTCGCTGAACGCAAAACGGGCCCCGGCGCGGTCGGGACGCTCGAGTTTCGAAGTGACGGCTCACTCATGGGCGAGACGCCATGCGAACGCCTCAACGGCACGTGGACCCAAGCGGCAACTTCGATGGCGACGACGATTCACTCGCTCCAGCGTGAACCGAAGTCATGCGACGACGCTCTCGAGCCAGACTCACTCGCACTGGGCGACATGCTGGCCAACAAGGAACTCGCCGTCGGCCGAGGTGTCTACAACTTGACGCTCTGGAAAGCCGGTTCCGGGGCAACCAACAACGGCATCCAACTCCTCAAGGTGTGACCGCTCAAGGCAGCCTGCAAAGCGGTGCAACTCAGCAGCATCGAGAACGCGTTCGTGTTCGGTGGATTCACCGCAGTGGCCGTCGCGATCGGAACGTTCCTGCTGTACCGACGCGACGCCAACTGATCTCGGATTACGAGTTCCAGAACCCTTCGTGCGACGCGACGGCCTCATCTTCACGATGAGGGCCGTCGATGCGCATCGGAGGGGTCGCCGCAGCACCGAGCTCGCCGGCCGTGATGGTGAAGCCGAACTGCTCGCCGCCACCGCTCGAAAGTTCCGTCAAGCGTTTCGCCGTGAGCCCGAACACAACGTGACGAACCCCGGCCCAGAACATCGCTCCCACGCACATCGGGCACGGCTCGCATGATGCGTACACCGTCCCGGTGCGCAGGAGGTCGAGCTTGCCGGCTCGCTCCAGCTTGCGGACCAGCATCGTCTCCGCATGGGCAGTGATGTCGCCCGAGGTGTTCACCAGGTTGTGGGCCTCGGCCACGATCTGGTCATCGACAACAAGCAGCGCACCGAACGGATGGTTACCAGCGGCGCGTGCCTCGTCGGCGATTCTGATGACCCGATCAAGAGGTTCCATGCTCCGAAGGTAGACGCCGAGGAAGCGGAGTGAACACACGCCCTCCGCGATACCTGAACGTTCTGGCGTTCCGCTGTCAGGGGCGCCGTATGAACGCCAGCGGAAGGGATTTGATGTCGTAGATGCCGAAGGGACTGCCCCACTCGATCTCGCCGTCGATGCGCATGTCTCGCATCCTCGGCGCGAGAAACGCGAAAGCCTCCTCCAGCTCCGCCCAGGCCAGGCCGGCGCCGAGGCAATAGTGGGGCCCGGCCCCGAAGCTGAGCGGGCGGTCCTTGCCTCGGGCGGCGGTGATGTCGAAGACCATGGGCAGAGCGTCGCCCGGTGCCTCACGATTCGCCGTCCAGGTGCACACGGGCACAACGGACCCGATGGGAAACACGACGTCGCGGTAGGTGAACTCCTCCCGCACGATACGAACGGTGAACGGGCCCACCGGCTCGAAGCGCAGCACCTCGTCCGCAGCGGCCCGGGCCAACGACGGATCGTCAGCCAGGGCGCGCCACTGGTCGGGGTTCTCGGCGAAGAGCCGGAGCCCGTGGGCGAGCTGATTTTCCGTGGTGTCGATGCCCCCACTCAGCATGGCGATCACCAGACTGACCACATCGGCTTGGGCAAGGCGTTCTCCGTCCTCCTCCACGCGCAGTAGTTCGGAGACAAGGTCCTCACGCGGATTGACCAGGTGATCCTGGACGAGATCTTCGACGTAGGACTCGAATGCCCCGGTGCCGTCTTCGATCTCGTGCCTGCGGGTCAGGAGGGCGTCGACATCGAGGCGAGCCTGAAGGATGGCCGAGTACTCCCGCAGCAACGGCGCGTCGGCGATCGGTGCACCGACGTTCACCGCAATCATGCGCGACGGGAACGGTCGAGCGATGGCGGTCATCGCCTCGCACCGGTCCGCGCACCCCATCTCATCCCACAGCTCGGCGAGCAGGTCGCGCATCACCGGCCGCCAGTGATCTGCGGCACGCGGGGTGAACGAACGCGACACGAGGCGACGCAGACGCTTGTGGTCATCACCATTCCGACCGAGAAGGCCACGCTTCATCACCCGATGGATCGCTCCCTCGGTGATGCCCATCAGCTCCAACAGTTCGGCGCCCGGGAACGCCAGCGCCGGGCTCTTGAGGAAGAACTCCGCAGCTTCGCGCTCGAGCACGGCGACGCCGGAGTCAGTACGAACGATCCACGACCGTTCCCGCGCCTCGGACAGCGCGCGATGGAACCGATCACCGTGCATGTTCGGCTGCTTCAGTTTCAGTATCGGAAGCTCGGCCTCATCAAGTTTCACCCGTTACCTGCCCGTCTGTGCTCGATCATCCCGCGAACCCTACCTGTACCGCTGCCAGCGTCGCCGGTCCGTGGCGCCACATCACTGACTGCTGAGACTCGCCCGAAAGATGCCCTGGCGCACGGCTTCCTTGGTTTGCGCTGACGGCTCGTCGAGACGTTCGAGGGTGACGCCGACGATGGTCCCCGTGAACGGATAGTGGTGCGGATACGGACCGACTGGCGAGCCGGTGTCGATGCCCACATCGAACGTTTCGCCGCTCATGGAGAACACGATCGGCACCGTCTTGTCGATCCTCCCTGCGGCGACCACGGCGTCGTCAACGAGCAGGGCCACATCGCCGCCCTGGCCGAAACCGCCGTCGTACGCGAAATCGACAACGACACGATGGCGACCTGACACCAAGGCCTCGGAACCCCGCACCGCGGTGTGCACATGGCCGAACCAGTTGTAGTGATATACCGGACGCCCGTCGGCATCGACGTACAGAGACCACCCGGCCATGTTGCCGCCGTGGCAGGCGATCACTCCGTGCGTGGCGTCGTCGACGATCTCGATGTCGGCCGTGATCCGCGAGGAGCAGTTCATGAGGTTCACGATCGATCTCTCGGGCATTCGCACATGGGCCTTTGTGTAGGTCATCGACGTCACGCCGTCGAGGTTGTGCGGCACGGCGAAGTCACCACCTCGAGGTGAACCGGCATCGCGCAGCGGATAGACGCCGTAGTCCATCGCGACCTTGTCGAAGATCTCTAGCAGCTCGGCAAGCTTCTCGGGATGACTGGCGGCAAGGTCGACGGCCTGCGAGAAGTCCTCGGCCACGTTGTAGAGCTCCCACTTCTCCTGCGGACCGTCAAAGTCGAACCCGGCGAGGCGAATCCAGGGAAGGCGACCGTGGAAGCACGATGCCATCCATCCGTCGTGGTAGATCCCGCGGTTGCCGAGTATCTCGAAGTACTGCGTGGTATGTGTACTTACCGCATTCGGATTGTCGAAGGTGTAGAGCATCGACGTGCCGTGGATCGGCATCTGCTCGATGCCGTTGACCTGCTCGGGCGGTGTTATGCCCACGGCCTCGTAGATCGTGGGAGCGAGGTCGGTCACGTGGTGGAACTGAGAGCGGAGCCCACCATGTTCGGTGATCTGCTTCGGCCACGACAGCGCCATGGCGTTTCTCGTGCCGCCGAAGTGCGACGCAACCTGCTTCATCCACTGGAACGGCGAGTCGAGCGCCCAGGCCCAGCCGACGTTGTAGTGGTTCTCGCACCGGTCGGTGCCGAAGTCGTCGATGTGGTCGAGCAACCACTCGGGGTCTTCGTGCACACCATTCTGGAACGACGGCGCACTCCACGCACCGTGCACGGTCCCTTCCGCCGACGCACCGTTGTCTCCGGTGATGTAGATGATGAGGGTGTTGTCCATCTCGCCGAGCTCGTCCACGGCGTCGATGACCCGCGCGATCTGGGCGTCGGTGTGGGCGAGGAATCCCGCGAACGTTTCCATGAGACGTGTGGCCACCGGACGGTACCGCTCGGGATAGTCCTCCCATGCCGGGATCTGCTCTGGGCGCGACGTGAGCGCCGTTCCCGGCGGAATCACCCCCGACGCGAGCTGCCGCTCATAGATATGCGCGCGTAGTTCATCCCAGCCCCCGTCGAACTGTCCCTTGAACCGCTCTATCCACTCCGGAGCGACGTGGTGCGGCGCGTGAACCGCGGGCGTGGGGAAATAGACGAAGAACGGCCGGTTGGGTGCCGATGCCTTTTGGCGCTGCATCCAGAGCACCGCCTGATCGGCCAGGTCCTCGGTGAGGTGATAGTCGGGCCTGCCGACGTTCGGACTGATCGGCGTGGTCTGGTCGTAGAGCGGCGGCTCCCATTGCGACGCCTCGGCGCCGATGATCCCGTAGAACCGGTCGAAGCCCAAGCCCGTCGGCCATCGATCGAACGGCCCGGCCGGGCTCTGCTCCCAACTCGGCGTGAGGTGCCACTTCCCGAAACACGCCGTGCTGTATCCGGACATGCGCAGCACCTGCGCGACGGTTGCCGCCTCCGGAGGGATCGCACTGTCGTAGCCGGGGAACGAGTTGGCGATCTCGGTGATGCCACCCATGTGCACGCTGTGGTGGTTGCGCCCGGTCAGCAGAGCTGCCCGGGTCGGCGCACACAGCGCGGTTGTATGGAACTGGTTGTAGCGCAGGCCCTGGGCAGCGATCCTGTCGAGTCCAGGCGTCGGGACGGGACCGCCGAAAGTACCGAACGAACCGAACCCCACGTCGTCGAGAAGGATCACGACCACATTCGGGGCGTCGGCCGGCGCACTCGTGCGGCTGAGGCGTTTCGGTGTCGAGTCCTTGATGAGCCGCTCGATGACGCCATCGAACGACGGCGACCCCTTGGGGAGGCGGACTGGCTCACTCATGAGCGCAGTCCGTCCACATCGAAACATCCCAGCGCGGCCTGCGCTGCGGCGACGACGCCGTGCACCACGATGCGGCCCGTGGAAAGGGCTCCCGACAGACTGAGCGTTCCGGTCAGCACATCGGCCCACGTCGCCAGATCACACTCGATCGTCACTAATGCGCCTCGACCGTCGGTCGGACAAGCCACGCAGTTGCGCAGATGCAGACCGGTCGGAGCAGCATCGGGGAACTCCCAGGCGAGATGGACATCGATTCCCTCCGCCCGCTCCGGATCGAGCATCACCCGCAGGAGGTGGACCGTTCGTTCTGGTGGCGATGCCAGAACTTGTTTGCGGTTGAACCGGTGGCGATAGAACCGTGAGAAGTCGATCGTGCCTTCGAGCGTTCGAGCTCGAGTCAGGCACCAGCTTCGTATGTTCGCTGATGTTGTTCGTTGGGCAACGGTTCGCAGTGCATCGGCGAGGAGTTGACGGTCATCGTCGGCGGCGAGAGACGATCCACTCTCATCGTTGGCACGGACCAGCCATGCCCCGAGTTCGAGCGCCCACCGCACATCGTCCGAGCCAAGAGCAGCGCGTGCCTGATCGCGCACCACGTTGCGTCCACCGAAGCCTTCGATGAGACGACGACATCGTTCGCCGGTCGGAATGGGGAAGAGGTCGCCCTCGTACCCATCGAAGAAGCCGAACAGACCAGTACGGATCTGACGCACGTGATGTTCGACCACACCGTAGAACTGGGTCGTCAGGTAGTCCTGTTCGTACAGTGCCGGTAGCCGAACCGCTGCAGCGAGTTCCGGACCTGTCAGACCGCGATTGATCGCCCGCACCGATTGATCCCACAGAAACTGCAGCGAATCGCGATACTTCGTCACCCGGTCGTGGATCTCCCCGGCCCCGTTGATCGGCGGCCCGTGCGCACCGGCAAGGTGCTCGGCCTCGAGCGAGAGCAGGTGATCGATCCCGGTCAGCAACACCCGAGGATCCCGATACTCCTCGCCGCGGATCGCGAACACGTTGAAGAGCACCGGCCACACGAGGTTGTGCACCGCGAGCCCGAGCGACGGAAACCAGAACGTCACCGAGTCATCAGCATCGGACGGCGCCGGAGTCACATGCACTTCGAGCCCGGCAACACCGATCACACAGTCGTTGTCGAACGTGTGATCCGCGTCGACGTAGCCGGGCGTGAACGGAGCGTGCTCCGGATTCCGGTAGAACTGGCCGAGGCCGACGTTCACGGTGCCGTCGCGGCCGTCGATAGGCAGTTGCAGCGCGAACTGCTCGACCAGACCGCGGGAGTACGCCGGGCCGATCTCCGAAGACGTGCGGACCCGATTCGTGGCGATGCGGGAGTGCCCCCATACGGGAATCGACCGGGACGGGTCCTCGTCGAGAATTGCCCGTGTTCCGGCGACGTAGTGGAAGTGGGTGTACATCACGGCGACGATCGGAGTCGAGGTGACCTTGCGGAGTTCGACGAGCGCGTCGGTCATCTCTTCCACCGACTCGCCGGTGTCGATGACGATGATCCCTTCCGGCCCCTCGACGAAGGTCTGGTTCGAGAGCCCATTGCCGACAAGACACCACACGCCGGGCCGAAGCTCGTAGAACCGACGAACGAGTCGGTCCGAGTGGGCGATGTGTTCGCGATGGGCAACTCGCCCGTCAGCCATGATGACGGTATCGACAGAGGATGACGCGAAGCTCGTACTCGGACCGTTGCTCATTGGGCTCACCCTATGCACGTCGACATCGGCTCGTCGAGGCAGCGGGCGGGCAACGCGACGGTTCGTGCGATGATGCCGAGCGTGAGGATCCGCGACACAGAACTGGCAATCGAGCGGCGGGGAGACGGACCCCTGATGCTCTGGGGGCATGGGCTCATGCAGAGCGGAGCCAACGAGAACACCCGTCATCTCTGGACGATTGCCGACGATGTCGTGGCGGCCGGGTTCGAGTTCGTCCGCTACGACGCGCGGGGGCACGGTGAATCCACCGGTACCGCGGACCCGTCTGTGTATCAGTGGTCCTCACTCGCCGAGGACGCTCTCGCCCTGCACAGTGTGCTCGGTGGCCAAGCCGTTGTGCTGGGCGGAGCATCGATGGGTGCGGCGACCATGCTTCACGCCGCCGTCCGCAACCCGCAGTCCGCCCGAGCACTCGTCCTTGTCATTCCACCGACCGCGTGGGAGACGCGGGCCGGGCAGCGGCAGATCTACGAGAACTCGGCGTCCTTCATCCGGGTCAAGGGCAAGGATCGCTACGTCCAAGCGGTGCAGAAACTGCCGGTGATTCCGATACTCGCCGACCATCCGCAATACCGACCGCTGGCCCCGGACATCACTGAGGATCTTCTGCCGTTCGTGCTCGAAGGCGCCGCCGCATCCGACCTGCCGCCGATCGAGGCCCTACGCACCCTCGACATCCCTACCCTCATCCTTGCCTGGGACACCGACCCCGGGCATCCCGTCTCCACCGCGGTGACATTGCACGAGGCACTCCCCCGTTCGACGATGCACATCGCACAGACCGTTGCAGACATTCGTGCGTGGGGCGGGGCTGTCGTCGGGTTCCTGCGAAGCCTCTGAGCCGCCGCTCAGACGACTGCGTCCGCAGGGAGTGCTACTTCACGGTGAACTCGCCGTACATGCCTTTCGTGAAGTGCGGAGCGCCGGTGGGAGCTCCGCCGACGGGAAGGAAGCACGCGAAGATGTAGGTCCCGGGAGTGAGGTTGATGACGGACGACTTCGTCTCACCGGGCTTGTTGTCTCCGACGAACCCGAGGAAGTCGATCCCGACGGGATTCGGGGCGGACAGAACCTTGAGAACCGGGTCCTTCTGACTGGGTTGGCGTCGCACCAACACCATGTGGTGGGTCTCGCCCTTCGACGTGTTCTTGAGCGTAAACGTGGTGACGCCGGCCTTCACCGTTGCACTCACACCGGTGAACTTGTAGTCGGCGGCGGTGACCGCAAGGCTGCCGTAGCCGCAGCTCTTCCCCACGACGTCGGCGACCTTGCTGCTCGGCCCGAAGCCGGGGGCCGCACCCTCGGGGTCGATTCCCGTCTTGACGACTCCCGCGGCCATGGTCCGCTGTGCGGTCAGGTCGGCCTTGATCTCCCCCGGCGCGTCCTTGACCATGACGTCGATCGACTTCACCAGGATGCCCCCGTAGACCTTGTTGGCCGCCTTGTCGGCTGCGGAATACTTCGTATTGTCATCCGGGGTCTGCGGAAGAACGGCGTTGACGATCGCGTCGGCCGCCTTACAGAACGCGCTGCCTTTGCCGACGCTGGCGGCCCCGGCCCGACCGGTCGAAATGACCGTCAGTCCGATCATCGAGACGACCGCGCTCGTCATTGCCAACCTACGTAGCGTGCTCATCGGCCGACCCCTTTCCGGGTGCTCCCCCGGACCAGGCGGACCGGATACCCTCGTTCTACACCCGCAAGCCCCACCCACGTCGGGCGAAC
>JANPFX010000140.1:0-20478 GCA_031423635.1 Acidimicrobiia bacterium | reverse complement strand
GGGATAACAGGCTAATCTTGCCCAAGAGTCCATATCGACGGCAAGGTTTGGCACCTCGATGTCGGCTCGTCGCATCCTGGGGCTGAAGCAGGTCCCAAGGGTTGGGCTGTTCGCCCATTAAAGCGGTACGCGAGCTGGGTTCAGAACGTCGCGAGACAGTTCGGTCCCTATCCGCTGCAGTCGAAGGAGATTTGAGAGAGGCTGTCCCTAGTACGAGAGGACCGGGACGGACGAAGCTCTGGTGTGCCAATTGTCTTGCCAAAGGCACGGTTGGTTTGCCACCTTCGGAAGGGATAAGCGCTGAAAGCATCTAAGTGCGAAGCTCGTCTCAAGATGAGATCTCCCACAGCGTAAGCTGGTAAGGCCCGTGAGAGACGATCACGTTGATAGGCCGGATGTGTAAGGACTGCGAGGTCTTGAGCTGACCGGTACTAATCGGCCGAGGGCTTGGATTTCACTACATAGTGTTCGTGTTTGCTACTGAGTTTTCGAGGACCACTGCGTTCGCCAAAGGTTTCCGGTGGCCATAGCGATGGAGTCACACCCGGTCCCATTCCGAACCCGGAAGTTAAGCCCATCTGCGCCGATGGTACTTGGGGCGAGAGCCCCTGGGAGAGTAGGTCGCCGCCGGATTTTGTGAAGAGAGCCCCGCAGCCATAGGCGCGGGGCTCTTTGCGTTTGCGGGCAGAGGGCCGGGTTGATGTGCCGGATGTCCGTCGTGGTCGGCCGTGGCACCGCAGTAGCCTGTACGCCCTATGTCTTCTCCACGTCCTCCCCGTCCCAGCTCCGAGGGACCGCGTCGGAATGAGGACCGGCCCCGTTCTTCGCCTGGTCGCGGGTCTGACCGGGCCCCGCGGCGTGGGTCCGGGGAAGGCCCGGCGCGTCCGGCGCGGGCGTACGGTGTGGCCGGTGGTCGTGACGACTCGCGGGGCACCGAACGGCCTGCGTCTCGACCGGCCCGGCCTTCGGATCGCTCGCGTGCTGGCGAAGGCAGCTGGTCACAAACCAAGTCGGGCGAGCCTGGTGCGGCGTGGCCACGACGGGTGACCGACAACGGGGGATTGCCGCGGCCGCGGTTCGGCGGGCGCGATTCGGGTGGAGGGGGAGCGAGGCCGTGGGCGGGACGTTCGAGCGAGCGGAGCTCCGATTCCGGTGAACGCCGTCCGTCAGGTCCAACGGGCAGATTCGGCGGCGCGGGTCGAAGCGGGGGAGACGCTGCGGGTCGCAGTTCTGGTGGATTCGGACGGAGCGACCGGGGACCAGGTACGCGCAGCGGCGGGCCCGGGGGCGAGCGGTCCGGTGGCGCTGGCTACCGTGGCGCGCGACCGGACCGCGACGGTAGCGGCGCACCGAGCGGCGACCGTCCCGGCCGCCCCTTTCCTGGTCGTGGTGATGGTCGGCCGAGCTCCGGTCCGCGTGGCGACGACGGCTTCCGCGGCCCTCGGTCCGGTGGAACCGGTGGTTCGTCCGGCGATGGTCCGGCGCGGGCGTTCGATCCTGATCGTCCGGCGCGCCCATTCGACCGCGATCGTCCGGCGCGTGGGGGTTCGGATCGTCCGGCGCGCCCATTCGATGGCGATCGGCCCGATCGCAGTGCTGGTCCGCGCCGGGAGCGGCCCGGTGGCGGAGGCTACGGAAGCGGCCGGTCCGATCGTGCCGGAGCGGATCGACCCCGTCGCGACGGAGGCTTCAGTTCAGATCGTCCCGGCCGGCCCGTGCCCGGTCGGCCGTCGAGCGCACCGGGACGCCCGGCGCGAGTGGACAACTCGTTCAGCGGACGCAATCGCGACGTCGCCGGGCGCGGAGGGCGCGACGAGCAGTGGACTCCGCGCGCCGCGTCGGCGCCAGCAGAGAACCGCGGTCGTGGAGGTCGTGAACAGTCGGTGCCCGTCGCCCCGACAAAGACCGAGCTCTGGGAATCAGCCGGTTGGGAGAGCGGCGAGGAGAGTGTGGTCGACGCTGCGGCCGTTCCGGAGGTGACGATCGAGCGCGTCCCGAAGCGACTGGCGGCACCGTTGGCCGTGAGCAAAGAAGTGTCGAACGCGGTCGGGCCCCGGCGCGCCCCGAAAGTCGAGGCGGCGCTGATGGAAGCGTCGAAAGCGTTCGATCGTGAGCGGTACGGCGATGCGCTGACGATCCTGCGGGCTCTCAGCGTGGAGACGCCCGATGTTCCGGCGGTTCGGGAGCTCTTCGGGCTGGCGCTGTATCGCCAGGGGAAGTGGACCGACGCGCTCAAGCATCTGGTTCGCTTCGTCGAGCTGACCGGCTCGGTCGAACAGCACCCCGTCATCGCCGACTGCCATCGCGCCCTGCGTCACCATGACCTCGTGCAGACCTACTGGGACGAACTCGCCGCCTCGTCGCCGTCGGCGGAGCTGGTCGCGGAAGGACGGATCGTCATGGCCGGTTCCTTTGCCGACCAGGGTCGGCTCGGTGAGGCAATCGCCCTGCTCGAGCGGGCACCACTGCAAACCAAGCGTCCGCGAGCGCACCACCTCCGACTCTGGTACGCACTCGGTGATCTCTACGAGCGCGCCGGCGACGTGCCCAACGCCCGGGAGTGGTTCGCCCGCGTGCTGCTCCACGACCCGGATCTCGCCGACACCAAGGAGCGGTTGGAGAACCTGTAGGAGCCCGCTGGTCGGGTGGGTGTCCGTCACCGTTCCGTGCCATCCTCGAAATCCGTGACCGACTTCCCCACCACCCCGTCATCGATCACTGCTTCATGGTTGGGACGAGCACTCGCTGCCGGGGGCGTGAACGCCACGTCACTTCGAGAAGTCGACGCGTCGCGCATCGGCACCGGCCTGATCGGTGACAGCTACCGGTTGACCCTTTCCTGGGAAGGCGAAGCGCCGATCGGCGCTCCGGCATCGTTGGTGGCGAAGCTTCCGGCCGAAGACGCCACCAGCCGGGCCACCGGCGTCGGTCTGCGGAACTACGAGCGGGAGGTGCGGTTCTACCGGGAGATCGCGTCCACGATGGGGATCCGCCTGGCCAGGTCATGGGCCGCCGAATGGGACGAGACCGACGGCTCGTTCGTGCTGGTGCTCGAGGACCTCGCTCCGGCCGAGGTCGGCGATCAGCTTCGGGGGTGCACGGAACACGAGGCGGACGCCGTGATCGACGCCGCCGCCCGGATGCATGCCGCCCACTGGGACGGGCCGGAACTCGCGGAGTACGCCTCGTGGATGTCGGGTCCGGCCGACGACGAACGTGCCGGCCAACTGGCTCTGCTCTGGTCGTTCGCCTGGCCGCAGTTCGTCGAACGTCACGAGTCCAGGCTCACCCCGCAGGCCCGGGAGCTTGGTGATCGTTTCGGCTCGTCGATCGGATCGTGGGTGCAGGATCGTGCCCGTCCCTTCACCGTTGTCCACGGTGACTTCCGGACGGACAACATGCTCTTCGGCGGGACTACCGACCGACCGACGGTCGTTCCCGTCGACTGGCAGACGCCGGCGATCGGGTCGGGAGTCGGTGACATCGCATACTTCATCGGCGCCTCCCTGCTCCCCGACATCCGGCGAGCCCACGAGGAGCGGTTGGTGCGGCGATGGTTCGACGGTCTCGTCGCCGCCGGCGTGCGTGACTACCCGTGGGCAATGTGCTGGCGCGAGTACCGGAAGATGACCTTCAGCGGCGCGCTGATGGGGGTGGCTGCCTCGATGCTCACACCGCAGACTCCCCGCGGCGACGACATGTTCTTCGCCATGACCTCGCGGCATCTCGACCAGGCCGCCGATCTCGGGGCAGCCGACCTGCTCTCCTGACGCCGACACCCGCGGGTCGCGAGGCCGCGCCCTGAAGTGTCACAGGGGGCTCCCTACGCTTCGAGCCGTCTTCCCCGGTTGCCTTGTTCGTCAGCGAAAGGTCACCATCATGCCCAGAGCGAAGCAGACCCCCACTGTCCCCAGCGTCCTGCCGTCCATGTCCCGGGCCTGGTCGAATCTCGTCGTCGTGCGGGGTATCGTCGCCGACGACCCACAGGAACGAACCGTGCCGTCCGGCTCGGTCTTCGAGGCCACCGTGGTCACCCGGTCCGTCGTCGACGGCGTGCCGGTACGCGAACCCGTGCCGGTGGTCTGGTCCGATGCCCGTCTTGCGTGTTCCGCGGGCGCCGAGGTCATCGTCCGCGGCCGCGTGCGGCAGCGGTTCTTCCGCTCAGGTCCGGCGACGGTGAGCCGCACCGAGGTGATCGCGGAAGAAATCGTGCTCTCCTCGCGCCGACCGGCCACGGCCAAGCTCGTGGATCGCGCCGTCCACGGCATCCACGAACTTGGCGGATCGACCTGAGCGACCGGCCGGCGCGTGGCGTCAGCGCGGGTCGTCGAGCGGCCGGAACACGATGCCCGTGCGAGGCTTGGGCCAGAAGAAGGTGGCCTTCGGCGGCATGCGCGTGCGGGTCTGGGCGACGCCGCGGATCTGGTCGATCGATACCGGTCGTACGAGCACGCCGGCGGCCGCGGTGCGGTCGTTGACGGCACCGATGATCGTTGCCGCGTCGTGGTGGTAACGCGCCGATACCCCGTCGACCGATGCGATGGCGGTGGCGAGCGCGACCTGATCGAGCTCCACGCCGTCGGGAAACGCGTCGGGCCGCACCTTGGCGAGCCACTGACCCTGTGGCGTCACCACGCCGAGGGCGCCGCTCTGCCGTGCGACGACGGCGAGTTCGGCGCCGACGTCGGCCGTTTGCTCCAGCGTGAAGAAGGGAGCGAGCACGTCCAGCACCGACACACCAGGAGGCGCATCGATCAGACGGTGAATCGATCGGATCTCGAGTTCCTTCGGCGCCAGTTCGACGATGTAGGCGAGGATTGCCGCCGCGCCGGCGTCGTCGGCGTCGCGCTCACGCTGGTAGGTGAGGGCTGTCTCGAACCGGTGATGGCCGTCGGCGATCACCACCGGGTTGGCGGCGACGAGGTCGCTGATGGTCTGCAGCGTGTTCGCATCGCTCACCACCCAGGCTTCATGGAGGACGCCGTCGTCGACCGCGGAAACGTCGGGCGTAGCCGTGGTGACCTCCGCGCACACCCGACCGAGCCCCTCGGTCAACGACAGCCCCCAGATCGGTGAGGTGTTGACCCGTGCCGATTGGAGAAGGGTGAGGCGATCGGCCTTGTCCTTGGGGGTCGTCTGCTCGTGGGGCAAGATGTCGCCGGTACCGGGCTCCTCGAGGGTCAGGGCTCCGAGCACGCCGGTGGTCGTGGTCGTCCGGCCGTCGACCTCGGCGGTCATGCGATAGACGGTGAAGGTCGGCGTGGCGTCACTGACCAGCACCTTCTCGGCTGTCCACGAGGAGAGACGCTGTGCCACACCGGTGTAGGCGTGCGGGTCGGTCTTCCCATGGGGGAAATCGATGCGAACGCTGTTGTGGGGGTGGCGCTCCTCCAGTTCGAGGCGCTGGGCGTCGCTCAGGACGTCGTACGGCGGAGCGATCAGCAGACCTGCGCCCTCACGGTCGGCGTAACGGAGCGAGACAAAGGGGGAGAAGACCGGCACGTGTCCAGTGTAGGAAGCCCGCGCCCGGAAATCCGAACGACGTTCCTCATCGAGCGATGGGGTCCAGGGATCCCGGGGCGTCATCGCAGGCGCACCGACGCGGCCGTCAGCGTTGATCAGGGTCCTTCGACGAGCGGGCGTTGGCCACCTGCAACAGACCCCATGCTGCGGCGACACCGCCGACAACGCCGAAAAGGTGACCTTCCCAACTGATGCCCCGCCCGGTCGGCAGGACCCCCCACAGGAGCCCGCCATAGAAGAACGCGACGACGATGCCGAGGAGGATCTGGCGGACGTTCCGGGCGAACACCCCGCGGACGAGCAGGTACGAGAGGTAGCCGAACACGAGGCCGCTGGCCCCGATGTGGACCTCGTTGGACGACCCGAACACCCACATCCCGAGTCCACTGACGAGGCCGACAATGAGCGTGACGGAGAGGAACTGTCGGAGCCCGCCGAGCGCGACGAGTCCGCCGAGAATGGCAAAGGGAAGCGTGTTCCCGATCAGGTGCCCGAAGCCGCTGTGGAGGAACGGTGCGAACACGACGCCCCGAAGGCCGACCAGCACGTGAGGTCGGACCCCGTAGACGTCGAGTCGATGGTCGACGACGACGTCGGCCACCTCACTGGTCCACTGAGCGGCGAGTATCGCCCCGACCGCAACGAGCCCCGGTTGTGAGTCCGCCAGCGACTGCACCGCGGAACGGTCTCGATCACCGGTCGGGGAGCTCGACGGCGGAATCGGCGATGGACTCGACAAGGTGCCTCCCGGGGTACGAGTCAATCCTTGGGCGAACCCGGCTTGACCTCCCCACCAACGGTACTGCCGGGACTTCGACGCGGTGATTGGTAGCGTCGGGCGTCGTGCCCTGGATCTTGGACCTCGACGGAGTCGTCTGGCGTGGAGAGACCCCCGTGGCCGGCTCCATCGCGGCGATCGACCGGCTGCGCTCGTCCGGCGAACGTGTGCTGTTCCTCACAAACAACAGCTCGGCAAGGATCGCCGGCTACGTCGCCAAGATGGCGGGGATGGGCCTGACCGCCACCGAGGATGAGATCTGCTCCTCGGCCCAGGCCTCGGCGCTGCTCATCGAACCCGGGGAGACCGCGCTGGTGTGCGGGGGTCCGGGAGTGGTCGAGGCGCTGGAGGCCCGGGGCGTGCGGTGCGTGGTCGATGCCGAACCGGGCATCGACGTAGTGGTCGTGGGTTGGCATCGCGACTTCACCTTCGACCGACTGACGCAGGCGTTCGAGGCGGTACGCTCCGGGGCGCGTCTGATCGGCACGAACGACGACCCGACCTACCCGACCGCCGACGGCGAGCTCCCGGGTGGCGGCTCGCTCGTTGCCGCGGTGTCGTACGCGACTGGTGTCGATGCGACGTTCGGCGGCAAACCCCATGAGCCGGCCGCCCGTCTGGTGTTCCGGCGCCTCGGTCTGGGCGATGACCCCAACGCGGCGGAACGAATGGCGCTGCTGATGGTCGGGGACCGGCCGTCGACCGACGGGCTGATGGCGTCGACCATGCGTTCGCGCTTCGGTCTGGTCATGAGCGGCGTCACGTCGTCAGCGGACCTGCCGGTCACCCCGACGCCCGACGTGATCGCCGACGACCTCTCTGCGCTCGTGGGTCGCGAACTCGGGCCCGTCCGCCCGATGAGGTGAGCGGTGCGTCGACGCCTGGATGCCGAGCTGGTCCGACGCGGTCTGGTGCCGTCCCGCGTCCAGGCGGTCGAGGCAATCTCTCGGGGTGAAGTGCACGTACGTGGCGCAGTGGCCGACAAGGCGGCACGTCAGGTGGATGAAGGAGACCCGATCGTCCTCGTCGCGGAACGGCCGCGTTTCGTCAGCCGCGGCGGGGTGAAGCTGGAGGGAGCACTGGAACGATTCGGGATCGACGTGACCGGCTGGACGGTGCTCGATGCGGGCGCTTCGACCGGTGGGTTCACCGACTGCCTTCTGCAGCGTGGAGCGACTGCGGTGATCGCCGTCGACGTCGGCATCGGGCAGCTGCACGAACGGATGCGTGCCGACGGGCGGGTTGAAGTGCACGAGCGCTGCAACGTCCGCACCGACGCGCTCGCTTCGGTGATGCAAGGTCGTCGGGTGCCGTTGACGGTCGCCGACCTCTCGTTCATCTCCTTGCGATCGGTGGCGCCGTCGTTGATTGCGGCGACGGACGTCATCGCCGGTTCGATGGTCCTGCTGATCAAGCCGCAGTTCGAAGCGGGTCGGGCCGATGTGGCACGCGGCCGCGGTGTCGTCCGGGATCCGGACATCTGGCGGCGGGCGTTGGTGTCGGTCGGCGATACCTACGCCATGCTGGGAGCAGGCATGATTGCGGTCATGACGTCACCGATCACCGGGGCCGACGGCAACGTCGAGTTCCTCGGGCATTTCGTCATGGATCCGGCCCGGACGTCGAGAGGGTCGGAGGAGCGAGCGGTGATGATCGACGCCGCCGTCGACGATGGCCTGGTGATGACGGGGCGTTTCGATGAGCGTGTCGGCGTGTTGTCGGACGCACAGACCGACGTCACGGGAAAGGTCGGAGGATGACCGCGAGGAAGCCGGCGAATCGTCCGAAGAAGTCACCCCTCGTCGTCGGGATCGTTCCGCACCTCGCCCGGCTGGAGGCGCGCCGCGTCGCCTCTTCCACGGCGGTGTCGCTCGAAGCGTCCGGCGTCGAGGTCCGCGTGCCGGCGAGCGACGCGGTCCGTGTCGGGCTCGACGAGTGGGCCGTGCCCGACGAGGACTTCGCGAAGGGCCTGACGTATGCGTTCAGCCTCGGAGGCGACGGCACCATGCTGCGGACGGTCGACCTCGTGTGCGCGGAGGGCGTCCCGGTGGTGGGCGTGAACGTCGGTCACCTGGGGTACCTGGCGTCGGAACAGCTGTCGGATCTCGAAGCCGTGGTCCAGCGGGTCCTGCGCGGTGACCACGGGATCGAGGAGCGCATGATGCTCGACATCGTCGTGTCCGCTCCTCGCCATCCGGTTCGACGCTTCGCCGCCCTGAACGACGCAGTCCTCGAGAAGAGCAACGCCGGCAACACGGTCCGCCTGGGCGTGAGCTTCAACGACGTGCCCTTCGCCGTCTACTCGGCCGACGGCGTGATCGTCGCCACGCCGACCGGTTCCACCGCGTACGCGTTCTCGGTACGCGGTCCGATCGTGTCGCCGTTGATGCGTGCGCTGGTCGTGGTCCCGATTTCGCCGCACATGCTCTTCGACCGTTCGCTGGTGCTGAGTGCCGAAGAGACGGTGCGTCTCGAAGTGCTCGACGGACGAACCGCGACCCTCTTCGTCGATGGCCGCGACGAGGGTGCGGTTCCCGGTGGCGCCGTCGTGACGTGTTCGGCCCATCCGAGACCGGCGCGTCTCGTCACGTTCGGGCCGCGTGACTTCCACGGCATCCTGAAGACGAAGTTCGAACTCCCCGGTCCGGGTACACCGGCGCGTGAGCGCTTCGAGGCAGAGGGCGACGCCCCGACTCGCCAGAGGTCCGCACGAGGGCGTCGTGCTCGCTGAGCTCGTCGTTGCCGACCTCGGCGTGATCCATCACGCATCAGTCGTCCTCGGCGACGGCATGACGGCGATCACTGGGGAGACGGGCGCCGGCAAGACCCTCATCGTCGAAGCGATCGAGCTTCTGCTCGGCGCCCGGTCGGACCCGACGCTCGTGCGTTCCGGGGCCGATGAGGCGAGGGTCGACGGACGGTTCATCGTCGGTGACGGCGAGGTTGTCCTCAGCCGGGTGGTGCCGCGCGCTGGTCGCGCCCGGGCGTATGTGGACGGAAGGCCGGTGCCGGTCGGCGTGTTGGCGGAGCGGGCGAGCAGCCTCATCGATCTGCACGGCCAGCATGCGCACCAGACGCTCCTCGCGCCGGTTTCGCAACGGGACGCGATCGATGCATACGGCGGCATCGAGGACAGTGACCTCCGCGAAGCACGGGCGAAGCGACGCACGCTGCTCAAAGACCGGTCAGCGCTCGGTGGTGACGAACGCGCTCGCGCCCGGGAGATCGATCTTCTCTCGTTCCAGCTCGCCGAGCTCCACGCCGCCGGCCTGAGCGACCCGGCCGAGGACGAGAAGCTGGCTGACGAGGAGGAACTGCTGACCGGGGCCCAGGCCCATCGTGAGGCGTTGAGTGCCGCCACGGAGGCGTTGGCCGGCGACGATGGTGTTCTGACCCTTCTCGGTTCGGTTCGTCAACTGCTCGGTGGCAAGACGCCGTTCGCGAGCGAGGCGGATCGGATCCGGAACACCGCATCAGAGCTCGACGACGTGGCCTCCGAACTCCGTTTGCATCTCGCCCGCCTCGATGACGATCCGTCCCGTCTCGGTGAGCTCCGGGAACGGCGCCACTTGTTGCGCCAACTCCGTCGGAAGTACGGCGAGTCCATCGGCGCCATGCTCGCCTTCCAGGTGGAGACCCAGGAGCGTCTCGACGAACTGCTTCTCCACGACGAGCGGGCGGTGACGATCGATGACGAGCTCCGCCTCGTGGCGACGGCCGAGCGACGGGCGCGTGACCGGATTGCGAAACTGCGCCGGGAAGCGGCCGAGCCCTTCGCCGTTTCGGTTCGCGAGCACCTCGGTCGGCTCGCTCTGGGCAATGCCCGCTTCCGGGTTGCGGTCCTCGATGACGACGGGGCAGGGGCCGTGGCCGGTGTCGACGCGGAGGAAGCCGTCGACTCGAAGGTGGTGTTCGAGTTCTCCGCCAACCCCGGGAGTGATCTCGCTCCGCTGGCCAAGGTGGCGTCCGGCGGAGAACTGGCCCGGGTGATGCTCGCCCTGCAACTGGCGCTGATCAGCCGCGGCACCGGGTCCTCGGGGACCCGTTCTGCCGGTTCGGCCTCCTCCCCGCTCTCGGCATTGGTGTTCGACGAGGTCGACGCCGGCATCGGAGGCGAGACCGCGCTCTCGGTCGGCGACGCCCTCGCGGAACTCGGCTCGAGCCGACAGGTGCTCGTGGTCACCCACCTGGCCCAGGTCGCGGCGTCGGCCGACGCCCAGGTCCATGTCCGGAAGACGGTCGAAGCGGGCGGTGACGGGGGACCGATGACCCGGACGACCGTGAGCAGGCTCAACGAAGGGGATCGCGTCGGCGAGGTGGCGAGGATGCTGGCCGGTGATCCGGCGAGTCCGGCCGCACTTCGTCATGCCGAGGTCCTGCTGGCGTCACGGCGGTCCGTTCGGGGTGCCGAGCCGACGCGCGCCCGGGGCAAGCGGGCCCCTGAGCGAACGAAGCGAGCGGGTTGAGTGGCCGCGCCATCGCTGGAGACGAGGCTGCAGGCAACCGTCACCGGAGCAGCCCGGCCCGGACGAAGGACGAAAGAACTCACCAAGACCCTCGAGCCGGGGCAGATCGCGGTGATCGACCATGCCGACCTCGACCGGGTCGCGGCGGAGGGTCTGGTCGAGGCCCATGTCGGTGCGGTCGTCAACGCGGCAGCGTCGATCACCGGCCGTTATCCCAACGTCGGCCCGCTGCTTCTCGCTGCTGCGGGTATCCCGATCCTGGACAACGTCGGTGCCGCAGTGTTTGCCCGGGTGGAAGACGGCGAGATGCTGACGCTGGCCGGCAATGCTGTTCGCAACGCCCGCGGCGAACTCCTTGGCGAAGGTGTGCGTCAGACCATGAGCACGCTCGAGCATCAGGTGGAGGACTCGAGGGCGACGATCAGCGTCGAGTTGACGCGTTTTGCCGAGAACACGTTGGCCTACATGCAGGCCGAGCAGTTCTTGCTGCTGGACTCCCCGGATCTTCCCGAGCTGCGCACGACCTTCACGGGTCGCCATGTGCTGATCGTGGTGCGCGGCGATCAGTTCAAAGAAGACCTGCGTGCACTGCGCGCCTACATCACCGATATGAACCCGGTGATCATCGCGGTCGATGGTGGCGCCGACGCGGTGCTGGCGAACGGGCTCAAACCGTCCGTGATCATCGGCGACATGGATTCGGTGTCCAGCGAAGGACTCCGGTGCGGTGCCGAGCTCGTCGTCCACGCATATCCGAACGGCAAGGCCCCGGGGGCGCAACGGCTGCAGGATGAGGGTGTCGAATTCATCACGTGGGCCATGTCGGGTACGAGCGAGGACATCGCCATGCTCCTGGCGTTCGAACGTGGAGCGGAGCTCATCGTCGCCGTCGGCACCCATGTGAACCTCGTCGACTTCCTCGACAAGGGACGACCGGGGATGGCGTCGACGTTCCTTGTCCGGTTGAAGGTGGGACCGATCCTGGTCGATGCGAAAGGGTTGAACCGCCTCTATGAGCACCGTGCCCGCAAGCGCGACATCACGTTGCTCGTGCTGACGGCGATGATCGCGTTGGTCTTCATCCTGGCGCTCTCACCGCCGTTTCGGCTCTTCTGGGATTCGCTGTGGATCTCGCTTCGGGAGTGGCGCCGATGAGGTCGCTCGGTCGGGGAGTCCCACGATCGAGTGCGCATCGCCGGTACGTTGGTCACAGGAGCGATGCCGTGATCAACCTCCGCTTCCACATCGTGTCTCTGCCCATGTGCGGGGTACGCCGGTGATCAACCTCCGCTTCCACATCGTGTCTCTGGTGGCCGTCTTTCTTGGGCTCGCCATCGGGATCGCCGTCGGAGCGACCGTCGTCGATCAGGGTCTCGTGTCCCAGTCGCAGCGGCGCATCGCCTCGCTCGACCGCACCCTCGAGGATCGGGCGGTTGCGATCCGGGACCTGAAGAACGAGAAGGCGTCGTTGGAGACGTTCGGCGAGCAGTCCGAAGACCGCATGGTGAGTGACCGTCTACTCGCGAAGTCAGTGCTCTTCGTCACGGACGGGGCGATCGACGACGATCGGACCGCCGAGTTGGCGAACACCCTGCGGTCCGCCGGGGCCCGAGTGCTCGGCACGCTCGCCATCGGGCCGTCGCTGGCCATCTCGGCACCGGAAGATCTCGAACGGGCCCGCGTCGCGGTCGGTGCCACCTCGACCCGTCCGGACACGGTCCGGTTCCTCGTCGGTCAACGGATCATCGGGGCGATCGGTCGACCATTCGACGTCGAGTCGCTGCAGCCCCTCGTGGCCGCCGGTCTGATGGAACGGCGTCCGGCATCCGACGGCAGCTTTCCGGAGATCCTCCCGATCGGCACCCGGGTCGTGTTCCTCCGTGGTGGCTCGTCATCCGCCGAGCCGGCCGAGACCGCTGCATGGATCGGTCGACTGGCCGCCATGACCCCTGTCGTTGTGGTCGGGCAATCCGACGATCCGTTGGTGCGCGAGATCCGTACCGTTGCTGCTCTCGCCGCCCGTGTCTCGACCATCGACGACCTCGAGGAGCGAGCGGGTCGGGTCGCCACGGTCTATGCGCTCGAGGACCTCGGCCGGGGTCGGGTCGGGCACTACGGTTCAGCCGACGGTGCCGAACGGTTGATCCCCGCGCCATGACGTCGTCGGGGTCGTCACTTCACCCGGTCGTCGCTCTCGTACCGGCCAAGGATCGGGCGGATTCCATCGGTCACACGGTTCGGGCGCTCGCTGAACTGGCGACTATCGATCGGATCGTCGTCATCGACGACGGCTCAGCCGACGAAACGTGGAGAATCGCTCTTGATGCGGCCGGCGAGGACAGGCGGGTCACCGTCCTGCGGCTCGCGGTGAATCGGGGCAAGGGCGGTGCGGTGTCGGCCGCGGTCGCCGCCAGTCCGGAGGCCTCCACCTATCTGTTGATCGACGCCGACCTCGGTGACACCGCCGGCATCGCCGACGCGCTCCTCGCGCCCCTGAGAAGGGGCGACGCCGACCTCGTCATCGGTGTCCCGACGGTTGCCGCAGGGGCGCGGGGCGGGTTCGGCCGGATCAAGGAACTCGCCCGTGGCGGCATCCGGCGATCGTCGGGCTTCGAGGCGACGGCACCGCTTTCCGGACAACGGGCGGTACGGGCCGGCCTGCTCCGTTCGCTGACCCTTGCCGACCGGTTCGGCATGGAGACGGCGATGACGATCGATGCCGTGCGGGCGGGGGCAAAGGTGCTCGAGGTGCCGGTCGACTTCGACCACCGCCACACCGGCCGCAGCCTCGCCGGCTTCGCCCATCGCGGCCGGCAGGGTCTCGACATCATCCGGGCTCTCTGGTCGAGGCGCACGCCTCCATGGCTGCGAATCGGCGTGATGGTGTTCGCCGCTGTCGCCTTTCTCGCCGTGGCGCTGCTGCGTTCCGGTGGATTCGAACCGTCCAGCGTCGCCGCCGGAACAACGTCGAAGAAGGTGGTGCTGTTCGGTTTTCCCCGCCTTTCGCTGGACGATCTCGGGTCGGGGAACACCCCGACGCTCGACCGGCTGGTCGGCGAGGGAGCGGTGGCGGCGACGAGCGTCCGCACATTGTCGGGCCGGCCGTCCACGGTGGAGTCCTACGCGTCACTCGGTGCCGGTGGTCGGGTCCGTGCGGCCGACGCCGCGGCCGATGCGTACGGGTCCGACGATGCCGTCGGCCTGCTCACCGCGGCCGAAGTTGCGGAGTTGCGCACAGGCCGGCCGTCAGACGGCGCAGTTGTCGTGACCGGGCTGGCGGAGACCATCGCCAAGAACGAGGGTCGATACCTGCCGACGCTGCCGGCGGCACTCGGCGAGACGCTGCGCGTCGCCGGGAAGTCCACTGCCGTCGTCGGCTCCTCCGACACCGGTCTGGTCGACCGCGATCCCGACGCCGAACTCCAGCGGCCGACGGCCATTGCCGTCGCCGATCTCGGGGGCTCGGTGACCCACGGGACGGTCACCGGGCTGTTGCGGCCCGACGTCACCAAACCCTTCGGCGTGACCGTGGACGAACGCGTCTTCCTCGACGCGGTCGTCGGGGCGGTCAGCAACAGCGATGTCACCATCGTCGACCCGGGCGAGATGGATCGGGCGTTCGCCTTCAAGGGGTTCACCACCGAGGACCGTTTCGAGGAGTTGCGCGTGGACGCGCTCCGTCGCACCGACGCGTTGGTCGAGGACGTCGTCGGAGGGCTTCCGTCCGACGTGCTGTTCATCGTGGTCGGTATGCGACCTCCGACGGGGACCTGGGAGCTCACACCGACAGTGTTGTGGGGCGCCGGGGTGGTGCCCGGCTACGCGCACTCGCCGTCGACAAAGCGGCTCGGCCTGATCACCTTGACCGACCTCTCCCCGACAATTCTAAGCGCGCTTGGTATTGATCCTGCTGGGCAGCCGACGAGTGTGGACATGATCGGCCACCCCCTTCGCTTCCATGGCACCAACGGGCCGCCGAGCATCGACCGACTGCGGGACATGAACGATCTTGCCGGGTATCGCGAACGGATCTATCTGCCGCTGACCAAGGGCTACGTCATCTTCCAGGTCGTCGTGTACTTGCTGACGATGCTGCTGTTCTCGTCACGCGGATCGGTCGGGCCGATGCGGCGGATCCTCTCCTGGATCGTGCTTGGCGTCGCGGGCTGGCCGCTGACGACGTTCGTCTTCCGGATGATCCCGAACGCTTGGGTGCTCGGTCCGTTCGGAGCGCTGGTGATGGTCGCGCTGGACCTTGCGATCGTGGCGATCGCTCGACGGGCGAGACGACACCCCTTGAGCCCACTGTCGTGGATCTTGTTCGCCACGGTCGCCATCAACCTGATCGACCTGTGCTCGGGCGCAGCGCTCCAGCAGTCCAGCATCCTCGGCTACTCACCCCACACCGCCGCGCGGTTCACGGGAATTGGCAACGCCGCGTTCGCTGCGCTGGCATCGACCAGCGTGCTGTGGGCGGCCATCCACGTGCAGTACGCACCCCGGCGGCGCGAGGCTTTGATCGGTGCCGGTCTTGTCTGTGGCGTGGTTCTCGTTGTCGACGGCGCGCCGTTCCTCGGGTCCGATGTCGGCGGCATCTTGACGCTCGTTCCGGTCTTCGGCCTGTTGCTCTACGCCATGTCGGGTCGGGCCTTGCGGGCCAAGCCGGTGATCCTTGCCGGTGTCGCCACGTTGGCGGCCCTGGCCGCCGCGGCCGGGGTCGACAAACAGCGCCCGGCCGATTCGCGGACCCATCTCGGCCGCCTGGTGGCGGCCATGATGGGCGATGACGGCGGCTCGTCGACATTCATGACGACGGTCTCACGCAAGATCGCCACGAACATCCGGGTGTTCACCGGTTCGTTCTGGACGTGGATCGTGCCGATCATCGCCATCGTGCTGCTGTTCTTCCTCGTCGTGCAGCGCGGTTGGGAGCGCGACATCCCTCGGGGCACGGCTCTCCGGGCCGGCGTGGTCGCCGCGCTCCTCTGCGGACTTCTCGGGTTCGCGGCCAACGACTCCGGGACCGTTGTCACCGCGCTCGTGTTCGTGTACCTCGGTCCGTTCGTCACGCTTCTCGCGTTGCAGCGTGACGATCATGCTCGTGTCGTCACCTCGGCAACGGCGGATCCGTGAACCGAGCGAAAGCGGGAGCGCAGTGATCGACGCCGTTCTGCGGTGGCCGCCCCGCCTCCTCGCCACGCTGGTGCTGTGCCTCGGCTTTCTTGCCGGCGCCGCGCTCGGCGCGCTCGCGGTCCGTCTTGTTCGGCCGATCCTCGAGGCGCCGGTGTTCCGCCGCTCGAACTATCGCGGAGCGGACGTGGGCGTGGGGAGCGGGCTGGTCATCGTCGTTGTCGGGCTGGTTCTCGCGATGACGTCGTCCCTGGCCTACTGGTTGGCCTTCGGTGATCGGCCGCCGGAGACGCTCCGGACGGACTACTGGGAGTCGTTCTTCGTGACGATCTCGTCGGTGGGGTTCCCCGTTCTCGTCTTCAGCTTCCTCGGACTGATCGACGACCTCGGTGCGACGGGTTCAGCTCGCGGTTTCCGGGGCCATTTGGCCACGTTGCGGACCGGTCGGCTGAGCACGGGAGCCCTCAAGTTGTTCGGCGGCGGCGCGGTCGCCCTCGCTCTTGCCGCCGGGTCGACGCTCGGCGTTGACTACGGGTTCGGATGGGTGCTCGTCAACGGCGCCATCATCGCGTTATCGGCGAACCTTGCCAACCTCTTCGACCGGGCACCGGGCCGGTGTCTGAAGGTCGGCCTCGTGGCGAGTGCGGCTCTGCTCATCGGGATGGTGATCTTCATGGCGCCATTCATGATCGACCGGAGCTACCGGCCCACCCTTGCGCTCGCCGTGATGGCAGGTGTGCTCGTGGTGATGTTGCGTGACGATCTTCGTGAACGGACGATGCTCGGCGACACCGGCTCCAATCCGATCGGTGCGATGCTCGGCGTAACCGTGCTCGTGACGCCGCAATCGGTGCGGATGGCCGTGCTCGGCGTGTTGATCGCGCTGAACGCGATCAGCGAGAAGGTGTCGTTCACCAGGGTGATCGATGGCGTTCGTCCGCTCCGCTGGTTCGACCGTCTGGGTACACTGCCCGAACGTCGCTCGCACGGCTCGTCCTGATTCGGACAGATTCGGGTCCCGGCTCCTTCGGTCCCGGCAATCGGCGGGGTAAGGTGTTGTCCCGTGGCTAAGCACATCTTCGTGACGGGCGGCGTGGCAAGTTCTCTGGGGAAGGGAATCACGGCGGCATCGCTCGGTCGGTTGCTCAAGCAGCGGGGCCTGCGGGTCACGATGCAGAAGCTCGACCCCTATCTCAACGTCGATCCGGGCACGATGAACCCGTTCGAACACGGTGAGGTGTTCGTGACCGCCGAAGGCGGCGAGACCGACCTCGACCTGGGGCACTACGAGCGCTTCATCGACGTCGATCTGCCCCGCAACGGCAACGCCACATCGGGTTCGATCTATCAGACGATCCTCGCCAAGGAACGCCGCGGCGACTACCTCGGCAAGACCGTTCAGGTGATTCCGCACGTTACCGACGAGATCAAACGGCGAATCCTGGCGTTGGCCACCGACGATGTCGACGTGGTGATCACCGAAGTCGGCGGCACCGTCGGCGACATCGAGATCCTCCCGTTCCTCGAGGCGATCCGGCAGATGCGCAAACAGGTGGGCCGGGACAACGTCTGCTATCTGCACGTGACCTTGCTGCCGTTCATCGGACCATCCGGTGAGCAGAAGACCAAGCCGACCCAGCATTCGGTCACGGAACTCCGTGCGCGGGGCATCCAGCCGGACGTGATCGTGTGCCGGAGCGACCGTCCGATTCCCGTCGACATCAAACGCAAGATCAGCGGTCTCTGCGATGTCGAGCCCGAAGCGGTCATCAGCGCGACGGACGCGCCGTCGCTCTACGAAGTGCCGCTGAACCTTCACGCCGAAGGCCTCGACTCCTTCGTCTGCAACATCCTGCGCATCGACCAGAACGAGCACCCGATCAACCTGGAGGACTGGCGTGCGCTGGTTCGTCGCGTGGGTTCACTGCGTGGTTCGGTTCGGATCGGCCTGATCGGCAAGTACGTCAACCTGATCGACGCGTATCTCTCGGTGGTGGAGTCGCTGCGACACGCCGGCGTGTTCCACGGAGTGAACGTGGAGATCGATCTGATCCAGGCCGAGCACGTGCCCGAGCTCTTGCGCGAGGGCCGGCTCAGCGCCCTCGACGGGATCGTGATTCCGGGCGGCTTCGGCGAGCGCGGGATCGATGGCAAGATCGCCGCGGCGCAGTGGTCTCGCGAATCTGGCATCCCGTGTCTCGGGATCTGCCTCGGTCTGCAGGTGATGGTGATCGACTTCGCTCGCCACGTGCTCGGGCTGCCGGCCGCGAACTCCAGCGAGTTCGACCCGTTGTCACCGGACCGCGTGATCGATCTGATGGACGAACAGCGTGAGGTGGTGGAAAAGGGTGGCACCATGCGTCTGGGCACCTACCCGGCAGCGCTCGTTCTCGGCACCAAAGTTCAGCGCGCATATGGTCGGGAGGTTGTCTACGAACGGCACCGTCACCGCTACGAGGTGAACCCTCGCTATCACCGCCGCTTGATGGAGGGCGGGCTCACCCTCTCCGGGATGTCGCCAGACGGGCGATTGTGCGAGTTCATCGAGTTGGGCAACCATCCGTATTGGGTCGGCACTCAGGCCCACCCCGAGTTCCTCTCCCGTCCGCAGCGGCCGCATCCCCTCTTCCGTGAGCTCGTCGCGGCGTCGGTACTTCGCGCCGAGGGGCGACAGCCCCGTCTCCTCGGGGTCGATCACCTGGACCCGTCCGTCCCGGTTTCCTGAGTGGGCAACGACGGCGTGACGTCACCATCATCGTCCGCCGGAACGGGTGCGTTTCGCTTGGTGTCGACGGCTCTGATCTACGACGGCGCGGTGTTCCGGCTCGCCGACGAGACCTTCGAGGCACCGAGCGGCGAGCTGTTCCGACGCCAGATCGTGCGGCACAGCGGTGCCGTTGCCGTGGTGCCGTTGCACGACGACGGAACGATCACGGTGGTGAGCCAGTTCCGAGCGTCGGTGATGGGGCGCCTGCTCGAAATCCCGGCCGGGCTGCTCGATCGTCCGGGCGAGCCGCTCGAAGACGCGGCACGACGGGAGTTGCGCGAAGAAGTCGGTCTTCTCTGTGGTCGTCTTGATCATCTGTGCACCTATGTTCCGGCACCGGGGATGACGGATGAGAGGGTGACCATCTTCGTCGCCCGTGACCTCACGATCGTCGACACCGACCGCCACGGGCCGGAGGAGCACGACATGGTCGTGAGCCGGGTGCGGCTCACCGACGCGCTGGCGATGATCGAGGCCGGTGAGATCATCGACGGGAAGACGGCGTACGCATTCGCGCTGCTTGTCGCCAAGGGTCGGTAGAGCCATGGTGACGGCTGTCGCTGTGGCACACCCCGAAGTCGAGACCTTTCTCACCTCACTTCTCCTGGAACGTGGCCGGAGTTCGAACACTCTCGCGGCCTACCGCCGTGATCTCGTTCGGTATACGGACTGGCTCGCGGAGACCGGGCTCTCGGTTGAGGCGGCCGACGACGACGCGATCCTTCGTCACCTCGAGGCGTTGCGATCTCGAGAACTTGCTGTTGCGTCGTTGCGCCGGGCTGCGGTGACGATTCGTTCGTTCCATCGCTGGCGCACGTCGGAGGGCATCGCCGCCGGATCGGTGGGTCGGGACCTGTCGGTGCCGAAGGTGACCGACGCCGTCCCGAAGGCGCTGTCGGAAGAAGACGTGACCCGGGTGCTCGACACCTGCATCGGCGTGGACGGGGTCGGCCATCGCGACAGGGCGATGCTGGAAGTACTCTACGGCACCGGTATGCGGATCAGCGAGCTGGTCGGTCTCCAGCTCTCGGCGGTCGATCTCGACGACGGGATGGCCCGCGTGCTCGGCAAAGGATCAAAGGAGCGGCTCGTGCCCCTTGCCGGGTTCGCGTTGCGGGCGCTGGTGGAGTATCTCGGTCCGTCGGGTCGTCCTCGTCTGGAGCCGCGCCGATGGGCGAGACGGGGCGACGCGGAGGCGGTGTTCCTCAACGCCCGGGGCGGGCGGCTGACGCGACAAGGGGCATGGCTCGTGGTGAAACGTCATGCCGAGCAGGCGGGCTTGGGCGACGTGGTGCACCCGCACGTGTTCCGTCATTCATGTGCAACGCACATGATCGAGCACGGCGCCGACATCCGCACGGTCCAGGAGCTGCTCGGGCACGCTTCGCTCACCACGACCCAGCGCTACACCCGGGTCACCTCGGAGCGTCTCCGCTCCGTGTTCATGCAGGCGCACCCCCGGGCGAAGTTGCAGCGATGAGACCGGTCAGCGGAGCCCGACGGCGGTGAAGGCGCGGTCGAGGGTGACGGAAGCAATCGACTGAGCTCGCTGGGCGCCAGCGGCGAGGATGCGGTCCATCTCGGCGGGGTCGGCACGCAGATCGGCGAAACGTTGCTGCGTCGGTCGCAGGTACTCGATCAGCGCGGCTGCGGTGTCGGTCTTGAGCGGGCCGTACTGGGTGTAGCGCGACGCAAGGGCGGCCGGGTCCTTTTCACCGGTGGTTGCCGCCAGGATCGAGAGCAGGTTCGACACGCCCGGCTTGTTCTGCGGATCGAAGCGGACCTCGCCGTCGACGTCGGTCACGGCGCGTTTG
>JANPFX010000139.1:0-11191 GCA_031423635.1 Acidimicrobiia bacterium | reverse complement strand
GTACGCGCACCTCGCCCCGTTTTGCGCACAGATCCGCCGAAATCAGTCGACTGAGGCCGCTTCTCGGCCGATGTGCGCGTGGAATCAGCTGATGTGCGCGTGGAATAGGCCGATCTGCGCGCCGCTGCCCTTTGGGGTTAGTAGATCTCGAAGAGTCCGGCTGCGCCCGTGTCCGCCACCTGTGCACGGAGCGGCGGCATTTCGGGTGTTGGGTTTAGTAGATCTCGAAGAGTCCGGCTGCGCCCATGCCGCCACCAATGCACATGGTGACGACGCCGAGCTTGGCGCCGCGGCGGTGGCCTTCCTGGAGGATGTGGCCGGCGCAGCGGGTGCCGGTCATGCCGAAGGGGTGGCCGATGGCGATGGAGCCACCATTGACGTTGTACTTCGCGGGGTCGATGCCGAGGCGGTCGCGCGAGTAGAGGCACTGGCTGGCGAAGGCCTCGTTGAGCTCCCAGATGTCGATGTCGTCGACGGTGAGTCCGTGGCGGGCGAGGAGCTTCGGCACGGCGAAGACCGGACCGATGCCCATTTCGTCGGGCTCGCAGCCGGCGACGGCCCAGCCCTTGAAGGCGCCCATCGGCGTGAGACCGCGCTTCTCGGCTTCCTTCGACTCCATCATCACCACGGCGGCGGCACCGTCGGAGAGTTGGCTGGCGTTGCCTGCGGTGATGTACTTGCCCGGGCCCATGACCGGCTGGAGCTTGGCGAGACCCTCGATGGTGGTGTCGGGACGGTTGCACTCGTCACGATCGACCACGTAGTCGACGATGGTCTCCTCCTTCGTCTCCTTGTTGACCAGCTTCATCTTCGTGGCCATCGGGACGATCTCGTCCTCGAACAGACCGTTGGCCTGGGCCGCGCCCATCCGCTGCTGCGAGATCAGGGAGTACTCGTCCTGGTATTCGCGACTGACCTTGTAGCGCTCGGCGACGATGTCGGCGGTGTCGATCATCGCCATGTAGATGGCGGGATACTTCGCCGTGAGCTCGGGGTCGAACGTCTCCCGGGCGGGCGAGCCGGACGGCAGGCTGATCGACTCTGTCCCGCCGGCGACGACGATGTCGGCGCCGTCCTGGATGATGTAGTTCGCCGCGAGGGCGATCGAGTTGAGGCCCGACGAGCAGAAGCGGTTGACGGTGGCGCCGGACGTCGTTACGGGCAGCCCAGCGAGGAGCGATGCATTGCGGGCAATGTTGCCGCCACCGTGGGCGATGTTGCCCATGTAGACGTCGTCGACGGACTCGGGCTCGATACCGGCCTTCTTGACGGCGTGGCTGATGGCGTGGGCGCCCATGGTCATCGGTGCCGTGATGTTGAAACCGCCGCGGCCGGCCTTGGCGAGACCCGTCCGGGCATAGGAAACGATGACTGCTTCGCGCATGGAGAACTCCCGTGGTGCGTCGGCGACGTTGACCGACCTGTGCTGCCGCTCTGGCAGGCCCGACCAGGCTACGGGCGACGCGATACCCGCTCCAAACCGTGGGCAACCGGTCACTTCCAACCAACGGCGTCGTCATGGCGTCCTCGGTCGGCTCAGCGTCAGTCGGTAGCACGACGAAAGCGAGATACGTCGGTCGGGCAGGGCCGGTCTGTAGCCTTTCCGGGCCGGTTCTCGGCAGCCGACGACAGTACCGGTCCAACCGGCGAAGAGGACGAGACATGGACGAGGCGACCATCGAGAGCGACGACCTGGATCGGGTGGCGAACGGAATCGTCGACCGGCCCGATCTCGCGGACCTGCCCGGTGACGGACCCCCCGTTCCTGATGGAACGCTCGGCGCGCTCCCCGCCGTCACCGTCGCCGACGTGTTCCGATGGCTGCCGCCGATCCTCGTCGCCATCGCCGCCGCTACCTACGCCGTGTACTTCTCCCGTCTCACCATCCGCCACCACAACGGGTTCGGCACCGCCGGTTTCGACATCGGGCTCTACGACCAGGGGCTCTGGCTCCTCAGCCGGTTCCGTTCACCGTTCGTCACCATCATGGGAAGGAACCTGTTCGGCGACCATTCCTCGTTCGTCCTCCTACCTCTGGTGCCGTTCTATTGGTTCGGGGCGGGGGCCTCGTTCCTGCTCGCGGTCCAATCGATCGCTCTGGGTTCCACGGCGATTCCGGTGTATCTGACGGTGCGCCGCCTGCTCTCGTCGCGATGGGCGGCCTGCGGCCTTGCGATTGCGTTCCTCCTGCAGCCGTCGCTGGCATGGACGAACGCCGAGAACTTCCACCCGGACAGCCTCGTCGCCCCGCTGCTGATGACGGCTATCTGGGCGATGGTGGCCCGGCGGTGGCGGTGGTTCCTGTTGTTCGGGGTGTTGGCGACCCTGGTCAAGGAAGACACCCTGCTTGTGATCATCCCGCTCGGGCTCTATGCGTGGGCGAGATTCGGTCGTGACGAGGCGGCTCCGCCGATGTCCGACGAGGACGGTGCAGGCGTCGTGCCGCGTTGGTACGAAGGTCGGAACCGTGCCGGTCTCATCCTGGCGGGCTGGAGCCTCCTGTGGACCGGGTTCTCGCTCGTGCTGTTGCGCACGCTGAACTCGGTCGGGTCGCTCAACGCCTGGCGGATTCCGTTCGGTGGACCGAAGGGTGTCGTCGAAACGGCGTTCAAGCAGCCAGGCCTGCTGTGGAACTACCTCGTGAAGGGAATCGACTACCCGGGCGAAAGACCCGACAACCGGCGCGTCTGGTACCTGTGGAAGCTGTTCAGTCCGGTGGTGTTCCTGATCGCCCGGGCGCCGCTCGAATGCTGCCTGTTCGTCCTCGTCGTCGGACTGAACATCATCAGCAACTTCTTCTACCAGTACAACATCGAATATCACTACACGGTCATCATCCTGCCCGGTCTGTTCTTCGCGACGACCATGGCGATCACCCGGATCAGGCGAGCTCGCTTTCGGCGGATGGCGATTGTCGGGGTCGCCGCGTCGTGTCTCTGGACGGGCTACCTCTGGGGGCCGTCGCCGCTCTCCGCGCGTCCTTCACCATGGTCGACGGATCGGGCACCGTGGGTCGCCGAAGGCCGGGCGTTGCTGCGCCAGGTGCCACCGGACGTACCCATCTCGGTGTTCTACGGATACGTACCCCACATCGCCCACCGGGTCGAGGTGTACCAGTTCCCGGTGCCGTGGCGGGATTCGTACTTTCGCCTGCCGGGAGACGAGACCGCCCAGATCAGGCCCCTACGTGATCGCATCGAATGGGTGATCACCCGTGATGTCGAGAGCTCGCCCGATGCCACTGTCCGTGACGCCTACAACGACATGATCAAGGACTTCGAACTGGTGGATCAGCAGGGGACGGGTCGCCTGTTCCGGCGTCGTGGCCTCGGCGGATCCGGAGGCGGCGTCGCGCCGGTCACCGTTCCTCCGATTCCGGTACCTGCTGCAGCCACGGTGGTCGTGCCGCCGGTCCCGACCGCTCCGCCGATCGCCTCTCCGCCGGCGGTGAGCTCGGCCACGCTGCCGTGAGCAGACGACCCGTGGTCTGCCGCGGGCGTTTCGGTGAGCTGCCGGAACCCACTATGCTCTGTACCCCTATGAAGCCCGGCATTCACCCCGCCGATTACCGTCCGGTGGTCTTTCGCGACCAGTCGGCCGGGTCGACGTTCCTTTCCCGTTCCACCATCAAGACCGCGAAGACGATCGAGTGGGAAGACGGCGCTACATATCCGCTGGTCGACGTCGAAATCTCGATGGCCAGCCACCCCTTCTACACCGGCAAGATGAAGATGCTCGACGCCGCAGGCCGCGTCGAACGTTTCGAAAAGCGCTTCGGCAAGCGCTCGAACTGAGGTATCGGCAATGGCATCGAAGTCCAACGTCAAGCGGCCCATCATCAAGCTGCGCTCGACCGAAGGGTCGGGTTTCGTCTACGTGACGAAGAAGAACAAGATCAACGATCGCGAACGACTCGAGCTGAAGAAGTTCGATCCGGTTCTGCGTCGTCATGTCATGTTCAAAGAAGAGCGCTGATTCTGCCGGGCTTCGGCCCGCTTCTGCCACGCTCGTCGTGAGCTCGAAGTCGACCGTAAGGTCGACTTCTTCGCGTCCGGTCCCACGATGACCGCGGTCGTCCGCCGGGGGAGCAGGCCGCTGTGGGGCGACACTGGCGTTGTGCCGCTCGCGCGGCCGCCCCTCGACGGCGACACGATCGTCGACGTGGTCGTCGTGGGTGCGGGGTACTCCGGACTGTGGACTGCCCTGACGCTGCGACGGCTCGACCCCGCCCTGTCTGTGCTGGTCGTCGAAGCGGAGCACGTCGGCTTCGGCGCGTCGGGCCGAAACGGGGGGTGGTGCTCGGGGCAGTTTCCCGTCGACATCGCGGCCATGGGGGCTCGCTTCGGACGCGGGCCGGCTCTGGCAATGGCGACCGCCCTTGCCGCTGCCGTCCGTGATGTCGGAGCGCAGTGCGAGTCCGAAGGCATCGATGCCGACTTTGTGGCCGCCGGGACCATGACCGCTGCCCGCACGCCCCGCCAGATGCGCGACGCCGAGGCAGAGGTCGAGCTCGCTCATGGCTCGGGTCTGGGCGACGCCGACGTGCGGCTGCTGTCGGCGGACGAGGCGGGCAGCCTCGTCGGTGCTTCACGCACGCTCGGCGGGGTGTTCTCGCCGCACTGCGCGGCGTTGCACCCGCAGCGACTCGTCCACGGGCTGGCGCTCGCCGCCGAACGACACGGGGCCAGGATCGTCGAGAGCACACGAGCAGAGCGGATCGAACCGTTCGCGGTGACCACGGACCGCGGGACGGTTCGTGCTTCGATCGTCGTCCGGGCCACTGAAGGTTGGACGCCGGAGCTGCCGGGCCTCCGACGCCGCGTCGTCCCCGTCTACTCGCTGATGATCGCCACCCGTGTGCTGACCGACGACGAGTGGGAACGGATCCGGTGGCCGACCCGGGTCACGATCAGCGATGGACGAATGATGATCGTCTACGGCCAGCGGACTGCGGACGGGCGCATCGCGTTCGGGGGACGCGGCGCGCCGTATCGGTCGGGTTCACGTGTGCGCTCGTCGATGGAGGACAACGTTGCCGTCCACCGATCGCTCGAGGAAGCGCTCGTCGATATGTTCCCGAGCCTTCGGGGCGTCGAGATCACGCATCGGTGGGGTGGCCCCCTGGGGCTTCATCGTGACTGGATGCCGTCGGTGGGTTTGGACCGGGCGACGGGACTTGCGTGGCTGGGCGGTTACGTCGGCGATGGAGTCGCTGCCGCCAACCTTGCCGGGCGAACGGTCGCGGAGTTGATCCTGGGCAAGGAGACCGAACGCACCTCGCTTCCCTGGGTGGACCATCGCTCTCGTCCGTGGGAACCGGAACCGTTCAGGACCATCGGGGTCCGCGGAGGGCAGTGGCTGGCGTCCTCGATCGACCGGGCCGACTCGCTCGGGAAGCCCGCTGCCGTGCGTCGGCGGCTGCTGGCATCGCTTTGGTGATGCTGTTCAGGCGGCGCTGGTCGCCGTGCCGAGCCGCTGACCGTCGCCCGCCGGGCCGACGATGTCAGGGCTGCCGACAGTGGTGAGGGATCCGTCGCCGACGTCGTAGTAGGCGCCCCATACGATGGTCCCCGGGGGAAGGTACGGACAGGTGCGAAGGAGGGTCACGTCTTCGGTGACGCTCGTGATCAGGTCGTCGAACGCGTGGAAGTGCATCGACGGCCGCAGTCCGGATACCTCCTCGACACGGTCGGCGATGGTCTCGTCCGTCTGCCCATGAAGTCCGCAACCAGTGTGATGGATCACGGCGATCTCCCGGGTCCCGAGCGCATTGGTGGACAACACGAGCGAGCGGATCGCGTCATCGGTTGCCCGACCTCCGGCGTTGCGGAGGATGTGCGAGTCGCCGATCTGGAGACCGAGCAGTCGGAAGAGATCGAGGCGCGCGTCCATGCACGTCAGGATCGCCACCCGGCGAGTGGGGCTGGCGGTTAGGTCGTCGTGTTGGAAGGTCTCGCGGTAGCGCTCAGCGCTTGCCACCATCCTCGGTCGTTCCATCGATCCTCAGAGTAGCCGACCGTCTCAGCGGGTCTGAAGCCCAGTTCTGGAATCCGGCTGCTGTCGTGGGGTCCTGCGGGAAAGATCCTCAGCGAATCGCGCGGAGACGGTCGATGCGGTCCGCCGTCGGCGGGTGGGTCCGGAACAGGTTGGCAAACTGCACGTTTCGACCGGTCAGCGGGTTCACGATGTAGGCCTGCGCCTGGGCCGGCTTGACGCGCATCGGAATTCGCGCCGCGTAGGCCTCGATCTTGGCGAGGGCGCTGGCGAGCGCGAGCGGTTCGCCGGAGATGGCCGCACCGGCCGAATCGGCCTCGAACTCCCGCGAGCGGGAAAGGGCCATCTGGATGATCGACGCAGCGAGCGGGGCGACGAGCATCATGAGCAGAAGCACGAAAGGGTTCGGACGATCCTCGTCGTTGCCGCCGAACATCCCGGCGAACATCGCCATGTTCGCCAGCGACGATATGCCCGTGGCGATCGCCGCGGCGATGGATCCGATGAGGATGTCCTTGTTCTTGATGTGCCCGAGCTCGTGGGCGACGACACCGCGCACCTCGCGGCGGTCGAGGAGCTCGAGGAGTCCCGACGTGACGGCCACGACGGCGTGGTTCTCGTTCCGGCCGGTGGCGAACGCGTTCGGCTGCGGGGACGGGGAGATGAACAGGCGAGGCGGCTTCATGCCGGCCCGGGCAACCATCTGGGCGAGGTCGTCCTGGAGCCACTGGAGCTCGCCCGGTACCACTTCACGTGCGCCGGCGGCGCGGACGGCCAGCTTGTCGCTGAACCAATAGGACCCGCCGACCATGGCGAATCCGAGGAAGGTGCCGATCAGCAGGCCGCTCCGCCCACCAAGGGCAGCTCCGGCGGTGACGAGCCCGCCGGTGAGGAGAGAGAGAAGGGCAACGGTCTTGAGGTTGTTCTTCGAGAACATGTGGTGCTTTCGGTTCGGGGACGTGCGAGTGAACCGAAAGTCTTCCCGCCTCGTGCGAATCCGATCGGACTGCGGCGAGGTGGCTGATCCGGCTTCTTTCTGCGTGTGCAGCAGGAAGCGTGTTGACGGTCAGCCGTTGTGGGTACTCCCCTTCGTAGGTCTCAGACTACAGAAGTTCTCTTCCTGTGTCAATCCACGGGGTCACGCACCACGCCGCCGCGGGGTCGTCGGTTCTCCCGTCGACATGAGGGCGAGCACGTCACCGATCTTGCGATGCTGTTCCAGGGGATGGCGGAGCGGTCGCGAACGGTTCAGGACGTAGCGGTTCGACCGTCCTTCGCGGATTCGGGTCAGATATCCCTCGTCCTCGAGGTCGGCGAGAATGCTCGATGCAGCCCGTTCGGTGATGCCGACCTCCCAGGCGAGATCCTTGATCAGGACGTCAGGTTGTCGTGAAAGAACGACAAGCACGTGGGCGTGATTGGAGAAGAACGTCCAGGTGCGTGGTTTGTCGTTCGCCATCATGAACCCCCATCCGAAGCAATGGCTGAATCGTACTTCGAGTGTTGTGATTCATGCTCTGGGCTTCTGATGATTCTCAGCTGGACGCTCGCCATGCAGAGAAGGATGCGGCCGATCCGGGCCCGGGCCGTCGAAGCCACGGATAGGGCCAAAGCTCAACCGGGCGGACGGCGCGGGCGATCCGGCGCCATCCCGGGACCGGCGCGTACGTCGTTGCCGTCGCCCTGCCGGCGAGCAGGTGTGTCGGATCCCCGAGCAGAATCGTCAATCCGCCGGGGTGCTCGTCGCCGATTTCGGCTAGACACTCGCTGAGGAACACCAGTCGCTTGGCACTGAGCCGCAGCCGTTCCAGGAGAGGCCGGTCGAACACGAACACCGACGGCAGGTGCGGGTACGCGCGTAGCGCTGGGTCGGCCACCGCCAACGACTCGGCGGTCAACCAGACGGTGTCGGGCGCGGTAGTCCCCAGTCGCTGCACCGACGGTGGACCGGCTGTTCGCTCGTGGTCGGGGTCGGCCGTCAGTCTGGGATGGACATCGGCGACCCGTAGGGGTGTGTGCTCTTCAGGCCAGCGCTCGATGGGGCAACTGCTGCGATGGGTGCAGCCTGCGCACAGCCCGGGCGCTCGCTTCTCCACCTGCCAGCGGGAGAACCCGTAAGGCTTCGATGTGCCGGCGCCGATCGTCCATTGCCAACCGAGACGGTTCGCCGCTCGCGAGCCGTCGAGAAGATGCGTGAACATCCACTGCTCACCTGTCCGCCAATCACCGTGTTGGCGTACGGTCCAATGACTCGCCATCCACATTCGGGTTTGGTTGACCATCCAGCCTTCACTCTCGAGCTCGGCAATGCCGAGGTCGATGCACGACATCGTTCGGTCGAGTTCCGGGCGGCCCGCTCCGAGGGGTTGATACCGCAAAGGTCGGGCGAGAGCATGTCCTACGCGCGCATAGAGATGTCTGGCGTACTCCTGCCAAAGCAATTCGTCTCGGAACTTGGCGACATCCTTCGAAGGTCCGTCGTCGATGTGATCCCAGACCTCCCGAAGCGTCAAGAGTCCGTGTCGGATGTACGGAGACAATCCAGAAGCGCCACGTCGCCCAACTGGCGCGACCTCGTTGCGTCGTGCGGCGTACCCCTGGACGCGGAATGCGCCGAGCGCTTGTTGCGCGGCACGGCGCCCACCGGCGAATCGAGTCGAGCCGACGACGTCTCCGACTGCGAGCACCGAGAGATGGTCTTTGACGAACGCCTCGGCGGCCTGGCGCCCGGGCTCAGGTGTTGGGAGATGACTCATCTGTTGGGAGATGACTCATCGCTCTTGCGCGAAACGACCGGGAAAACCATCGGAATCGACGGTATCTCCCGGCCGGTACTACGTCGCCGTAGCGACGTCAGAGAAGTGGGTTGCTCAACGGCCGAGAATGGCAGCGAGCCCGGCGGCGATTGCCGGGCCGTTCTTGCCGGCGGCCGCGAAGAACTCTGCGTCGGCCTTTTCGACCTTCGGCTGCGCCTTGCGGAGCAGGGAGCGTCCGGCTGCGGAGAGAACAACACGCTGTGCGCGCTTATCTTCATCGCTCGCTGAGCGAACGACGAGATCTCGGGCCTCGAGGTTGCGGATCACTTGCGATGTGGTCATTGGGTCGACGCCGGACCGACTGCTTATCTCGGCCTGCGAAAGACCCTTTCGTGCGTCGTCCATCCCGAGCGAGGCGAGCAGTGCGAACTGCACGTGCGTGATGCCGAGCCCCTCGAGTGCGGCGCGCTGCTTGCGCTGCCAGGCATTGGTCGCCCTCCAGAGGAGGAATCCGGGAAGGGCAGAAGTGGCGTCGGGTCCGGTGCCGCTCATGTTCGATGAAGCTCCTGGTGTGGTGTCCCGAACGCGCATGGTCGGGGAGGAGGGTGGGTACTAAGCGCACGAAGCGTAGTGCACATGCGATCACGGCGCGCCAGCCGGGTGCCGGCGGGGTCCGGTCGGTGCCTCGCGCCGACCCGTCGAACCGCAATATGCTTTGTTCCCAGGCTTCGATCCGAGCAGTTCCGCGGGTGGTTCAACCAAGGGGCCTTTCGAGGGATGATTTGGAGATGCACCGGTTCCCGTCTCTTCGTCGAATCTCACCGTTGCTATTTGCTGCGGCTGCACTGTCGCCTCTCGTCGCCGCCGGCGCGCAAGCCGCGACCGCCGACCTGCGCCGAGAGGTCGAGGCGAAGCTGGTCGAGACGCAGCGCAAGGCTGCCCCCGATCTCAAGGTCGGCAAGGCCACCTGCCCTGCGGCTCTTGCCAAGCCTCTGGCCAAGCTCGCTTCGGGCATCCACCGGTGTGCGGTGGTGGTCGAAGGGGTGAGCGTCCCGTACGACGTGACCCTGCGAATGGGTGGACTCGTGAAGGGAGGCTCCTACACATTGCAGAATGCCAAGGCGGTGATCGACACGAAGAAACTGGTCGGCATCGCTTCGACCGTCGTCGATGACCCCAAGACTGCGAAGATCTCGTGTGGGGCTTCACGGGTCGTCGTTGCGGCGCCGGGTGCGACGCTGGCGTGCACCGTCGTGGAGGGCGACTCCACCGAGACGTTGACGTTCGTGGTCAAGGACCTGCGGGGCATGGTCAGCCTCAGCACGTGAGGCTGGAGTGACACTCGAATTCGCTTCGTTGGCGGAAGCCGCCGCTCGCGTTTCGGCCACGAAGTCCCGGATCGCGAAAGTACGCGCGCTTGCGAATGTCCTGACGTCGGCGTCCGGGGACGAGCTTCCGATTGTCGTCGGCTTCTTGATCGGCGAGCCGCGCCAGCGCCGACTGGGGGTGGGCTGGGGGTCGCTCGCCGTCGTCGACGACATCGATGTTGCGTCCGAGCCGGACGCGTCCCCGTTGTCCGTGCTGGAGATCGACGCAGCGTTCACGGAGATTGCCCGGACCAGCGGACCCGGGTCTGTCGCCGAACGGACGCACTTGCTCGGTGGTCTTCGTGCCCGATCGACTGACGCCGAATGGGATCTGTTGAAGCGTCTTCTCCTCGGCGATCTCCGCATCGGTGCTCTCAGCGGTCTTGTCCTGGATGCGATCGCCTTGGCGTTCTCCGTTCCGGCCGACGCTGTCCGTCGGGCGCATCTCCTCACGGGAGACCTCGGTGCCACCTCGATCCTGGCCCGCTCGGGAATCGAGCAACTGATCGGGGTCCGCCTCACCGTCCTCCGTCCCGTTCAGCCCATGCTGGCCGCCACGTCCGGGTCCGTGACCGATGCGATCGCCGAACTCGGCAGATCCTCTGTCGAATGGAAGCTCGACGGGGCGCGGATCCAGGTCCATCGTCGTGGCTCCGACATCAGGATCGTCACGCGCAACCTCAACGACGTGACCGATCGTCTGCCCGAGGTGGTGGCACTCGTGCGTTCGTTACCGGTCAATGCCGTGGTGCTGGACGGCGAGGTGCTCCGAATCCGCGGTGACGGCCGTCCGGAGTCGTTCCAGGACACCATGAGCCGGTTCGGCTCCGAGGCGTCGGTATCGGCAGGTCCAGGCGACGTCGTACATGCCCCATCGAAAGGCTCCCTCCAAGCGTTCTTCTTCGACTGCATGCACCTCAACGGCGCCGACCTGCTCGACCGACCACTCCACGAGCGCGCCGTGGCGCTCGCCGACGCCGTTGGCGAGCACCGGGTCCCGTCGATCGTCACGGATGATCCCACCGAGGCACAGCGATTTGCCGATGCCGCGCTGGACCTCGGCCACGAGGGCGT
>JANPFX010000138.1:0-11626 GCA_031423635.1 Acidimicrobiia bacterium | reverse complement strand
CATGGCTTTCCCCCTGCTCCGCGAGAGCGGGATCTCGGGGCCGCTGTGATGTCGCATTGCTTTCACCACGATACGGCAGAGCGGGATCTCGGGGTCGCTGTGATGTCGCATTGCTTTCACCACGAAACGGCAGAGCGGGATCTCGGGGCTGCTGTGATCGGCGCAACATCGTCCTGCGAGCGGAGGAATACTCATGGCTGACATGGAAGAGCTGAAGCGGAAGTCCGCGGAGGCCAAGGCGCGCAAGCTGGCCGAGAAGGGTGGTGCGCCAGCAGCTCCCGCTGCTCCGGCGGCATCGACCCAGGCCGATGACGCGGCGGCGAGTTACGCGGAGGCCGACAAGACCGGGAAGATTCCGGCACATCTCCTGGCCCGGAGCGCCGCCGCCAAAGCGGCGAAGGAGTCCGGTGCATCCGGTGACACTGCCCAGGGTGGCGGGGTCGCCGTCCTCGACAAGCCGACCGCCGGTGCCGTCGCTGCGGCCGCCGCACTGGCCCAACCCGCGGCTGGTGGTCTCGCCGGCCCCGCCGGTCACACGCAGCGCCTGCTCACCGTCGTCAAGGCCGGATCGATCCAGGACGTGAAGGCCACACCGACCGACAAGGTCAGCACCTGGCCCCACCTCCTCGTGGGCGAGTTCGTCGCCTCGTTGGCGTGTCTGACCCTGTTGATGGTGCTGTCGGCCTTCGTCAACGCCCCGCTTCTCGAACTGGCGAACTACAACGCCACCCCGAACCCGTCGAAGGCGCCGTGGTACTTCCTCGGCCTCCAGGAACTGCTCACCATGTTCCACCCGATGGTCGCCGGCGTGACCATCCCGGGCATGGGCCTGTTCCTGCTCATCCTCTCGCCCTACCTCGACAAGAACCCGTCGAACAAGCCCGAGGACCGCAAGTTCGCCATCTCGATCTTCACGATCTTCTTGATGTTCTGGGCAGTGCTCGTGATCATCGGCTCGTTCTTCCGAGGACGGGGATTCAACTTCATCATGCCGTGGAAGGAAGGAATCTTCTTCGAGCTGTGAGCGTCCGCTCACAGCCCCCGCTGGAGGCCCCATTATGAACGCCACCGTTCTGATCATTGCCATCGTCGCCGTCGTAGTCCTTGCCGCTGCGGCGGTTGGCACCATGTCGCGGCGCACCGACCGAGGCGCAGCGACCGGTCTGTTAGCCCGCGAGACCGTCAAACGCGACCGGTCCCGACGTCGCCAGGCGAAGGCCGACGTCGCCGTTGCCGCGCCGCCCCCACCCTCCGGTCGTGCCGTCGAGAAGGCGCTGGTGCTCGCTCGCTCTGGTGGCGATGTGGAGCTCCGTCCGGCTCCCGGTGCCCCCGCGGTGCTTCGAGCGCCGATGGACGCTGAGCAACTCGGCGTCACCCGCCGCCAGTTTCTCAACCGCTCGACCATCGCGATGTTCACTGCCGGTCTCGGCGGTTTCGGCGCCGCCGTTCTCGCGTTCCTGTGGCCAAGCCTCTCCGGCGGCTTCGGCTCCAAGGTCACCCTCGGCAAGGTGAGCGACATCCTCTCGGAGATCGCCACGAAGAAGGAGCCGAAGTACTTCGCCGAAGCGCGTACCTACATCACGGCCTATCCCAAAGAAGACGTCGACAAGGCCAAGAAGGTCTACGCGCCCGGTGTCGTGCGGGGCATGGAGTCCGGCGTCGCCGCGCTTTACCAGAAGTGCGTCCACCTCGGCTGCAAGGTGCCGTGGTGCACGAACTCGCAGTGGTTCGAGTGCCCCTGTCACGGATCGCAGTACAACCGGGTCGGCGAATACAAGGCTGGACCGGCGCCCCGGGGGCTCGATCGTTTCGACGTCGTCATCGATGGTGCCGGGAACGTGACCGTGGATACTTCACAGGTCAGAATTGGTCCCGCCCAGGGAACCAACACCACCGGCCAGGAGGCCGAGGGTCCCCATTGCGTCGGCGGCAAGGGCGGCGGGCACTAAGCCCGTCGACCATCCGTCTTCAAGGAGCACCAGTGATCTTGGCCAGCACCACTCAGCGCGCCGTCGCCGTCGTCATCGTCTTCGCGGCGTTGGCGGCGTGGGCCGTCTATCTCGTTCTCGAGAACCGGCGGTCCACCAAGGACATCGTCGGCAGCTTTCTCGACGCTCCGAACCGAAAGGCACCGCCCGACGATGACGTGTTCGAAGGACGTCGCCTCGACCGCTTCCTCGTTGCCGCTCTTGTCGGCGTCTCGGTACTCGCCGTGTCGCTGCCCCTCTACTGGCTCGGCGAGCCGGGCCGACAGAAGGGCGCCCTGATCGGCTTCGACAAGCGCGAGATCAAGCGCGGGTTGCGCAACTACGAAGCGACCTTCGCGTGCAACTCGTGCCACGGTCCCGAGGGTGGCGGCGGTGTCGCCAGCTGGACGGTCACCGACTACGACGAGAACGGTCAGCCGAAGATCAACCCGGACACGGGCAAGCCGGTCATCCGCTCGGTTCAGTGGAAGGCCCCGCGGATCAACAACGTCGCTCTTCGCTACAAGCCTGGCCAGATCACCAACGTGCTCGTCTACGGTCGTGGCGGGGCGAAGAACAACCCGATGCCGGCCTGGGGCACCGCCGGCGGCGGACCTGGCACACCCCAGCAGATCGCCGATCTCGTATCGCTCCTTTCGTACTGGGCGATCCAGGGAAATCCCGAGGCGATGAAGGCATACACCGATGCCTGGAACTCCAACGGGCACAACAACAAGAAGGCGTTCGCCGTCGCCTTCGACTTCGCCGCCAAGGCCGCCCAGGCGGAGTCCGCCAAAGCGCTGACCGACGAGAAGGCGAACGCCGCAACGCTCGTCGAGAGCGAAGCGACGTCGCTCGAGACGGCAAAGAAGGCGCTCGAAGACGCGAAAGCCTCCGGCAACGTGGTGAGCCTTCGCTCCGCCGAGACGGCTCTCGCCGATCTCGAGAAGAACCTGGCGAACGCCAAGAAGACGCTCGCTGCATCCGACGGTGAACTGCTCTTCAACCAGCACTGCGCCCGCTGCCACACCAACGGGTGGAGCTACGACGAGCCGAAGCAGTCGGGTGGTGGCTTCTATGGTCCGTCGCTGCGCAAGAGCAGCCTCACCAACCAGTTCCCCGATCCGGCCAAGCAGGCCGAGTTCATCAAGGTCGGCGTCGGTGATCAGGTGGCGTACGGTTCCGGTGGCGTCAACCACTGGAGCGGCGGCGGCATGCCGTACTTCGCCAACAAGCTGACCGACGACATGATCAACCAGATCGTCGCCTACGAACGGGGTCTCGAATGAACGCGCTGATCCTCGGAGCCCTCGAGTGGAACATCACGACCCGGGGGATCATTTTCCCGGCAACGATGTTCATCATCCTCTGCGGGGCGACCTACGTGATCCTCGCCACCAACGTCGGAAACCGTCTCGGCTTCCTGCTCGCCAACGCCGGGTTCTGGGCGTGGATGGTGCTCATGACAATCACGTGGATGGTCTACGGCATCGGCCTGAAGGGCACCCCTCCGTCATGGAAGGTCCGTGAGGTGATCACGGAGGTCGCGAACGCCCAGTCCGACAAGGTCGCGACGTTGGCTCCGCACCTCGACGAGGGGTCCAAGCTGCCGAAGGTGTGGACGGAAGTCGCCGAAGGCACCCCGACGCGCGGCGAGGCGCAGTCTGCATCCGATGCCCACCTGCTCGAGGAGAAGGTCTTCGACAGCTCGACCAAGTTCGCGCACATCGCCGGCTATGAGATCGGCGGCGCCCAGCGGATCAAGCTGCGGCCGCGCAAGGAACACGACGGCGACTGGTGGAACCCGGGGGACTACCGGTTCATGGGTCTGCTCCATCAGAAGCGCTACTACGTCGATCGCGTCGCTCCGTACAAGCTCGATGCCTTCGGGGCTGTCGCCATCGATGCGAATCGCAAGCCGATCATCGACACGTCGAAGCCGGTGCTCAACACCGTGATGGTGCGGAACCAGGGCAACCTTCGCCAGCCAGCGTTCAAGGTCTTCCTCGCCTCGCTGATCATGCTGATCATCTCGACGAGGGCGCTGCACAAGCGTGACCGCCAAGTCATGGCGGCCATGAAGAGCCGCCCGGCGACGGCGTAAGGGGTTCGCCATGGCGGCTTATCTGCCGATCGTCATCCTCTTCGTTCTGGCCCAGCTGTTCGTCTTCGGATCAATCGTCGCGTCCACCGTCCTCGGACCACGACGACGTGTGAACGCGGCGAAGACCGGACCGTACGAGTGCGGGATCGTCCCCGACAAGGAACCGGCGGAGCGCTTCCCGGTCAGGTTCTATCTGGTCGCCATGATCTTCATCATCTTCGACATCGAGATCATCTTCTTGTATCCGTGGGCTGTGCGCTTCAACGCGCTGGGGATGTTCGGACTCGTCGAGATGGTGATCTTCTCCATCGCTGTCGTCGTCGCGTTCACGTACTTGATCAGCAACGGCGCACTCGACTGGGCCCCGATGAACCGCCTCCGTCGCCTCGAGGCAAGCGGGAGCAGGATCTCCGGCGAGCGCACCACCTCGTCCACGATCCGCAAGGTGTCCCGGCCCGTCGGTGCCGCCGCGGGTTCCCCTGAAGAAACGGCGGCGTAGGCCATGGGCCTCGAAGACCTCAACCACAACTTCCTCACCGGTTCGCTGGAGAAGTTCGTCAACTGGTCGCGCAAGTCGTCCACCTGGCCGGCGTCGTTCGGCCTTGCATGCTGCGCCATCGAGATGATGGCGACCGGCGCGTCGCGCTTCGACATCTCCCGTTTCGGGATGGAGGTCTTCCGCGGCTCACCCCGGCAGGCCGACCTCATGATCGTGGCCGGTCGTGTCAGCCAGAAGATGGCGCCGGTCCTGCGGCAGGTCTACGACCAGATGATGGAACCGAAATGGGTCATCTCGATGGGGGTGTGCGCCTCGTCGGGGGGCATGTTCAACAACTACGCCATCGTGCAGGGCGTCGATCAGATCGTCCCGGTGGACGTGTATGCGCCAGGGTGCCCTCCAGGCCCAGAGACCCTGCTCTACGCAATCATGACCCTCCACGAGAAGATCCAGACCGGCGAGATCGCCCAGCGTCGCCACGACAACGGCGGCGGCGCCTCGCTCCGCCTCGACGTTCCGCCGGCGACAATATCCATCGGCACCCCGAAGTAGGTCATGGTGTCCGACGTCGCCACCAGTTCCGACGCTCTTGCGGCGGAACCCGAACTCGTGCACGGTGCGCCGGTTTCCTACAGCCGCGGCCAGAGGGTTGTGCATCCGAGTGCTGCCACCTATGTGCCGGTCGTCAAAGCGCTGTATGCCGATGGCTTCCGGATGGCCGTTGACCTCACTGCGGTCGACTACCTCACGAACCCGACCCGTGTGCTTCCACCGGGTGTCGAACCCGAAAGGTTCGAAGTGGTCGTCAATCTGCTGTCGCACGCTCGACGCGAGCGGATCCGCGTCCGTGTGCAGCTTGCCGGCGATGCTCCCACCGTCGCCTCTCTCTACGGCGTGTATCCAGGAACCGAGGCAATGGAGCGCGAAGCGTTCGATCTCCTCGGCATCTGGTTCGAGGGACACCCTGATCTCACGCGCATCCTGCTGCCCGACGACTGGCAAGGGCACCCGCTGCGCAAGGACGAGGCCACCGGCCGGATCCCCGTCCAGTTCACTCACAACGTGACGCCGCGTTCGACGCAAACGAGGACGACATGAACTTCGGACAAGAGATGCAGGATCGCCGCGCCACCGCCGCGGCGGAGCTGCTGCGGGAGCAGGGCGCGGTGCTGCGCGGCGTGAGCGACGACGCCGCCATCGACATCAACGACTACGACATCGAGCTCGGCGACGACGAGACGATGATCATCAACATGGGACCGCAGCACCCGAGCACGCACGGCGTGCTCAGGGTCATGCTGGAGCTCAAGGGCGAAACCGTGCTGCGGACCAAGCCGGTCGTTGGCTACCTCCACACCGGCATGGAGAAGACCGCCGAAAGTCTGACGTTCCTCCAGGGCGGCACCAACGTCACGCGCATGGACTACCTTGCGCCGCTGTTCAACGAACTGGCCTTCTCACTCGCCACCGAGAAGCTGCTCGACGTGGAGATCCCCGAGCGGGCCACGTGGATCAGGATGCTGATGTGCGAGCTCAATCGCATGGCGTCGCATCTGCTCTTCCAGGCCACGAACGGCATGGATCTCGGGGCCGTCGGCATGATGATCTACGGGTGGCGTGAGCGTGAGCTGGTGCTCTCCTTCTTCGAAAAGGTCACCGGCCTCCGGATGAACCACAACTACATCCGGCCCGGTGGCGTCGCCGCTGATCTTCCGCCTGGCTGGCAGCAGGACGTGCTCGACCTCTGCGCCGACATCGAACCGCGCCTCGATCAGTACGACATCCTGCTCACCGGTCAACCGATCTTCCTCGACCGCACCCAGGGTGTCGGCGTGATCACCGCCGACGAGGCAATCGCCCTGTCGGCCACCGGTCCGATCCTGCGTTCGACCGGGGTCGAATGGGATCTCCGGCGTGACATGCCTTACCTCGCTTACGACCAGGTCGACTTCGACGTGATCGTCGGCACCCACGGCGATGCGTTCGACCGCTATGCGATCCGACTCAACGAGATCCGCGAATCGATCCGTATCGTCCGCCAGATCGTTGACATGATGCCGTCGGGTGACTACCGCACCCAGAACAAGAAGGTCACGCCGCCGCCGCGCAGCCGCATCGACGAATCGATGGAGGCACTCATCCATCACTTCAAGCTCTTCACCGATGGCTTCAAGGTCCCGGAGGGCGAGGTGTACGTGCCGGTCGAGTCTCCGCGTGGCGAGGTCGGCTGTTACATGGTCAGCGATGGGGGAACCAAGCCGTATCGCATGCATTGGCGCGGAGCGTCTTTCGTCAACCTCCAATCGATGCCGACGATGATGCAGGGCGCGCAGGTTGCCGATGCCATTGCGATCATCTCGTCGATCGATCCGGTCCTCGGCGAGGTCGACCGATGATGCACGTTTGTGCACGTAGTTCCTGGAAGGGTTGCTAGAGATGGCTCGATTCTCCCCCGCGAACCTGGAGCGCGCCAAGGAACTCCTTTCCCACTACCCGCGACCCAAGAGCGCGACGATTCCGATGTGCCATCTCGCCCAGGAGCAGGACGGCTACCTCGCTGAAGATGCGATGGGTCACATCGCGGAGCTCGTCGGGTGCTCCAATGCCGAGGTCTACGGCACGGCGACGTTCTACGAGATGTTCAAGTTCCATCCCGTCGGGACTTACGTGGTCGGTGTGTGCACGAACATCGCCTGTCTGCTCGTCGGCGGTGAAGAACTCCTCGACCACGCCAGCGACTCGCTCGGTATCCGGCCCGGCGCGACCACTCCCGACGGACTCTTCACCCTCGAGGAGATGGAGTGTCTTGCGGCCTGCACCGAGGCACCGTGCCTGCAGGTGAACTACCGCTACGAGAACAAGGTCACGCACGAGGGCTTCGATCGTCTGGTCGCCGATCTGCGCGCCGGCAAGCGCACCGACATCCCGCGCCACGGCACGCTCGGCGGCGTGCGCCAGTCCATTCCCGCTGATCGCCGGGCCGGGGTCAAGGCCATCTAGGCCCGACCGCCGACCGCCGTACGTTTCGTCACGAGGATTCCCATGCCCGCACCCACCAAGATGATCTCCACCCGATGGGATCAGGCCGACGGCCACACGCTCGACGGCTATCTCCGCACGGGCGGCTACGAGGCGCTGCGCAAGGCGCTCGCGATGGCCCCGGATGCGGTGGTCGACGAAGTGAAGGCGGCCAATCTCGCCGGCCGTGGTGGCGCTGGCTTTCCGTGCGGCACCAAGTGGGGGTTCCTTCCCAAGGACGTGTTCCCCCGCTACCTCGTGGTCAACGGCGACGAATCCGAACCCGGCACCTACAAGGACCGCATCCTGCTCGAGCGCGATCCTCATCAGCTCATCGAGGGCGTCCTGATCGCGTCGTGGGCGATCAAGGCCGAGCAGGCGTTCATCTACATCCGCGGGGAGATGCCGCACGCTCACGAGCGGATGGCTGCAGCGCTCAATGAGGCGTATGCCGCCGGCTACATCGGCAAGAACATCTGTGGCACGGACTGGTCGATGGATGTCGTGCTGCATTGGGGTGCCGGCGCGTACATCGTCGGCGAGGAGACCGCACTGATCGAGTCGCTCGAAGGCAACCGGGGCATGCCGCGGCTGAAGCCGCCGTTCTTCCCGGCGTCGAAGGGCCTCTACATGCAGCCGACGGTCGTGAACAACGTCGAGACCTTGGCGAACCTGCCGTGGATCATCACCAATGGTGCCGCCGCGTTCACCAGCTTCGGCAATGAGAAGAACACCGGCACCCGCCTCTTCGCGGTCTCCGGCCATGTCAAGAATCCCGGCGTGTTCGAAGTCGAGTTCGGCACCACCACCTTCCGCGAACTCTTCTACGACTTCTGCGGCGGCATCCGCAGTGACCGCCGGGTCAAGGCGTTCATTCCCGGCGGCGGCTCGGCACCGTGGTTCTTCGAAGAGGATCTCGACACGCCGCTCGATGCCGGTGTCGTCGGCGGCAAGGGGTCGATGCTCGGCTCCGGGGCCATCGTCGCCATGGACGAGACGACCGACATGGTCAAGGCGGCGTGGCGCATCGTGAAGTTCTTCGCCAAGGAGAGCTGCGGCAAGTGCTCACCGTGCCGTGAGGGCACCAACTGGATGGAGAAGATCTACCGGCGGATCCTCGACGGTGAGGGCCGACCGGAGGATGTCAGTCTGCTGCTCGACGTCGCCGACAACATCAGCCCCGGGCTCACCTGGCCGCCCCGCCAGACCACGATCTGTCCGCTCGGTCCGTCAGCTGCGGCCGGCGCGCTGGTGAGCTCCATACGCCGCTTCCCGGCGGAGTACGAGCACTACATCGTCCATGGCCGGCCCGTCGACGGCCTGTCCACGGGCGTCTACCGGCCCTCGCTCACTCCTGCCTCCTAACCCCGCCAGGTTCCTCCATGACCGACATCATTGGCGCTGCGCCGCTCCGCTTCGCTTCACTGCTCGCAACACCTGCCTCCTAACCCCGCCAGGTTCCTCCATGACCGACATTGCTGCCGCCCCCGAAGCACCCAAGAAGACGACGCTCACCGTCACCATCGACGGTGCGCCGATCGAGGCGAATCCCGGTGAGCTGCTGATCGCCGCGGCCGAGCGGACCGGCACGTACATCCCGCGCTTCTGCTGGCATCCGCGCATGTCCGAGGTCGGCATGTGCCGCATGTGTCTGGTGGAGGTGTCCGGACCACGCGGCATGTCACTGCAGCCGGCCTGCATGCAGCCGGTCGCCGAGGGCATGGTCGTGGATACCAAGAGCGCCACGGTGAAGAAGGCCCAGGACGGCGTGCTTGAGTTCCTGCTCGTCAATCACCCGCTCGACTGCCCCGTCTGTGACAAGGGTGGGGAGTGCCCGCTCCAGGATCAGACCCTCACCTTCGGTCCCGGAGAGTCGCGTTTTGTCGAGGAGAAACGCCACAACGAGAAGCCCATTCCGATCAGCGATCTGGTGCTGCTCGATCGCGAACGCTGCATCCTCTGCGATCGCTGCACCCGGTTCTCGAAGGAGGTGGCCGGCGATCCGCTCATCCACTTCATCAATCGCGGGAACCACACCGAGGTCAACACCTTTCCCGACGACCCGTTCGCGTCGTACTTCTCGGGCAATGTCGTGCAGATCTGCCCGGTCGGTGCGCTTACCGCATCGCCGTATCGTTTCGCCGCGCGTCCGTGGGATCTCGACCAGGTCGAGTCCACCTGCACGTCCTGCGCCGTTGGCTGCCGGGTGGTCGTGCAGTCGAGCGGTGACCAGATCACCCGTTTGCAGGGTGTCGACTCCGACCCGGTCAACTGGGGATGGCTGTGTGACAAGGGTCGGTTCGACTTCGAGTCAGTGTCCTCCCCGTCGCGTCTTTCCGCGCCGGTTGTTCGAGCCGCCCGTGGTGCCGCGGCCGAGAAGGTGTCGTGGTCGGTGGCGAACAACCGGATCGCCGCCGCTCTCCGTTCCTACGACCCGTCGCAGATCGGCTTCATCGGGGGCGCCCGTCTGACCAACGAAGATCAGTACGCATATGTTCGTTTGGCGAAACAGGTTCTCCGGACCGACAACGTCGATGCTCAGCTCGGCGACGGGCTCACTGCGGATGCATGGCTCGGCTTCCCTCGGGCCACGATCGACGACCTCGGTACGGCCGGCGCGATCGTGCTGCTCGGTCCTGATCTCAAAGAGGAACTACCCGTCCTCTTCCTTCGCCTGCGAGACGCGGCAACCGCGAAGCGAGTCCCGGTCGTCGAGTTCGCGACCGGTCCGACGGGTTCCACGCCCTACACCGCCGCCTCGGTCCGCTACCGACCCGGCGAAGTCGCCGTTGCGGCCAAGGCGGTCGCTGCTGCTGCCGCGGGCAATCCGGCCGAGCGTCAGATCGGCGGCGCCGAGAGCGATGTGATCAACGCCGCCGGTGCCGTGCTGGCCAAGGCGATGGCAGCAGGAAAGAAGATCGTCGTCGTTCTCGGTCGTGGCTCGATGGCCGAGCAGAGTGCCTCCTTCGTCGAGGCGGCGCTCTCGCTGCGCGATGCGTCATCGCACACTGTCGTCCTTCCTGCGATGCGTCGTTCGAATCTGCACGGCGCACTGGACATGGGCATGTCGCCGGGCCTGCTTCCCGGTCGGGTGACCCAGAGCGAGGGTGCCACCTGGTACGCCGCTCACTGGGGAAGCACGCCGACGTCGGTCGGTCTCGACACCATGGGCATGCTCGCCGCTGCCGCTGCGGGCACCCTCAAGGCCCTCGTACTCCTCGGTGCCGACCCCCTCGCCGACTGCCCGGATCGTGCCCTCGCCGAAGCGGCCCTGTCGAAGGTCGAGTTCCTTGTCGCCGTCGACACGCTTCCGAACGCGTCCAACGCCCACGCCGATGTCATCCTCCCCGCTGCCGGGTTTGCCGAGAAGTCGGGAACCACGACGAACCTCGAGGGTCGCGTCACCGCCTTGAGCTCGAAGGTCACCGCGGTGGGCACGGCGAGGCCCGATTGGATGATCGCGTCGGAGCTCGCCCTGATCCTCGGTGTCGACTTCGGATACGAGCTCGTCGGTGACATCACCGCCGACATCGCCGCAGTGGTGCCGACGCATGCCGGCGCAACGCCCGATGCGCTCGGACGCTCCGCCAATGCCGACGGCATCCTCCTGCCGGTTCCCGAGGTGGCCCTCGAGTTACTGGGGGTTGCGCCGGCCGACGGCGCCGAAGCATCCGATGAGCCCGCGGTCCCCACCCTCGCTGTTCCCCGGCCGATTCGGGTCCGATCGACCGAGGGCGTGGTCCCGGTGCCCGACTCGTACTCGCTGCGCCTCGTCACCTCGCGGGTGCTCTACGACCTCGGTTCGATCGTGCAGTCCAGCCCGTCACTCGCCAAGCTCGCCCGTCCCGCCACGGTGCGGCTGCACTCCGGCGAGATCGAACGCCACGCGATGCACCCGGGCGATCTCGTCCGGGTCGTGTCGCAACACGGAGAACTGACCCTGCCGATGGAGGCCGATGACCACCTGCCACGGGGCGTCGCGTTCATTGCCTGGAACACCTCCGCCTCGGGTGCGAACATGTTGATCAACGACGCCGA
>JANPFX010000137.1:0-18355 GCA_031423635.1 Acidimicrobiia bacterium | reverse complement strand
TCGCGGCGTACCTCACCAACGGACCGGAGTACCTCGAGGTCTATTTCGCGGCGTTCAAGGCCGGTCTGGTGCCGGTGAACACGAACTACCGCTACGGGCCCGACGAGATCCGCTACCTCTTCGACAACTCCGACGCCGAGGCGGTCGTGTTCCACGCCTCCTACGCCGAATTGGTCAACGGCGTCCGGGCCGAACTGCCGAAGGTCAAGCGGTGGTACGTGGTCGATGACCCGGGCGCCACGGCCGGCTCCGGTGCTGCTGCGGCCCCGTGGGCTGTGCCCTATGAGGATCTGGTCAGCGGTTGGACGCCCGACGGTCCCGATGTCCGCGGTCCGTGGGGGGTGAGCGGCGACCACCTGCTGTTCCTCTACACCGGTGGAACCACGGGCATGCCCAAAGGCGTGATGTGGCGCCAGGACGATCTGTTCAACGTGCTCGGTCAGGGTGGCCAGCCGCTCTTCGGATTCTCCACGGCGTCGTCGATCGACGAGTTGGCTGCCCGCACCGTGGGTCCCGGCCCGGTCATCATGCCGGCGTGCCCGCTCATGCACGGCACCGGGCAGTTCACTGCACTGATCGTGCTCGCACTCGGCGGTTGCATCGTCACCAACACGAACCGGTCGTTCGTCGCCGAGGAGTTCTTCGACCTGGTCGAACGGGAGTCGATCAACTGGGCGGTGATCGTCGGCGATGCGTTCGCCAAGCCGCTCCTTCAGGCATTGAACGCCAACGCCGGCCGTTGGGATCTGGGCAGCCTCCGGATGATCTCCAGCTCCGGGGTCATGTGGAGCCAGGAGACCAAGGACGGTCTGCTCGAGCACCTCGGTCACGTGCTGCTCGTCGACTCCTACGGCTCGTCGGAAGCGGTTGGTCTCGGTGCCTCCACGTCGTCCAGAGGGAAGTCGGCCGGAACGGCGAAGTTCCAGCTCGGTTCCACGGTCCACGTGTTCACCGACGACAACCGGCGGGTGGAACCGGGCTCCGATGAACAGGGGTTCGTTGCCATCAGCGGCTACGTGCCGATCGGCTACTACAAGGACCCGGAGAAGTCGGCCAAGACCTTCCGCGTCATCGACGGGGTCCGGTACTCGATTCCCGGCGACTTCGCCACCGTCCAGTCCGACGGGACTCTGCTGCTGCTCGGCCGCGGGTCGGTGTGCATCAACACCGGCGGGGAGAAGGTGTTCCCCGAGGAGGTGGAGGAGGTGCTCAAGGTGCACGAGCTGGTCGAAGATGCCGTCTGCGTCGGTATCCCCGATGACCGCTTCGGACAGGTGATCTGCGCCGTGATCCAGCGATCTCCGCTCTCGCTCGCCCAGGGCGAGTTCGACGAAGGCGCCGTCCTCAGTGCGGTTTCTTCCCGCCTCGCCCGCTACAAGACGCCGCGGCTCGTGGTGGTCGTCGACACCATCGGCCGATCCCCTTCGGGAAAGGTCGACTACAAGCGCCTCACCGACCACGCCCGGACGACCCTGGGTCGCTGACCTCGGCGACGCGGGGGCCCGCCCGCCAGTGTCAACGAAGCACCAGGAACGAGGCGACGCGTTCGCCGATCATCACCGCAGGGATGTTCGTGTTTGCCCGTGGAATCTGGCTCATCAACGACGCGTCGGCGACCGTGACGCGATCGAGACCGCGCACCCGGCCCCGGCTGTCGCAGACTCCTTCATCGCCCGCACCCATTGGGCACGTCCCGACCGGGTGGTAGTAGTGCACGACCTCGCGGCGGATAGCCTCGTCGGTGCTCGTGTCGGTCACCGGCGGCCCCAGCACCGACGCCAACGCGGGGTGGTCGAGCAGGTCCTGGGCCATGACCAGCCCTTCGCGCAGCACGGCGATGTCGTGCCCGTCGGGGTCGGAAAGGTAGCCATGATCGATTCTCGGTGCCGCCGTCGGATCGGCCGAGACGATGTCGACGCGCCCGCGGCTGCGAGGAGTCACGCACGCCACCTCCACCAGCGCATTGCCGCCGGTGAGCGCCGTCTGCGTCGACGCGCATACCGGGTAGAGATGCAGATCGAAGATCCCGTCGGTGGCGAGCGACGAGCACACCTTGCCGAGCGTCTGCTCCTCCGGGAGGGCGCCCCGCGCCGCCGCTTCGTCGAGCCACGACTGGAGCAGGGGACCGATGCGCCGGTCGGCATGGATCATCGGGTGATCGTGCAGATTCGCGCCGACACCCGGTTGGTTGACCAGGCAAGCGATACCGGCCTGGCGGAGCCGTTCCGGGTCACCGACGCCTGATCGCTGGAGGATCGCCGGAGTCCCGTACACACCGGCACTCAGCACGACCCGTTCGGAGCGAACGGTGAGCACTTTCCCGTCGCTCCACCCGAACACGGTGACGCCGGAGGGTTCCTCGACGAACCGGTCGACCAGGACGCGATCGACGATGCTGAGGTTCGCCAGGTGCCGGACGGGGTCGAGGTAGGCGAACGCAGTGTTCCAGCGGACCCCGTCGACGATGTTCACGGTCTCGAGCCCGAACGATTCGTTGGCGTCGAGATCGCAGAGATCCGATGCGATGGCCCAGCCGTTGCCCGCCGCGGCCTCGAGGCAGCGGGCGTGGAACGGACCGGCTTCGTCGGCCCGGTACGCCCGGACCCGCATCGTGTCGAGGACGGTGGCGAAGACCGGCCGCAAGACGTCGGTGCGCCACTCCGGCAACGCCCACCCGTCGTAGTCCGATGTGTGGCCGACGGCGGCGATCGCCCCGTTGTGGGCGGAGCATCCGCCGATGACCCGGGCGCGCTCGAACCTCCACGGTGCCCGGCCCACGACCGGGCCCGACCCGTAGCCCCAGTCGTGCGAGAGCGCGATGGCGTGGGCGTCGAGGAGGTCGGCCGGCCACCCGGTCGGGGATCCGGGGCCTGCCGGCCCCACAAAGGGTCCGTAGTCGGGACCGGCCTCGAGCAACACCACCCGGATCCCGGCCTCGGCGAGGCGGGCCGCGACGACGGCGCCACTCGAACCCCCGCCAACCACCACGACATCCGCGGTCACGACATCGTCCGATCCGGTCATCGGGTCAGGCTCGCGCATAGGCGGCGGCGCGTCGATTCGTACCCGATTGTCGATGACCCAGGGTGCGACGATCTACTCGGAGGCGGGCGACCTCTCGATGGTCAAGTTGCCGGCGAGGAGCTTCGAGTTGGGCACATGGACGATGGCGCCGTCGACATCGAGCTCCACCGTGGCGCCCCACACGGTCCTGACCACGCCCCCGAATCCATCGCCGCTCACGGTGTCGCCCGGTCGCACGATCCGGTGCAGGTATCTTCCGGCGGCGATCTCCGAAGCCATCGAGCGTCCCCCCAGGCCGGTGAGCAACGCCAGCGACAGCGCCGTGCAGCCGACGATGCCGGCCACCGCGGTGTCGACGACCTTGGTGTTCACCCCGATCTGGGCGATGGCGAGAAGCACGAACACCGCCATCACCAAGGCCTTGGCGAGACCCGCCACACGTGGTTGCGGACGCCCGCTGGCCCGCAACGCCGCCGAACCCGCGGCGGTCGCGGCGAGCGACGCAATGGCGTTGCCGAGCAACACGAACACCATGGCGACGAGAAAGCGCGGCACGGCGTTCATGAGCGAGACGGGGAGCCGGTCGACGGCGGTCTTGTCCAGGAACGACAGCGACGTCACGACGGCCAGAGCAAGCACGGCGGAGAAGACGACGCTGGCCGCCGCCGGGGCGAGCCTTCGGGTGCGCTCGGGTTGCGACGGTCGGCTCAGCACGCGTCGGACCGCTGACGAGACGAGGGTGCCGGCGATCCCGCCGACCACGAGCGCGGCGAGCGCGAAGAACCACTTCATTCGGGGTCTTCCCGGGTCAGTTCACGCACCGTCGCCAACCCTAGACCGAGCAGATCGAAGGCCGTTGACCTGGCGGTGGGGCTGTCGAGGGCCGCGCTGAGGCGGGCATTGAGTCGCTCCGTCAGGTCGTCGGGCGGGGCGAATGCGTCGCGCAGTGCGGCCCGGGCATCGGCCGGGAAGAGGTCTCCCCGCTCGAACCGGTCGGCGATCGACGGGTGGCGGCGCAGGGCGCGCTCGAACCCGTCCGGGTCGTGTTCGAGCATGCGCTCGAGACGTGCCGTCGAGAACCGCAGCCGCTGGATGGGGTTCATTGCTGCCACCCCGACAATCGATGGGCGAGCAGTTTGCGGGCCCGGAACAGACGGGTCTTCACCGTGGGCAGGGCAACCCCGAGCGTGTCCGCGATCTCCTCGTAGGGCATGTCCTCCAGCTCCCGGAGGATGACGATCGACCTGGTCAGCGGGTCGAGGGTGTCCAGGGCCGTCATCAGCTCGTCGACCATGAGCCGTCCGGCGACCTGGCGGTCGGTCCCTGCCCCCTGGCTGCGTTCGGGCAGCTTGGCCGGGTCGCGCAGCTCCTCTCGGCGTTTGCGCAACGTCGAGATCGCGGTGTTGTGGGTGATACGCAGCACCCAGGAACGGAGGGCGGAGTCGTCATGGAGCGATCCGGCCGCCTGCCAGGCCCGCATCAGGCTTTCCTGCACGACATCCTCGGCGAGCGCGCCGTCGCCCATGATCGACCGGGCGAGCCGGTACATCGCCGGGGCGTGGTCGGCGATGAGGATGCGCAGCACCTCGTCGGGACTGGGCGCCGGGCCGACGAGGTGGATCGTCGTGACCTCGTCCTCGGACACGGTTCCCGACCTCGCTCCGGCGGAGCGCACGCGCTCAAGCACGAGGGAATCCATGTCCATGCAACGGCTCAGAGGGCGGCGGGGTCGCGCAGCATTCCGGTTGGGTGGCGATGGGTTGCGGCGCGGTGGTCAGCGCGGCAGCTCGCGGAACGGTCGGTTCTCCCACCACGGCACGAAGTCTGGCATGTCGGTCGTGGGCGAGGCCGAGAACGCCGCCGGGCGCTTCTCGAGAAACGCTTCGACACCCTCGCGGGCGTCCTTGCCCCTGCCGAGCTCCCAGATCGCCCGGGAGTCGACCACGTGGGCCTCCATCGGGTGGTCAGCGCCGAGCATGCGCCACAGCATCTGCCGGGTCACGGCGACGCTCACGGCCGAGGTGTTCGACGCAATCTCCCCGGCTAGGGCGTAGGCCGCCGGGAGGAGGTCGTCGGGTTCGTGGATGCTCCGGATGAGACCGCCGGCCAGGGCCTCGTCAGGGCCGAAGACCCGCCCGGTGAAACACCATTCGGTGGCCTTCGAGATGCCCACGAGACGGGGGAGGAACCAGCTCGAGCAGGCCTCGGGAACGATGCCCCGCCGGGCGAAGACGAAACCGAACTTGGCGCTTGACGACGCGAGGCGGATGTCCATCGGGAGCGTCATCGTCACCCCGACCCCGACCGCCGGGCCGTTGATCGCGGCGATGAGCGGCTTGCGGGATTCGAACAACCGCAAGGAGACGCGGCCGCCCCCGTCGCGGATCCGTTCGTCGACGGTTCCGGCGATCGCCTCGGCGACGGTGCCCTTGGACGACGTCCCGTCGAACGTTGCTCCGCCTGCAGCGAGGTCGGCACCGGCGCAGAACCCCCGGCCGGCTCCGGTGAAGACCGCGACGCGTACGCCGTCGTCGGCGTCGACGAGGTCCATGGCCTCGATCACCTCACGCATCATTCGGCCGGTGAACGCGTTCAGTCGGTCGGGTCGGTCGAGGGTGATGGTGGCGACCCGGTCGGCGACGTCGTAGCGGATCTCGGTGAAGGAAGGGGTTGTGGTCACGGTCGCGATGCTCCCACTGACCACGGTGCGTTGTCCGATCGGGAGAGATGGGCCAGCGGTTGCCTCCGAACCGCGCGTGGTCGCCGTAGCCTGGACGATCGTGCGACTGGACGGGGGAGGGGGGAAGCTCGCGCTGAAGCGGTTCGGCGTTGTCGTCGCGCTCTCGATCTCGCTCGCCGTGGCCGTGGCCCTGATCAGGATCCGGCCATCCGACCCGCCGCAGGCGACGACCGCCGGGACGTCCACGACGGAGGTGTTGCTGGCGACGCCGACGAGTTCCCCGGTGGTCTCGACGGCGTCGGTGGGGCCGGCGGCGGTTTCGACGGGGTTGCCGACAGGTTCGGTGGGTGCGGGGGTGTCGGCGACGCGAGTGGGGGCGGCGGGGGTGCCGACGAGCACGACGCAGGCGCCGGGATCGGCGGTCACGACCACCGCGGTTGGTTTGTCGACGACAACGGCCGTATCCGGTCCCCGCAACATCGCCATCCGGACGTTCGCCGACGGCGCGCTGCGCTTCGAGCTCGCCGATCGAACGACGAAGGTCATCCGGTCGAAGGCCTCCGCCGTTCGGACTGCCAAGCGCGAACTCCCGTCGGGAACGCTCGCTCCGACGCCCGAGGTCTTCTTCGCCCGGTATGCCCTGGAAACCAACGAACGCGTGACCGGCGGGGCGGGTCAGCCCAAACTCGACCTTCGCGCCGTGTGGGTCGTCCGTTTCGCCGGGGTCGAGGGGCGCCGCCAATCGTCGGTTGTGCTCCGCCAGAACCTGCCGACGCTGGTTCCCGTCACGACGATTCCCCGTGTCGTCGTTTCGGACATCATCGTCGTGGTCGATGATGTGACTGGCGACGTGCTGCTGCGCAGTGAATTCGCATCCGAGACCGACACCGCGCGATGAGGAACCCGCCCAAGTGAATCGAAGCGCTGCCCGTGTCCTGACCTTCTTCACCTCGGCGTCCGTGCTGGTTCTGGAGATCCTGGCCGGCCGACTCCTGGCGCCGTACGTCGGCGTGACGCTGCAGACCTACACGTCGATCATCGGAGTGGTGCTCGCCGGCATCGCATTCGGGAGCTGGCTCGGAGGACGGCTCTCGGACGAGATCGACCCGAGGTCGATGGTGGGACCCACGATGATGTTGGGCGGTGGCCTCGGATTGCTGGCGCCGCCGATTGTCCGCATTGCCGCGGAACGACTCGACGGCACCAGCATCGCCGTCGTGCTCATCGCCACGATTGCCGGATTCCTGCTTCCGTCGATCGTCCTGAGCGCGGTGTCGCCGATGCTGGTCAAGACGCAGTTGCGGTCGCTCGAATCGAGCGGGGCGACCGTCGGGTCGATGAGCGCCATCGGGACCACCGGGGCGATCGTGGGAACCTTCGTCACGGGCTTCCTGCTCGTGGCCAAGGTGCCGGTCACCGTCACGGTGCTCTGCGTCGGTGCGGCGCTGATCGCCGTCGGCGCGTTGCTGACGGTGACCACGCGAAAGCGCCCACGGATCGAACGTCTCGCCGCCGCTGGACTCCTGGCCTTCGGGGGAGCGGGGGCCGGGGCGGCCGTGACGGTCGACAGCCCGTGCGAGATGGAGAGCGCGTACTACTGCGCGTCCGTGCTCGGCATCGAGGGCGAACCGTCGATTCGCGTTCTGCACCTCGACAATCTCGACCACTCCGAGGTCGACCTCGATGATCCGGCCTCGCTTCGATTCTCCTACACCCAGCTCTTCGGCGTCGCCGTCGACGCGGTCCCGGCGGGTCCCCTTCATGCCATCCACCTCGGCGGCGGCGCGTTGACGATGCCCCGCTACCTTCGTGCGGTGCGTCCGGGCTCGACCGGCGTCGTGCTCGAGGTCGACGCCGCTCTGCCGGAGCTCGCCGAGCGCAAGCTCGGATGGGTGCCCGGGCCTGACGTGGACGTGGTCATCGGTGATGGACGGGTCACGATGGGTCGCCAGAGGAACGGTCGTGCGGATGTGGTGTTCGGCGATGCGTTCGGGGCGGAGGCGGTGCCGTGGCACCTCACGACGGTCGAGTTCACCCGGGTGATCCGCGGCGCGATGCGCCCAGGCGGCATCTACGCCCTCAACGCGATCGATGCCAGGGAACACCGCTTCGTCCGAGCGGAGGTGGCGACGATCGCCACCGTGTTCGATCACGTCGCCGTGTTCGCTCCGGAGTCCTCGTTCGAACGGGAGCGGTTCGGCTCGAACTTCGTCGTCGTCGCCTCCGACCGGCCCCTGCCGGTTGACACGTACCGCAAGCTGATCGATGAACGCGGCTATGAGGCCGTCGTCCGATCAGGCGCCGCGCTGCGTCGCTGGGTCGGCGACAGCCCGGTGCTGCGGGACGATTTCGCCCCGGCCGACCAGCTGTTCTCGGCCGGTGCGTAGCCGAACGGAGAGCGGCGCTCAGGCCCAGGCGGCGAGCACCGCGGCGAGGAGGCTCGGGCGGTCCGTCATGATTGCGTCGACACCCATCGCGAGCAGATGACGCATCTCGTGCTCGTCATCGATCGTCCAGACATGGACGGCGAGCCCGAGGCGGTGGGCGGCGTCGACGAATGCCGAGGTGACGACCTCGATGCCTTCGAAGGACGCCGGGACCTGCAGGGCGACCTGGGACGGTGTGAACGCCCGATGGGGGGCGCCGTTCGTGACCGCGTCGTAGAAGGCGAACGTGTCGTCGGGGCCGAGCGACACGTGGATCTCCGGTGCGTAAGCACTGAAGGCCCGGAGGGCGTCATCGTGGAACGACGCCACGATCACGTCCGTCGTTCGCCGGTGCGCCCGGAGACGGTCGGCGAGGTCGGACTCGTAGCGGTACGGACCGATCTCCTTGATGTCGAAGTTGAGGAACACGTCGGGGAACTCGACGAGCACCTCCTCCAGCGTGGCGATTCCCAGGGAGGGGTCGTCGGGAAAGCGTCCGCGGAGCGCGTAGGACGCCTCGTCGAGACCCACGACCGCATCGTGCCCTGGAGCCCACCAGTACGCGTTGTCGAGCCGGCGCAGCTCGTCCAGGCTCAGGTCGTGGATGGCGCCGCTGGCCGGAGTGGTCCGCTCGACGGTCGTGTCGTGGCAGACCACCAGGACACCGTCGGACGTGCGGTGCACGTCGAGCTCCAGCGCGTGAGCGCCGTGCTCGTGGACGGCTCGCCGCATGGCGTAGAGCGTCGTCGACGGCGCCTCGAGTGCTCCACCCTGGTGGGCGTAGTGGAGCGGTCGTCGCTGCAGCCAGGGGTTGCGTGTCATGTCCGCATGGTTGCTGCGGCTGAACGGACCCGTTTCGTCACGATCGCAGGGTATCGCCCCGCCCGGGCCGGGCGGAAAACTGACTTGACAGGTCGGGATTCGATCGCTTGACTGATTTGCGTCATCCAGAGCGACCGAGGGACGGGCCCGTCGACGTCGCGGCAACCAGCGAGAACCGCCAGGTGCCAACGCCCGCACGATGAAGGAGGAATCCTGGTGAGCTGTACCACCTGAAAGATCCACACGTCGCGGCACTGCGCAATGCGTCGTCGCTCGTCATCCCCGTCCGTACCCCGTTCCCGTTTCGCGTTCCGGCGCTTCTGCCGACGCACCCATTCTCCAGGAGTTGTTCCCATGGCCCTCGACCCTTCGTCCTTCGGTTTCGAAACGCGGCAGATTCACGCCGGCGCCGCGCCCGACCCCGCCACCGGCGCCCGCGCCACCCCGATCTACCAGACCACGAGCTACGCGTTCCGTGACACCGACCATGCGGCCGCGCTGTTCGGCCTGGCCGAGGCCGGAAACATCTACACCCGCATCATGAACCCCACCCAGGACGTGCTCGAGCAGCGGATTGCATCGCTCGAAGGCGGCGTGGCCGCCCTCGCAGTCGCGTCGGGCCAGGCCGCCGAGACCCTCGCCATCTTGAACATTGCCGAAGCCGGCGACCACATCGTCGCGTCGGCGAGCCTCTACGGCGGCACGTACAACCTGTTCCACTACAACCTGCCCAAGCTCGGGATCACCGTCGACTTCGTCGACGACCCCGACGACCTCGACGCCTGGCGCAAGGCCATCAAGCCCAACACCAAGGCGCTCTACGGCGAGATGATCGGCAACCCGAAGGGTGATGTCCTCGACGTCAGCGGCGTCGCCGGCGTCGCCCACGAGGCCGGTGTCCCGCTGATCGTCGACGCCACGCTGGCCACGCCGTATCTGTGCCGTCCGCTCGAACACGGCGCCGACATCGTCGTGCACTCGCTCACCAAGTTCATCGGCGGTCACGGCACGTCGATCGGCGGCATCATCGTCGATGGCGGCAAGTTCGACTGGGGCGCCTCCGGACGGTTCCCGATGATGACCGAGCCTGATCCGAGCTATCACGGCCTGAAGTACTGGGAGGTCCTCGGTGCCCCGGCCTACATCATCAAGGCGCGTGTGCAGGGTCTTCGTGACTACGGTGCGTCGATCGCACCGTTCAACTCGTTCCTCCTCATCCAGGGTGTCGAGACCCTCAGCGTCCGCATGGACCGCCATTGCGCGAACGCTCTCGCCGTGGCCACGTTCCTCGAGGCGCACCCCGACGTCGAACTGGTCCGCTACCCCGGATTGGCCAGCTCGCCGTGGAGCGACAAGGCCAAGAAGTACCTCCCCAACGGCGCCGGTGCCATCGTGAACTTCGAGCTCAAGGGCGGCATCGAGGCGGGAAAGAAGTTCGTCGATGCCCTTTCGCTGTTCAGCCATCTGGCCAACGTCGGCGACCTCCGCTCGCTCGTCATCCAGCCGGCCGCCACGACGCACAGCCAGCTCACACCGGCCGAGCAGGCGGCAACAGGGGTCACGCCGAGCCTGGTCCGCCTTTCGGTCGGCCTGGAGTCGATCGATGACCTCCTCGCCGACCTCAATGCCGGATTCGCGGCGGCAAAGGCCTGACGCCTCGTGGAACTCTGAGGCCGCGAACCGGGCGGTCTCAGAGCTCCGCTCACCATCCTCCCCGGCCACTCCGTCCGTCTTTCACGGCGGGTTGCGCCGCGGCGCTTCCGAAAGCTCCACGTGTCCGACAGCTCTCTTCGACAACCGAACCGCGGCGCGCCGATCGGCGTGGACGAGAACGGCGACGCGATCGGACCGTGGCGGAAGGTGTGGCGCCCGGGTGACGTTCCGGGGCGGCGTCAGTTCGCCCCGATTGGCGAGCTGAAGCTCGAAGCCGGGGGAGTCCTCCCGGAGACGGTCGTCTGCTACGAGACGGTCGGAACCCTCAACGCCGATCGCTCCAACGCCGTTCTCGTCCTCCACGGTTTCACCGCGGACAGTCACGCGTTCGGCCCGGCCGGGCCCGGCCATCCCGAGGCCGGGTGGTGGAACGGTGTCATCGGACCTGGGCTGGGCATCGACACCGACCGGTTCTTCGTAGTCATCCCCAACACCCTCGGTGGATGTCAGGGCACCACCGGGCCGGGTCAGCTGGCCCCGGACGGGGCGCCGTGGGGGTCGCGGTGGCCCGTCGTCACCACTCGTGACATGGTTGCCGCGGAAGCCGCAATGGCCGACGTCCTCGGCATCGACGTGTGGTTCGGCGTCGTCGGCGTGTCGCTCGGAGGGCAGCGTGCCCTCGAGTGGGCCGTGGGTTTCCCCGAACGCCAGCGGAGGTCCGTGATCATCGGCTGTGGTGCTGCGGCCACGGCCGAACAGATCGCCTGGCAGACGATCCAGATGACCTGCATCACCAGCGACCCGGAGTTCCACGGTGGCGATTACTACGGCACGGGGACGGGCGAAGGCCCGGTCGCCGGGATGGCGCAGGCGCGCCGGCTCGGTCACATGACGTACCGGACGGAGCTCGAGCTCCACCGCCGATTCGGGAATCGACCCCAAGGCGACCAGCGGATCCTGTCGGCCGAACGTGACCGTGGGCATTACGCGGTGATGTCGTACCTCGACTACGCCGCCGAGCGTCTCGAGCGCAGATTCGACGCGAACACGTACCTGGCGATCAACGAGGCCATGAACCACCACGACATCGGCCGTGACCGTGGCGGCGTGGCCGCGGCGATGCGGCGCATCACCGCCGATGTGCAGTTCGTGGGTCTCGACGACGACCGGCTCTATCCGATCCGTTTGCAGCGCGAGCTCGTGTTCCTTTCGCCCAGACCGCGCGAGCTGGCGCTCGTCTATTCGATCGTCGGTCATGACGCGTTCCTCATCGAGGACGCGGCCATGAATGCGATCATCGGGGCCCATCTGGACCGCTGAAGGCAGATCAGGCGCCGCGGCTGGGTGTCCCGGCCCATCGTGGTGAGTTCCAACGCCCATTTGCGGCGAACCTGAACGCGAGCCACTCATGTAGTGGCGCATATGGGCCGAAGATGGTTGGCGATGTCCCTCGTCGCCCCGGTCGAACTGATGATGCCGGAGGCGCACGTCCGCACCCGTCATCTCCCTCGTCGCTGGATGTCGTGGGCCACCGGCGCATTCCTGGCGGCCAGCGCGGCGGGCGCGTTCATGCACCGAAGCCTGATGGTCAACGCATGGAACGAGGCGAAGTCGATCTCGGCGCGGTGGTGGGTCATCCTCGGCGCCCTCGTGCTCGCCCACCGGATCGTCATCGTTGCCCAGCAGTGGGCGGCAGTCGGGACGGTCGGATTCGGTCGGATGGCGGTCTCCACCGAAGCAAACCTCGGAGCATCGAACGCCGTCGTCGGTGGGTCGGCGATCGGCACGGCCCTTCGTGTGGCTATGTGGCGGTCGTGGGGTGTCGGTCCGCTTCGTGCGGGCGTGGCGCTGTTCGTCACCGCGATCTGCCCGTCGTTCGCGATGTGGCTCGTGGCGGGTGCACATACGTGGCCCGACCTCATCGGCGGCCGGGCGGACCGGGTCGACGTGATCATCGGGGTCGGCGCCGTTGGTTTCCTCGTGGCGCCGATGGTGTTCTGGGGCGCTGCGCTGTCGCGACCCACCTGCACCGCATGGCTCGCCGGTCGCTTCGCCCGTCTCGCCGACCGCTTGGCCCAACGGGTCCCGGCGGTGCGCCGCGTGCTGTTCCGCTGGCCGATCCCGACCGTGTCGGAGGAGTTCCGGGCGAGCGCGTGGACGGTGCTTCGCCGTCGTGGCGCCCTGATCCTCGGCGGTGCCATCGTGTCGCAACTGCTCCTCGCCCTGATCCTGCTGGCTTCCCTGCATGCCGTCGGTGCCGGTGCCGGACTCGACGGGTGGGAAGTCGTCCGGGCGTTCGCCCTGGTCCGCGTAGTCAGCTCGTTCGTGCCTATCCCCGGTGGGATAGGCGTGATGGAGCTCGGTCTCGTCGGCGCACTGACCACAGCCGGCTCCACCCGTCCGGAGGCCGTCGCGGCGCTGGCGATCTACCGCGGTCTGACGTTCTTCCTGCCGATCCTGACGGGCGCGGTCGGCGCCTTGGTGTGGCGGCGGCGCCAGAGCGTGCCCGACGAGCAGGTTTCCGAACGCCTCACCCCGCTCCTCGCGTCGCTCGGCTCCTGAGCGGGACCCGGCCTTCGGTCCTCAGGCGTTCTTGATCGAGGCCGCCGCCTCGAGGCCGAGCTCGCTGATGGAGATCTCGCGCATCTCGATCTTGCGGACCTTGCCGGTGACCGTCATCGGGAACGCTTCGGTGATCTTGACGTAGCGAGGGATCTTGTAGTGCGCGATGTTCCCCTGGCAGTATGCGCGCAGATCGTCGGCTGACATCGGGTCGGCTCCCTCCCGAAGGGTCACCCACGCCATGATCTCTTCGCCGTATCTGGCGTCGGGCACACCGATCACCTGCACGTCGGCGATGTCGGGATGGGAGTAGAGGAACTCCTCGATCTCTCGTGGGTAGACGTTCTCGCCGCCCCGGATGATCATGTCCTTGATGCGTCCGACGATGTTCACGTAGCCCTCGTCGTCCATCGTGGCGAGGTCGCCGGTGTGCATCCAGGCGGCCTGATCGATGGCATCGGCCGTTTTGCCTGGCTCCATCCAATAGCCGAGCATGACCGAGTACCCGCGGGTACAGAACTCGCCGGTGGCTCCGCGGGGAACGACCCGGCCGGTGTCGGGGTCCACGATCTTCACCTCGACGTGGGGGTGGACGGACCCGACGGTGCCGGTTCGCCGGTCGAGCGTGTCGTCGGTTGCTGTCTGGGTCGACACCGGCGAGGTTTCGGTCATGCCGTAGGCGATGCCGACCTCGGGCATGTGCATGCGGGACGTGACCTGCTTCATGACCTCGACCGGGCACGGGGAACCGGCCATCAGTCCGGTGCGGAGCGAGTCGAACACGGTGGTGTCGAAATCGGGGTGGCCGAGTTGGGCGATGAACATCGTCGGTACGCCGTAGAGGCTGGTGCAGCGCTCGGCGGCGATGGCGCGGAGCGTGGCCCCCGGATCGAACGCGGCCTCCGGATAGACCATGCACGCTCCGTGGGTGATGGCACCGAGGTTGCCCATGACCATGCCGAAGCAGTGATACAGGGGCACCGGGATGCAGATGCGGTCGTGTTCGGTGTAGCGACAGCCTTGGCCGACGAAGAAGCCGTTGTTCAGGATGTTGTGGTGGCTGAGGGTGGCGCCTTTCGGGAAGCCGGTCGTGCCGCTGGTGTACTGGATGTTGATCGGGTCATCGAATTGCAGGAGGGCACTTCGCTCGCGAAGGCGCTCGACGGACACCGTCCGGCCCCGCTCGATGAGCTGCGACCAGTCGTCGGAGAACAGGAAGATGGTGTCCTCGAGAACGTCGAGCTCCTCCTGCACCGAGGCCACCATGGCGCGGTAGTCACTCGTCTTGAACGAAGGCGCGGCGACGAGGAATCGACAGCCGGATTGGTTGAGCGCGTACGTGAGCTCGTGGGTGCGATAGGCGGGATTGATGTTGACGAGGATCACGCCGATCTTGGCGGTGGCCAGTTGCACGATCGTCCACTCGGCGTAGTTCGGAGACCAGATACCGACCCGGTCGCCGATCTCGAGCCCACGGGCGAGGAGACCCCGGGCCACGTCGTCGACGGCCTCATTGAGCGAGGCGTAGGTGAACCGGAGTCCCTGGTGGCAGGCGACAAGTGCTTCGCGGTCGCTGAAGCGGGCCACCGCCCGCTCGAAGTTCGCCCCGATCGTTTCGCCGAGGAGCGGAACGGTCGACGTGCCGCTGGCGTACGAGAGGGCCGCAGGCGGGCGGAACGGGGACGGATCGGACATGGCGGACCTCGTGATGGTGGACTCGACTGGATCGTAGGCGGTCAGGACGTGACCGGCTGTGACGGCCGCGGTCCGGGAGCGGGCCTCAGGAGGCGGGCGCTGCGGGGGTGGCGGCGAGCATCGCGTCGATCATCGGGGCCAGCCTGGCGACGGCGGCGAAAAGCGTTTCGGGACGGTCGCGGCTCGGGTCGAGGAGGGCCATCAGTTCCATGCCGATGAAGAGCGACGCCACGGCATAGGTGGCGTCGGCCGGATCCACGAGCGCGGTGATCGACGATCCCCGCAGCACGCGGACGATTGCTTCCTGGACCAACGCCATCCAAGGCTCCATCCCGAGGTGAATCCCCTCGCGCAGCTCCGGGGACGCGTTCGCTCCTGCGAGAAGCTGGGCCAGCACGTTGACCGACCCGGAGCTCTGCTCGTGGCGGTGGATCTCGTGAGCGACGGCGATCAGTTCCCGGGTGTTCGACACCTTCGCCAGCGACTCGGTGTAGCGGACGGCACGCTTCGTTCCTTCGGCCCTGGCGGCTTCGATGAGCAGGCCGTCGACCGAGCCGAAGTGGTAGAAGATCAGCGCTTGGTTGAAGGCTCCGCGGCGGGCGATGGCCCGAGCACTCGTGCCGACGATGCCTTCGGCGTCGAGCGTGTCGATGGCGGCCTGCACGATCCGCTCGCGGGTCTCGTCGCCGCTGACCGACACCGGGCGACGACCCCGTCGACGGCCGGCGGACTCCGGCGCGGCCTGTTCTGCCTGCTCAGCACTCACCGCCACCACCGTACTGGGACCTTGAGCGGGAGTACCGCATCGCGCTTTGAGCAGCCGCTCGAAGCCCCGTGGTCGCAGCGTTCCTTCGCACTGGAAGACTGCACGATCGATGGAGCAGAACTCGTGACGACGCGCTCCGTCGACGACCTCGTCGCCGACATGGGCATCACGTCGCTCCATCCCTTCCAGCTCGACGTGCGTGAGCTGGCCGGGCTTCGGCCGGGAGGCGATGTCCTTCTCGAGGCGCCGACCGGGTCGGGCAAGACGGTGGCGTTCCTCCTGGTCGTCTTCGACGATCTCGTTCGGTCCGCGCCGCCTCTCGGGCCACCGTCCATCGTGGTGATCACCCCCACCCGCGAACTGGCCCAGCAGGCCGACCGGGTGATCCGGCCGATCGCGCGGGGTCTCGACCGCCGAACCGCCCTCCTCCAGGGTGGGGTCGCGTTCGACCCGCAGCTGCGCAACATCGCCCGTGGCGCCGACGTGGTGGTCGCGACACCGGGACGGCTGCTCGACATGTGCAGTCGGGGTCAAGTCGACCTGGGGGCGGTGTCGTCGGTGGTGATCGACGAGGCCGACCGGCTCGCCGACCTCGGTTTCGTCGACGACGTCGTGGCGATCCTCGGTTTCGTGCCGGGTTCGGCGCGGACGCTGCTGGTCTCGGCGACCCTCGACGGGCCGGTGGGTCTGCTCGTCGATCGGCTCCGTCCGGACCCGATCGTCGTGCGTGTCGGACTCGACGTGGAGCGGGCGCCCGAGGGCCTCGGCCGGGGGAGTGCGCAAACGCCCCATCTCCGCGTCGAGATCACCCGTGAACGGCTCCGTCATGATCTCGGGACGCTTCTCGACGCCGCTGGAAGGGCGATCGTGTTCGTCCGGACCCGCCATGCCGCGGACCGGTGGGCCGGCTGGATCACCGACGACGGCCGAGACGCCGTTGCGCTCCACGGAGCGATGACCAGTGCAGCGAGACGGGCGACGATCGACGCCATGCGACTCGGCGATGCCAGCGTCCTGGTGGCGACGGATCTCGCGTCCCGGGGCCTCGATCTCGCTGCGGTGTCGCTGGTCGTGCACCTGGAGCGCAGCGACGACGAGATCGATTACGTGCACCGCTCGGGTCGGACCGGTCGGGCCGGTCTCCCCGGGGTCGTGGCCAACCTGCTCCGCAAAGAGCAGTGGCGGGCGGCGGTGGCGATGGAGCAGCGCCTCGGCGTGGTGGCCGACGATGCCTCGCTGGATCAGGTCGTCGGCGTCCTCGGCGCGGTCACGGCCGAGCTTCGGGGCCTGCGACCGCTCAGCCCGTGGCACCCCCCGCTCGGACGGAGGTCATCGGGGCTGTTGTAGCCGACGGTCGGGTGACCGGTAGTCGGCGCGTCGGTGGCCGGCGATAGGCCGGAGGACTCATTTCACCACGAAGAGTGGTTGCTGGGCTTCAGCGTACCGCGCGGTGTGGCGAAATCCCTAGGGTGACCACTCTCCGTGAGTTTCTCGGAACCCGCAGCCGCCGAGCCATCTGGGGCCGGACGCTGCTTGCCGGCGCTGTCGGCGCGGTCGGCGTCGTCGGGCTTGCTCCCCGGTCGGCGCAGGCCGTTGCTGCCCCGTCGGTCGCCGCCCCGGCGTACTTCTGGTCCTCGACCCAGTGGGACCGGATGCTGGTCAGGTCCGCGGAGCTGCGCTACGTCGTGATGAACCCCGACAGCGGTCCCGGAACCGTGTCGTACCCGACCTTCGTGACCAACGTCGCGGCGGCCCGCGGCCAGGGCGCAACGGTTGTCGGGTATGTCGACACCAGCTACGGGGCGAGGGCGCTCTCGAGCGTGAAGGCCGACATCGACAAGTACCGCGCCTGGTACGGCGTGAACGCCTTCTTCTTCGACCAGACACCGTACGACTGTGCTCAGCTCGCCTATTACCAGCAGATCGAGGACTACGTCCGGGCGCAGGCCGGAGGATTCATCTTTCACAACCCCGGGATGAACCCCCAGGAGTGCTTCCTCGACGTCGCCGACGTCGTCGTGAACTTCGAGGGTTCGGAGACCACGTACGACGCGTGGGCACCGGCCTCGTACACCGCGTCCTACCCGGCCGACCGCTTCTGGCACATCGTCTACGCCGTTGATCCGGCACACGCAGCGACGCTGCTGTCAACCGCCACAAGCCGAAAGGGCGGCCTCGTGTATCTGACCGAGCAGGACATGCCCAACCCGTTCGCGGTGATTCCGTCGGAAGCGCTGTGGTCCGCCCAGACACCGACACGCATCGGCCGGAACGCGGCGCCTCAGGCAGCGACGCCGGTTCCGTCGACCACCCGCATGGCGGCGCCCCAGGGCGAGGGATCGACCCCCACGATTCCCGCTGGCGCCGCCTCCGAGGCTCCGGTCACCGCCCAGCCTTCGGGCCCGGTGGCGGCGGTCGAGACAACGACGACAACCGCCGTCCCCGCGAGGGTCCAGAGCGCTCCCGTCCCGGCGGTGGTCGAAGCGTCGCCGGTGATCGTCCCTCCGCCTTCTTCCAGCACGGTCCCGGCGACCGTACTGTCGGCCAACGCGCCCGCTGCGCCGTCGTTGTTGGCGCAAGGGGCGCCGACTCCGTGGGTTCCGAGCGGACAGACACCCATCGGTACGTTCCCGGTCGTTCCGCCGGCCGTGATCGATTCGCCCCCGGCCGGGCCCGAGAGCCCAACCGTCCCGATTGCTCTCCCGGCCGGTCCCGTGCCCGTTCGGC
>JANPFX010000136.1:0-18266 GCA_031423635.1 Acidimicrobiia bacterium | reverse complement strand
GGCTTCGACCCGGCTGAAGTCGCCGTTCTTCATCTCTTCGGCCAGCAACTTGCGACCGGTCGGATTGATCCGTTCACCGATCATCACGAACGGGCGGTCGAAGCCGATGACGACTTCTCGGGTGGCGGAACTGAGGACGGTGTTACTCATTGCGATCTCCTGAAGTGGTCGCGAGACAGGTGTTGCGAGCGTGAAGCGAAGCGGAACAGCGCAGCGCCAATGTCAGAGCTCATTGCGATCTCCTGAAATTGTTGCTGCATCGTCCTGGGCCCGCATGCGGGCGGCTTCTTCCGGCGAGGTGCTCCACGTGCCCCAGTCGGAGGCGTCGCCGTCGACGCCTTCCTCCTCCGCCACGTCGTCTTCGTCGTCGGCCTCGTCGAGGACTTCATCGGCCGGCTTGTTCTCGGGTTCCCAGCCGCCGAGGAAGCCGAGCCGACCGAGATGTTCGACCGTGTACGCCGCTTCGATCCGGGCGGCTTCAGCCAGGGCTTCGGCGGCGAGATCGTCACCGCAGGGACGGCTTACGCGATTCCACTGGGCGATGTCCTCCTGGGCGGTGTAGATCCGGGCTTTGCGCTTGGCCCGATCGATGGCCCGTTGGAACTTGCCGGGCAGGATCACCTGCTGGCGGTCACGCCCCTTCTGGGCATTGACTTGCGCCGGGATGTCGCGCCACGAGATGACGATGACCTGTGCGGTCTCGGTGCCTCGGCCTCGTCGACGCGGCGACGGGTCCGGCTCGGTCACGGCAGAACCTCAGGCCGCGGCGCGGCGCTTGGCCACGAGGGCCTTGGCCATCTCCGCCGCCACAGCAGCATCGCGGCAGTAGGCGTCGGCGCCGACAGCAGCACCGAACTCCTCGTTCAACGGCGCGCCGCCGACGAGCACGATGTAGTCGCTCCGCATGCCCCGCTCGATCATGGTGTCGATCACGACCTTCATGTAGGGCATCGTGGTGGTGAGCAGTGCCGACATGCCCAAGATGTCGGGCTGGTGCTCGGCGCACGCGTTGAGGTACTTGTCGACATCGGTGTTGATGCCGAGGTCGACGACTTCGAACCCGGCACCCTCGAGCATCAGGGCCACAAGGTTCTTGCCGATGTCGTGGATGTCGCCCTTCACGGTGCCGATCACGACCTTGCCGATGGGCTCGTCGCCGTTGGCGGCGAGAATCGGCCGGAGAATCTCCATGCCGGCCTTCATCGCGTTGGCCGAGAGCAGCACTTCGGGAACGAACAGGATGCCGTCTCGGAAATCGATGCCGACGATCCGCATGCCTTCGACCAGGGCCTCGTCGAGGAGTTTCTGGGCGGACCAGCCCCGGCCGAGCAGCAGATTGGTGCCTTCGGCGATCTCATCGGCCATGCCGTCGTAGAGGTCGTCGTGCATCTGGGCGACGAGGTCCTCGTCGTTCAGCGCACTCAGGTCGAGATCGTCGTCGGCGTCACTCACGGGGTCGTCTCCGGGGGTTCTACAGGTAGGGGAAGGTGATCCGCATCGTGGAACAGTTCCACTGTACGGAACCATCGTACCAACCAGCGGCCCTCCACGCTAGACGCTGGTCACGGACTCTCCAGGGGCGGACTCAGGCCGAAAACGGGTGCCGATAGAACGGCAGGGGCTCGGGAGCGAGCGGGGTGTTGCCCAGGATCAGGTCAGCCGACTTCTCGGCGAGCATCATCACCGGGGCATAGATGTTGCCGTTCGTCACGTACCGCATCGACGAGGCGTCGACGACCCGGATGCCGCCGAGCCCGTGCACCCGCATCGAGCCCGGGTCGAGCACGCTCATGGCGTCCTGCCCGAGTCGGGCGGTGCACGACGGGTGCAGGGCGGTCTCGGCGTCGTGGGCGACCCAGGCCAGGATCTCCTCGTCGGTCTCGACGCTCGGGCCGGGCGAGGTCTCGCCTCCGTTGAACGGCGCCATCGCCGGCTGCGTCAGGATCCGCCGCGCCATGCGGATCGCCTCGACCCACTCGCGGCGATCCTGGTCGGTGGAGAGGTAGTTGAACCGCAGTTCGGGCTTCACCGAAACGTCGGGAGAGGTGATGCGAACGCTGCCCATGGAGTCGGAATACATCGGGCCGACGTGCACCTGATACCCGTCGCTGCCTGCCGGAGCCGTGCCGTCGTAGCGCACGGCGATGGGCAGGAAATGGAACATCAGGTTCGGGTACGCCACCTCGTCGTTGGAGCGGGCGAAGCCCCCGCCCTCGAAGTGGTTCGTGGCCCCCGGCCCTCGCCGGAACAGCCACTGCAGGCCGATGAATGGCCTGCGCCACAACTTCAGGTTCCGCTGCATCGACACCGGTTGGGTGCACGAGTACTGCACGTAGACCTCGAGGTGGTCTTGCATGTTCTCGCCCACACCGGCCAGATCGTGGAGTACGGGAACACCTGCGGCCTCGAGGACCCTGGCCGGACCGACCCCGGAGACCTGCAACAGCTGAGGAGAGTTGAACGCCCCACCGCAGAGGATGACCTCTCCTCCTCGCGCAGTGTGCAGGGAGCCACGACCGTGGCGGTACTCGACACCGACGGCACGTTTGCCGTCGAAGAGGATCCGCTGCGCAGTCGCACGGGTGACCAGCGTGAGGTTCTTCCGACCGAGCACCGGGTGAAGGTAGGCCCGAGCGGCGGAGAGACGTCGTCCTCGGCGGATGTTGCGGTCGAAGCGCGCGAATCCCTCCTGCCGGTATCCGTTCACGTCCGTCGTCGACGGGAACCCGGCCTGGCGCGTGGCCTCGAAGAACGCGTCGAACAACGGGTTCGTGGCGGGACCGCGTTCCAATTCCAAGGGTCCGTTCGTGCCGTGCCACTCGTCGGGTGCCGCCAGGCAGTTCTCCATCCTCTTGAAGTACGGAAGACAGTGCGCATACGACCACGACTCCATGCCCGGGTCGGCCGCCCAGCGTTCGAAGTCGAGCGGATTGCCGCGCTGGAAGATCATGCCGTTGATCGAGCTCGATCCACCGAGCACTTTGCCGCGGGCGTGGTACACCTTGCGGCCTTTCATGAACGGCTCGGGCTCGGATTCGTATTTCCAGTCGTAGAACCGGCTACCGATCGGGAACGCGAGCGCCGCCGGCATGTGGATGAACACGTCCCAGCGGTAGTCGGGACGCCCGGCTTCGAGGACGAGAACCCGATTTCCAGGATCAGCACTCAGTCGATTGGCGAGCGCGCAACCGGCCGAGCCCCCTCCGACGATGATGAAGTCATACGTGGACGTATCAGTCATTTCTTTTCCATCGTCGGACTGCAGCTCTCACGGCTTCGGGTGGGCAAGGAGGAAGTCCATGATGCTCGACGCGAACTCGGCGGTGAGCACCGGTTGGTGCGAGCCGCCATCGATCGTCCACAGTGCAACGGCGCCGCCGGCAGGGCAGTCGGCAAACAACGTCACACTGGCGTCGTTCCCAGCGACGACGTCATCCAGATCGAGTGACTTCGCTCCATCGCCGACTTCAGACGAGCCCCCGCAGCCGTGGTAGGCCGCCCACGTGGTGACCGAGGTCAGCGCGGCCGGGTAGGACGTGTTGAGGATCGAACCGCCGGTGAAGCTGATCACGGTGTCACTTGTCCCGTGCACCTGAAGGACACTCACCGGTTGCGATGGTTTGCACACGGAAACGTCGGCGAAGGTTGCTCCGGCGACGCTCACGATCGCCGCGATCCGGTCGGCGTGCTCGCACGCCATCCGATACGACATGAACCCGCCGTTCGAGTGGCCGGCGAAGTACACGCGCTTCGGGTCGACGGTGAATTTCTCCTCGACGCGGTCGATCAGCCTTGTGAGAAACGCCGAGTCGTCCGACTCCGTCGCGGTGAACTGGCAGCAAGCGTCAGTGGCGTTCCAGAACTGGTTCCCCGAGCTGTCCGGGATGCCGTCGGGATACACGGTCAGGAACCCTCGTTTGCGGGCCTCGGCTTCGAGCCGGAAGTACGCCTTCGCTCCGGACCCGCTTCCGGTGTAGCCGTGGAGCACCACGACGAGCGGAACAGGTTTCGATCCGTCGTACCCGGCGGGGACGTTGATCTCGAACCGACGATCACCGATCACCTCGCTCTCGATGCGGGCGACCGCAAGTGCGGCTTCGGTCGCTGCGGCCTCGGTCGTCACGGGAGACGCTGTGTCCATTGGGCTCGATCCCGCGGAGGAGCTCGTTTCGGCAGGGGCTCTCGTCGGAATTCCATCGTCCGCGGACCCGCAACCGCCCGCGGTCAACGCAACAACCCAGAGGGCGACGGCCCGCGTCACCGTCCGGGAACATCGCCTCGGAGCGACGGGGTCGAGCCTGCGCAACGCGTTCATGCCAGAGCGGCGGAGATGCGATCCGCCGCACTTCGGACTTTGGCCGAAATCGACGCAGTCTTCGTACCCGGGAAGCGAAACGACGGACCGTGCACGTGAATTGCCCCGATGACCCGACCGCTGGCATCGCGGAGGGGTGCGGCAACAGAACTCAACCCGTCGATCAGTTCGTCGATGACCCACGCAGCACCGTCCGCTCGCACCGCCTCGAGTCGACGACGCAGCGCCACCGGATCGGTCATTGTCCGCTCGGTTTGGCGGACGAGGGGAGCGGCGAGATAACGGTCGATCGCAGCCGCGGCCGATTCGGCGAGCAGCACGAGACCGGACGAGACCAGGTGCGCTTTCACCCGTTCACCGGTCCAATCACGAACTTGAATTTCGCTCTGTGCGCTTACTTGATCGAGATAGAGCACCTCGCCGCCGTCGAGCACCGAGAGCCCGGCCGATTCCCCGACGGCGTTGACGAGTTCGACGAGGTGAGGTCGGGCGACGTCGACGAGACGCCGGGTCGGCTGCGCGGTGCCGGCCAGCGTCTGCAGGTAGGCCCCCAACCGATAGCCGCTGCCCGGCGCGCTCTGCTCCACCACGCCGAGATCGACGAGTGTCACGAGCAACCGGGAGACCGTGCTCTTCGGCAGACCGACCCGCTCGGCGATGTCGGATACGCCGGCGGGTCCGGCGGCGAGGCAGGAGATGATGGCGAACGCACGCTCAACCGACTGGACGGCAGTCATACGACTACCGCGGACAGGAACAGAGCACGCTCAACCGACTGGACGGCAGTCATACGACTACCGCTCCCGGAGCATCAAGCGAGCCACGCCTTCCACGTCGCCTCGTTTGCGGTGATCCACTCGGCGGCGACGTCGGCAACAGGCTTCTTGTCGATCTCAACCGTGGGGAGCATGCTGAGCTGATCCTCGGTCGAAAGAGAGAACTTCTTCAGGAATGCGGCGACCGCGGCGTCCTTGGTCTCGAGCTTGGCGGAGATGGCCTTGAAGAGGACGTCCTCGGGATAGTCACAGGCGATCTTCGCCGGGTCGGCGTAGCACTCCTTGGAATACGCCGGCAGGGCGATGTTCTTCAGGTTGTACTTGGCGACCGCGGCAGTCGGGGTCCACCAGTACATGACGACCGGCTCCTTCGCCGCCACCCGACTGTCGAGCTCTGCGACCGTTGCCGCCTCGGAGCCGGAGAACTGGACCTGCAGCGGGAGGCCGAGGTTCTTCACGATGGTCTCGTCATACTGCGAGTACGACGGGTCGGTCCCGAGGAAGCGCCCCTTGTCGCCGGTCTCGGCCGTGGCAAACGCTTTGGCGACAGCCGGATCCTTGAAGCCTTCCCAGGTCTTCAGCTGGGGGAACTTCTCCTCCACGTAGTCGGGTACGAACCAGCCGATCTTGCCGATCGCACCGAGCGGCCCGGCGTTGACGATCTGGCCGTCATCGATGTACTTCTGCTCCTCGGGAACCACGCCCGACGGCCAGATCTCCAGCGTCGCGTCGAGGTCGCCGGCGGCGAGTCCGGCGAACTGCAGGTTCTCGTCGATCTTGACCACCTCGACCTTGTTCCCGAGGTTCTTCTCGATGAGCTGCTTGGCGATCTCGACGTCGATGGCCGACGCCGTCCAGGCGTTCTCGACAAGCTTGACCGTGGGCTTGTCGCCGCTCGGCGCGGCTGCTGCGGTCTCCCCCGTCGGTGCTGCGGTGTCCTTGGTCGCGGTGTCCTTGGAATCGGACGAGCAGCCGGCGAAGCCGACGGTGGCGGCGAGCGCGAGCGCGAGCAGGGTGGCGCGGGAACGGTTACGGCGCATGGGTGAACCTCCTAGGTGACCCCGAGCAGGCCAAAGTGGCAACGAGTGTTCCACATTGCGGGCCGTGGTGACGAGCACCGAACACCCAACGTGCGCGGAAGCGAGCTCCGACGCGACCAGCGGGCCTGTGCGTAGGATCACGCCCGGTGATGACTCCGTGATCGACGTTCGCTCCCTGTGGAAGGTGTTCGGGGCCGACCCGGCGGCGGCACTCCGTCTTGCGGCGGAGGGTGCCGAGCGCTCGGCCATCCAGACCGCCACGGGCTGCACTGTCGGGGTCCGCGACGTCAGCTTCGCCGTGGCAAAGGGCGAGACGTTCGTGGTGATGGGGCTCTCCGGGAGCGGCAAGTCGACGCTGATCCGGTGCCTCTCGGGTCTCCACGACATCACCAGCGGCGACGTCACGATCGACGGCCAGAGCCTCGTCGGGATCTCGGCCGACTCGCTTCGTTCCCTGCGCCGGTCGAAGATGGCGATGGTCTTCCAGAACTTCGGCCTGTTTCCGCACCGACGGGTGATCGACAACGTCGCCTACGGCCTCGAGGTGCAGGGCGTCGGCAAGGCCGAGCGACGGCGGCGGGCCGGCGAGGTCGTCGAGCTCGTTGGTCTGTCCGGTTGGGCGTCGCACTTCCCGGACCAGCTCTCGGGTGGCATGCAGCAACGCGTCGGTCTGGCACGTGCCCTCACCCTCGATCCAGAGATCCTGTTCTTCGACGAGCCGTTCTCGGCGCTCGACCCGCTCATCCGTCGTGACATGCAGGACGAACTCCTCCGCCTGCAACGGGAGTTGCGGCGCACCATCGTCTTCATCACCCACGACTTCGCCGAGGCCATCCGGCTCGGCGACCGGATTGCGGTGATGAAGGACGGGGTGCTGGAGCAGATCGGCACGCCAGAGACGGTGGTGACCCGCCCCGCCACCCCCTACGTCCACGCGTTCACCCGCGATGTCCCGAAGCTCAAGGTCATACGCGCTCATACGATCATGCGCGCAGCCGAGGGTTCATCGCCGACACGCTCCGTCTCCCCGGACACGCTGGCCGAGAACCTCATCCCGCTGTTTCTCGAAGATGCAGGCCCGGTCGGCGTCGTTGACGCCTCCGGATCGCTTCTCGGAATGGTGACGATCGATGACTTCCGCCAACTGGTTGGCGACGACGCTTCGATCCCAGCATGAGGACACCCGCCGGAACGCCGCGCCGCCGGCCGGGGCGCCCGTGACGGCCTCGCTCACCACGGCCGCCCGCGACACCCGGCGCGTGACCGTCACGAAGAAGTCCGTCGCGTTGTCCGCACTCGCTCTGCTGGTCGTTGTCCAAGTTGCCCTCGCGTCCTCCACCGTCGGGAGGCAGTTCCCCGAACGGCTGAACTGGCGATTGCACGAACCGGTCGATCAGATGCAGCGCTGGGTTCGGAACAACCAGCTGAGCCACCCCCTGTTCACGTGGTTCTTCACCCCGATCTCCGACGCGCTGAAGTGGGCGCTGAACGGGTTGGCGAACAACCTGATCGGTCTGCCGTGGTTCACGATCCCACTCGTGGCCATGGCCCTGCTGGTGTGGCGCGGCCGGTGGAAGACCGGCATCGTCGTAGGGATCGCGTCGTGCTACCCCGGTGTCGTCGGACTCTGGCCCCAGACGATGCAGACGATCTCACTGGTCGTCGTATCGGTTGTGATCTCACTCGCCATCGGTATTCCCCTCGGCGTGCTGTCGGCACTCTCACCGCTGGCCAACCGGATCCTGCGGCCACTCCTCGACGCCATGCAGACGGTTCCGTCGACCGTGTACCTGATCCCGGCCACGCTGTTCTTCGGTATCGGACCGGTTCCGGCTGCGGTCGCCACAGTGGTGTTCGCACTCCCGCCGGCGGTGCGGCTCACTGCGCTCGGGATCTCCCAAGTCCCGACCGCCACCGTCGAAGCCGGGGAGATGTTCGGCTCGACCCGCCGACAGTTGCTTACCAAGATCCAGCTCCCCCAGGCGCTCCCCTCGATCGCCGCCGGCGTGAATCAGACGATCATGATGGCGCTCGGCATTGTGGTCATCGCTGCGCTCGTGGGCTCGGGCGGGCTCGGCCAGGAGGTGCTCGAGACGCTCCAGATCCGGGCGGCGGGCCGCGGCATGGTCGTGGGTTTCGCCATCGTGTGCGTCGCCATCGTTCTCGACCGCGTCTCCGGTGCGTTCGTCACCCAGCGTCGCCGCCTGGAAAGGATCGATCCGCGGATCGTTGCGTGCGCAGCTGGCGCCATCCTGGCCGCCATCGTCGTCGGCCGGGTCGTCGGCTGGACCACGTTCCCGGTCTCGTGGCGGGCATCGTTCGCCGATTCGCTCGACACCGGTATCCGCTGGATACGCGACAACGGGCGCTGGATCACCCGGCCGGTCAACGACTTCATCGTCCGTGACGTGCTCATCCGCGCCCGCGACTTCCTCACCAACACGCTCGCTTGGCCGGTGCTCATCGGGGCGTCGGCCCTGCTCGGATTCGTGGCCCGCGGGTGGAAGCTGGCCCTCGGCATCGCTCTCGGGTTGTTCGCCATCGGGCTCACCGGCATGTGGACGCTGTCGATCGAGACACTTGTCCAAGTGGTCGTGGCGACCACCGTCAGCGCCGCGATCGCTCTGCCCATCGGCGTCGCGCTCGGTCGACGGCCCCGGGCGGAGGCCTTCGTCGCTCCGGTGCTCGACGCACTCCAGACGATCCCGTCGCTGATCTACACGATCCCGTTCGTCATGATCTTCACCATCTCGGTGGTGCCGGGCGGCATCATCGCGTCGTCGCTCTACGCGATTCCCGCCGGCATCCGGTTGTGTGCCCTCGGCATCAAGCACGTCCCGACCGCACCGATCGAGGCGGCGGAAAGCTTCGGCGCGTCGAAGCGGCAGGTCCTCTGGGGCGTGCAGCTACCGCTGGCGCTGCCGTCGATCGTCCTGGCCCTGAACCAGGTGATCATGATGGTGCTCTCGATGGTGGTCATCGCCGGCATGACCGGCTCCGGCGCCCTCGGCTTCGAAGCCGTACGTGCACTTACGAGATCGAACACCGGCCTCGGTTTCGAAGTCGGCCTCGCCATCGTTGTGATGGCCACGATCCTCGACCGCCTCACCCAAGCCGCAGCCGAACGCCGCCGCTGATCATCGCGGGAACCTCGCGTCCGGCACGAACACGTGACACATCCCAGATCGGGGGTAGCGGCATCCCAGACCCGGCAAAATCGGGCGGAATCCCGCGAAATCGACCGATCTGGGATGCCCACCAGGCGTGCCTGGGATGCGGCGACCGAACCTCGCGCCCGGGCGCAGAGCGCGTCAGGACGGGAACGCGCCCTGCATCTTCGCTGCCGAGAGCGTGTTCTCCAACAGACAGGCGATCGTCATCGGCCCGGTACCTCCCGGCATGGGCGTGATCGCTCCGGCGACGGCTTGGACGGCGTCGAAGTCCACGTCCCCGACGAGGCCGGCCTCGCTGCGCGAGATCCCCACGTCGACGACAGCGGCGCCCGGCTTCACGTGGGCCGCCGTGATCATGCGGGCCTGCCCGGCGCAGGCGACGATGATGTCAGCCGCCCGGCAGACGTCGATGAGATCACCGGCAGGAGTTCGTGAGTGGGCGAGCGTGACCGTGGTGTCGATGCCCTTTCGCCCGAGCAGGAGCACCTGCGGCAGGCCGGTGAGCGTGGACCGGCCGATCACAACGGCCCGCTTGCCCGAAGTGGCCACCCCGTAACGCTCGAGCAGCCGCATGACCCCGAGCGGTGTGCAGCCGACGTGGCCGGCCTGGCCCCGAACAAGACGCCCGAGAGAACGCTCCGTGAGGCCATCGACGTCTTTCTCCGGCGGGATGTGGGCGAGCACCTCGTCGGCATCGAGGCCGGCGGGCAGAGGGAACTGGCACAGGATGCCGTGCACCATCGGGTCGGCGGCGAGCGACTCGATCACCGCGTTGACCTCGGCCTGGGTCGCTGTGGCCGGCAGGTCGGTGTGCTTGGAGACGATCCCGGCTTCTCCCGCCTTCTTCTGCTTCGAGTTGATGTAGGCCCGGCTCGGCTTGTCGTCGCCGACGAGCACCGTGGCGAGACAGACGTGCGGCGAGCCCGCAGCTTCGATCTCTCGTCGTAGGCGCGCGATGGTTTCGTCGCGGAGGCGGATGCCGTCCATCAGGACGGCGCCACCGGGGGTACGGACCAGATCATCAGACACAGAAGGCAACCCTAGGAGTCGAGGTAGGTCGGCGCAGCAGGATCGGCGGCATCATCAGCTGAGCCCGACGATCTCGCCGTTCTCGTCGAAGTCGATGATCGACGCCGCCGGATGCGTTCCGAGGCCGGGCATCGTGCGCATGTCGCCGCAGATCGGATAGATGAACCCGGCGCCCACCGACGCGCGGACCTCACGCACATTGAGCGTGTGACCGGTCGGCGCTCCCTTGAGCGAGGCGTCGGCCGAGATCGACAGGTGGGTCTTGGCGATGCACACGGGCAGATGGCCGAAGCCGTTGCGCTCGTAGTTGGCGAGCTGCTTGTTGGCCGCAGCGCTGTAGGTCACGTTGCCAGCACCGTAGATCTTGGTCGCCACCGTTTCGATCTTGGTCTTGAGCGACGCCTCGTCGGGATAGAGGAACGCGAACGTCGACGGCTCGTCGCATGCCTCGACGACAGCGCGGGCAAGGTCGGTCGCGCCCGCTCCCCCGTCGGAGAAGTGGGTGCACACCGCAACACGGGCGCCGGCCGCCTCGGCGATGCGCTTGATGGCTTCGTGCTCGCTGGCGAAGTCGGTCGGGAAGGCGTTGATGGCGACGACCGGGGAGACCCCGTGGGCCTTCACGTTCTCGATCTGCTTGATGAGGTTCGCCGCACCGGCCTCCACATCGGCCGGGTTCTCGGCGAGCAGTTCGGCCGGAAGCGCCTTGCCGGCGACGATCTTGAACTTGCCGCTGTGGGCCTTCAGGGCCCGCACCGTCGCCACGAGCACCGCGGCGTCGGGGACGAGGCCGGAGGTACGGCACTTGATGTTGAAGAAGCGCTCGGCGCCCATGTCGGCGCCGAAGCCGGCTTCAGTGATCAGGTATTCGCCGGCGTGGATGCCGATCATGTCGCCGACGATCGAGGAGTTCCCGTGGGCGATGTTGCCGAACGGTCCGGCGTGCACGATCACCGGGGTGTTCTCGAGTGTCTGGAGGAGGTTCGGCTTGAGGGCGTCACGCATGATCACGGCCATCGAACCGGCGCCGTGGAGTTGCTCGGCGGTGACCGGCTCGCCGGCCTTGGTGTAGCCGACGACGATGCGGCCGAGACGCTTGCGCATGTCCTTCTGCGAGGTGGCGAGGGCGAAGATGGCCATGACCTCGGAGGCCGCGGTGATGTCGAAGCCGCTCTGGCGGACGACGCCGTCCTCGGCGGTGCCCATGCCGATGACGAGGTTGCGCAACGAACGGTCGTTCACGTCGAGCACTCGTCGCCAGGTGATGTTGTTGAGGTCGAGTCCGAGCTCATTGCCCTGGTGGAGATGGTTGTCGACCATCGCCGAGAGGAGGTTGTGGGCAGCGGTCACCGCGTGGAAGTCGCCGGTCAGGTGCAGGTTGAGGAGCTCCATGGGGATGACCTGGCTGTATCCGCCGCCGGCCGCGCCACCCTTGATGCCGAACGTCGGACCCATCGACGGCTGACGAAGGCTGATGACGGCCTTCTTGCCGATGTGCTTCATCGCCTGCCCGAGTCCGACGGTCGTGGTGGTCTTGCCTTCGCCGAGCGGGGTCGGGGTGATTGCCGTGACCACGACGTACTTTGCCCTCGGGCGATCCTTCAGCTCATCGATCGCCTCGAGCGAGATCTTGGCGAGTTCGCGGCCGTACGGCTCGAGGAGATGCTCGCCGATGCCCATCTGGGCGGCGATGTCCGGCAGGGGCAGTGGCTTTCCGGCACGGGCGATCTCGAGATCAGACGGGAACGGCATGGAAGCTCCTCAGGGTTTGGGGCGGATCGTCGGGCGTGGCAGCGTGAATATCAGCACATCATCGTTCCACATTGCGGGCCCGTCCCGCATGGTGGAATACCGAGGAGCGATCAGTACACTGGCGATCATCGCACCGCAACCCCGGGAGAAGCCATGAGCACGACCGCGAAACGCCCGGCCCACCGGGGTATGAAGTCGTCCCCGCTCCCCCGCATCACCACCCCGCTCGTCCGGGACAACGGGGTACTCCGCCCGGCCACGTGGGACGAGGCACTGGAGCGGGCTGCACGCGGGTTCGCCGAGACCCGCAGCACCCACGGACGAAACGCCTTCGGACTGTTCTCCTGCTCCAAGTCGACGAACGAGATGAACTACATCGCCCAGAAGTTCACCCGGGCGGTGATCGGGACCAACAACATCGACTCGTGCAACCGCACTTGACACGCTCCGTCTGTGGTCGGTCTGGCCACCGTGTTCGGAGCAGGCGGCGGAACCTCGAGTTACGCCGAGATCGAAGCAACTGACGTCATCGTCCTCTGGGGGTCGAACGCGCGTGCCGCCCATCCGATCTTCTTCCAGCACGTCCTGAAGGGGATCCGCAACGGCGCCAAGCTGATCGTCGTCGATCCCCGCCGCACCGAGACCGCGCAGTGGGCCGACCTGTGGTGCGGACTCAATGTCGGCACCGACATCGCGCTGTCGAACACCATCGCCCGCGAGATCATCCACGCCGGGCTCGCCAACCGCGCCTTCATCGAAGGCTCCACGAGCGACTACCAGGCCTACGCCTCCTCGGTCGAGCCGTGGACCCTGGCCCGCGGCTCTGCCGTCACCGGTGGTCCCGCCGAAGCGATCCGCGAGCTCGCTCACACCTACGCCCGGGCGGACCGGGCGCAGCTTTGCTGGACGCTCGGCATCACCGAGCACCACAACGGCGTCGACAACGTCCTTGCCCTGATCAATCTGGCTCTGTTGTGCGGACACGTCGGCCGTTTCGGTGCGGGCCTCAACCCGCTGCGCGGTCAGAACAACGTGCAGGGCGGCGGTGACATGGGCGCCATCCCCAACCGCATGCCCGGCTTCCAGGACATCCTCGACGCCACGGTGCGGGCAAAGTATGACCACGCGTGGTCACTCGTCGGCACCGGCAACGAGATCCAGGACCGCTATGGCTGGCACCTCACGGCGATGTTCGAGGCCATGGGCCGCGGCGAGCTGCGTTCGCTCTATGTCATCGGCGAGAACCCGGCGCAGTCCGAAGCCGACAAGGGCCACGCCGTGAAGCTCCTCCGGGGCCTCGACCACATGGTCGTGCAGGACATCTTCCTGACGCGCACCGCGGAGCTTGCCGATGTCGTGCTTCCCGGTTCGGCGAGCTGGTGCGAGAGCGAAGGCACCGTGACCAACTCCGAGCGGCGCGTGCAGCGATGCCGCAAGGCCCTCAACCCACCCGGCGACGCGAAGGACGACATCGAGATCATCGTGGCGCTCGCCGCCAAGATGGGTCACCACTGGTCCTACGGCTCGACAGCTCGTGAAGTCGCCGAGAACGTGTGGGACGAGATGCGTGCGCTGTCACCGATGCACCACGGCATGTCCTATGCGCGCTTAGAAGAGCACGACGGCATCCAGTGGCCCTGCCCGAGCCACGACCGCATCGAGCCGTCCTTCCTCCACGGACGCCTATGGGCCGCCGAGCCGGCCGAACGAGGTCGGCTCGCCCCGTTCTCGGTCGTGATCGACGACCCGCCGGTCGACACGCTCTCCGACGAGTTCCCACTGCGGCTCACCACCGGCCGACGGCTCGACTCCTACAACACCGGCGTGCAGTCCGGTGGCTTCGCGTCGCCGCTGCGCTTCGGCGAGACCATCGACGTGTCCCCCGAAGACGCCCGAGCCCTCGGCATCGTCGACGGTGAGACCGTTGTCGTGGCGTCGCGCCGCGGAGCGGTCGAAGCACCCGTGCAGATCGATTCGTCCCTTCGCCCCGGTCTGGTGTTCATGACCTTCCACTTTCCCGAGCAGGTCGACGTGAACATCCTCACCATCGAAGCGAACGATCCGAAGTCGGGCACCGCCGAGTTCAAGGCCAGCGCCGTCCGGATCGACAAGATTTCCGACCGCGCCCTCGTAGCGGGCAGCTGAATGGACCTGAAGACCTCTATCCACGAGGCGACAGAGATCGAGGCGGCCGCCATCGAGTCGGTCCTCGCACCGGCGATCGACGGATGGCGCACCGCCGAGCGCACTGCGGCGGACTTCCACGTGGGCAGCGGCGGCCAACAGCTTCGCGACCGACGTCATGAACTCCTCTCCGTCCTCCACGCCGTCAACGATCGGGTCGGGTGGATCTCTCCCGGCGCGGTGAACGAGATCAGCAGCCGCACCGACGTCGCCCCAGCTGAGGTCTTCGCCGTCGCCAGCTTCTACGCGCTGTTTCCACTCACGGAGTCGGACCCGCGTCAGGTCCACGTGTGCGTCGACGCAGCATGTCGCGCCGCCGGATCGACCGAGAGCGCCGTACCCCGAGGCGCGCACGCTTCCCCCTGCCTGGGAGCGTGCGAGCGTGCGCCCGTCGGGCTGGTCACCCTGGCCGGCTCGCCGGCTCGTCACGCGCTCATCGAGAACTGCACCCCCGACGTCGCGCAATCGGTCATCGACGGTGCCTGGCCCGCCGCTGAAGCCCCGGTGGCGGCAGCAATCCCCCAGCCCGTTGCCGACCTCACTCTCCTGCGCCGCGTCGGCGTTATCGATCCGCTCAGCCTCGATGCGTACCGCGCCAACGGCGGCTACGAAGCCCTGCGCGCCGCCTTCGCCATGGGTCCGGTGGCCGTCATCCGCGAAGTCACCGACGCCAAGCTGCTCGGTCGCGGCGGTGCCGCGTTCCCGACGGGACGCAAGTGGGACGCCGTGGCCCGCCAGCCGGAACGACCCCATCACCTCGTCTGCAACGCCGACGAGTCCGAGCCCGGCACCTTCAAGGACCGTGTGGTCATGGAAGGCGATCCGTTCGCGCTGATTGAATCGATGACCATCGCGGCGTTCGCGGCCGGGTGCGAACACGGTTGGATCTATCTCCGCGGCGAGTACCCGCGGGCGATGGCCACCCTCACGGCGGCGCTCGACACGGCGCGTTCACGCGGGTATCTCGGCACCAACATCCTCGGTTCGGGGTTCAATTTCGACATCGAGATCACCCGTGGCGCCGGTGCCTACATCTGTGGCGAAGAGACGGCGATCTTCAACTCGATCGAGGGCTACCGGGGCGAGCCGCGCAACAAGCCGCCGTTCCCCGTCGAGAAGGGGCTCTTCGACAAGCCCACCGTGGTCAACAACGTGGAGACACTGATCAACGTGCTCCCGATCATGGTGGAGGGTGCGTTGACCTACGTGGCGCGGGGTACCGAAGGATCCGTCGGCCACAAGCTGTTCTGCCTCAGCGGCGCCGTCAGGAAGCCGGGCGTCTACGAAGTCATCTACGGCATCACGCTCCGCCAGCTCATCGATCTTGCCGGTGGCCTTCCGGACGGACGATCCGTCCAGGCGGTGCTGCTCGGTGGTGCCGCCGGTTCGTTCATCGGTCCGGCCGATCTCGACATCCCGCTGACCCTCGAAGCCACCCGGGCCATCGGCGCGTCGCTCGGCTCCGGCGTGGTGTGCGTGTTCGACGACACCGTCGATCTCGTCGATCAGGTGCGCAGGATAGCGGCCTTCTTCCGCAATGAATCGTGCGGTCAGTGCGTACCCTGCCGGGTCGGCACCGTCCGTCAGCAGGAATCGCTGACCCGTCTCACCATCGGCTCCCGACCGGACCGTACGCGCGCCGAGGAGTTGGCGTTGCTGAAGGACCTCGGCCAGGTCATGCGAGACGCGAGCATCTGCGGTCTCGGGCAGACCGCCCACAACGCCATCGATTCCGCCATCAAGCTCGGAGTGTTCTCATGACCGCCGTCTCGCTGGGCATGCGGCGACGAATGGTCGAAGCCACCATCGACGGTGCCACCGTGAGGGTGCCTGAGGGCACGACGATCTTCGATGCATGCCGCAGTGCCGGCACCGAGATCCCGGTGCTCTGCCGGGGCGAGACGATCACCCCGAAGAACGCCTGCCGGGTCTGCATGGTCGAAGTGGAGGGCTCCCGGACCCTGGTGCCGTCATGCTCGCGGCCGGTCGAAGCCGGCATGGTCGTTCACACTCGCAACGAGCGTGTCGACACCTCGCGCCGCATGGTGCTGGAACTCCTCGGGAGCTCGGTCGACCTCTCGATCACCCCGAACGTGGATCGCTGGAACAGCGAGTACGGCGTCGACACCGCTCGACACGGCGACGTCTCATTCGCTCCCGACCGTGACGCCCGCGCCACCGGGCATCATCACGCCACCGACGGTTCGCTGGCCGAGACGGTCCGGCAGGCCGTGAAGGATGACAACGACCTCTACGTCCGCGACTACTCGAAGTGCATCCTCTGCTACCAGTGCGTCGACGCATGCGGTGAGCAGTGGCAGAACACGTTCGCCATCGGCGTCGCCGGTCGCGGCTTCGACATCCGCATCTCCACCGAGTTCGACGCCGCGCTCACCGATTCGGCGTGCGTCTACTGCGGTAACTGTGTTCAGGTCTGCCCTACCGGTGCACTGATGTTCCGAAGTGAACATGAGATGCGGGCCGCCGGCACGTGGGACGAGCCGGCGCAAACGCAGACCGACACCATCTGCCCCTATTGCGGCGTCGGCTGCCAGCTGACGCTCCACGTACAGGACGAGCGCATCGTCAAGGTCACCTCGCCAGCTGAGCACTCGGTGACCCACGGCAACCTCTGCATCAAAGGCCGCTTCGGCTTCGAGTTCGTGCAGAACAGCTAGCCGGGCACCAAACCGCTGGCCGGGGGCGGGGTTTCCGAGCCCGGGTCGCTCTGGGAGCACCTGCTGATCGTTCACTCCGTCCCGCCAGGAGGGACGCAGCGAACGAGACATCCCATTTTTTTGCAGGCATCGACGAAGCGGGTGGATCGACTCGGCCATGGCAAGGCGGTCGAGGCCGATACGTCGTTCGCATCCACCTGGCGAAGACGGAAGCGTGAAGACCATGAGCTATTGGCCTCGCCCGACAAAGCTGACGCCGGGCCACAAGTTGAGACGCGAGTGCCTCGACCCGATCGCTACGCGACGGTGGCGCGGCCTTCAAAGGTCCAACCAAAGGGCTTCGGCTCTTTGGGGTGTTGAAACGCGGTCATCGAACTGATGGCGAATCCCGCACCGGTGAGGAGCGCGGGGATATCCCGGGTGAGGTGGCAGCCACCGAAGATCGGCTTGGTGATCGGCTCGATGCGGTGTTGGCGGCGTGCCACCTTCGGATCGGGAGCGATGCCGTGCTCGACGAAATGCAGGACTCCGCCCGGTTTCATGATCCTTCGGATCTCCGAGAGTGCGGCCTCGACATCGGGGATCGAGCACAGCGTCCAGGTGGACAGAACCGCATCGGCTGATGCGCTGGGGAGATCGATCCGTTCGCCCGTCAGGCCGACATGACGAATGCGCGCTCGCCCCGCGTCGATTCGTTTGGTGGCGATAGCGACCGACCGGGCCAATGGCTCTACCGCGTCGACCGTGTCGACTCCAGCCGGATAGTGCGGGATGTTCAAGCCCGAACCGAACCCGATTTCCACCACTGTGCCAACGAGGTCCGCGCAGACTCGCGTACGTATTTCGCGGTTCTCCTTGGAGTTCATGGCCGCGTTCATGATGTGCGGGAGGATCCTGGATCGGTAGACGCCCATTCGCTGAGTCTGCACTCATAGACGGGTCGGGGCAAACGGTAGGCAACGACCGGTAAGACTGTCCCGCTCGTGAACGCCGACACCCCCTCCGCTGACCCCACGACCAAGGCGTCGGGTCTCGCTGTTGCCGGGCTGTTCTTCGTCAACGGGCTGGTCTTCTCCAATTGGATCCCCCGGATTCCTGACGTGCGTGACCGGTTGGGGATGGACAACGGCGGACTCGGGGCCACGCTCATCGGCGGCGGACTCGGCGGCATCATCGGTTCGCTTCTGGTCGCCCGGTTGCTGCGCCGATTCGGCAGCCGTCGGCTTGTGCTCATGGCGGCGACCACACTTGCGCTCCTGCTTCCGCTCGTGGCGCTGGCGCCGTCACCGATCGCGCTGGTCGCGGTGCTCACCTCGCTC